>JAJDAR010000429.1 GCA_029261775.1 Deltaproteobacteria bacterium | reverse complement strand
CAGCTGCTCTCGGGCAGCAGCCCGGAACGTGTCTCCGGCGCCGAGGATCACGCTGTACCCCTCGGCCCGATAGCGGGCCGCCAGCTTGCCGATCGTCGTCGTCTTGCCGGACCCGTTCACCCCGAGCACCAGCACCACGTGAGGCGAGCCCGTCTTGAGCAGACCGGTGGCGTCCCCTTCGACGGCCGCCAGCTTCTCGGCCATCCGCTCGCGGAGGATCTCGCGCACACGCGCCGGGGGCTGGCCCGACGCCTGCCCGCGCACCGCTTCGAGCAGATCCTGCGCCGTCTTCACGCCGAGGTCGGCCGTGAACAGCAGCGCTTCGAGTTCCTCGAGCAGATCTGCGTCGACGGAGGACCCGCCGAGCAGGGCCCCGAGCCGGCCGACCAGCGCCTCGCTCGTCCGTGCCAGGCGATCGCGCAGCGAGACCCGCGCGGGCGCGGCGGCGGGCGCGACCTCGGCGGCCTCCTCGACCGCCGGGGCGGAAACCTCCGCCTCGCGTTCCGGCGCTGCCGCGGGCTCGGGTTCGACCGCGGGTTCGACAGGAACCGGTGCGGGCTGGACCGCCGGATCGACCCGAGCGGGTTCGGGCTGGACCGCGGGAGTGACCGCGGCGGGAACGGGCTCGACCGCGGGCGACGGCGCCTCGGCTGCGACGGCGACCGCGTCGTCCGCCTCGACCGTTTCTCCCCGGTCACCGCGGATCAGGCCCCAGAGCAGGAAGGGCAGCGGGACGGCGCCACCGATCCAGGGCAGCAGGGAGACGTGGTCGGCGGCCCAGAGGGCGGCGGCGTGGAGGAGCTCGTTCATGGGCCGCGGAGTCTAACGGCTGCGCCGATCCGCGGCCGCGGTACCGACCCGGGTGACGCGGTGCTCAGGCTAAGCGGGCGCGGAGCCCAACTCCTCGACGACGCGCAGGGCCTCTCTCGCGTGGTAGCTCACGTCGAGTTCCGCGGAGATCACCTCCGCGACCGTGCCCGATCGATCGATCACGAAGGTGACGCGTCGACTGGGCAGCCAGCCCCCGGCCCTCGCCACGCCGTAGGCCTTGGCGATCCTGCCTCCCTTGTCGCTGACGAGCGGATAGGGAAGGCCCAGGCTCTTGCCGAAGGACGCGTGCCGATCCTCGCTGTCCGGACTGACGCCGACGACCTCGGCGCCGAGCGCGGTGAACTCCGGGTAGCGCTCCCGGAAGTCCCGCGCCTCCACCGTTCAACCGGGCGTGAAGTCCTTGGGGTAGAAGAAGAGCACCAGGGGGCCTCGGGCCAGCAGGCCCGTGAGGGAGAGCTCGGCCCCGGCGCCGGTCTTCGCCTCGAAGGCGGGCGCGGACTCGCCCTGGGCGATCATCGGCGAGCCGCGGCCGTCGTGCCGTCGCGCTCCCAGCGGTAGACGCGCATCGGGGGGACGTTGCGCAGCTCGGTCTGCACCGTCGCCGGTCCGAAGACCTGGCGACCGAGGTCGTGGACCTTGTCCCGAACTTGATAGGCCACGAAACGACCCCCGGGCGGGAGGATCGCGTGCACCTCCTCGACGATCGCGTGGCCGAGGGCGTGGGGCATCGTCGAGAAGGGGATACCCGAGATGACGGCGTCCGGCGCGGCGAGGCCGTGCTCCCGCAACGCAGCCTGGATCTCCGCCGCGCTGCCCTCGTGCACGATCAGCCGGGAATCCTCATGGTTTCCGCGCAGCAGGCGGACGAAGGCCGGGTTGATCTCGATGGCGAGCAGGGCGGAATCCCGGGGCATGGCGCGGAGCAAGGCTCGCGTCGAGCCGCCGGTGCCCGGGCCCAGCTCGACGACGACCCGTGCATTTGCGAGATCCGCGGCGCGCACGACGCGACGCTCCAGGAACCTCGAGCTCGGAATGACGGAGCCGACCTCCTTGGGCCGGTCGAGGAAGCCTCGGAAGAAATCGACCGGTCGATCCTGGCGGACAGCACGAAGGCGTTCGAGCAAGGGGGGTGCTCCTCGAGGTGGGGTGCGAGCATGCTAGCAACAGGCCCAAGAACGCCGCGTAGGGGAGTTTCCCCGCGCGCCCCCCTGAGGAGAACCGATGAGCCCCGAAACCCTCTTCCTGATCTGCAACAACGCCGTTCTACCGGCGTGGGTCCTGCTCGTCGTGGCGCCGGGCTGGCGCTGGACCGATCTGCTGATCCATCGCGTCTGGATCCCGACGCTGCTCGGCGTGGCCTACGCGGTCGCGATCGTGCAGGGCCTCGGCGGCAGTCCCGAGGGCTCGGGGTTCGGCAGCCTCGCCGGGGTCATGCTGCTTTTCACGGACCCTTGGGCGATGTGCGGCGGCTGGATCCACTACCTGGTGTTCGACCTGTTCGTCGGCGCCTGGGAGGCCCGCGACGCACGCCGTCTCGGCGTCCCGCACGGGCTGCTCGTTCCGTGCCTGCTGCTGACCCTCCTGCTCGGGCCGATCGGGCTGCTGCTCTACGTCGCGCTGCGTTTCGCCCGAACGGGGGCGACCACGCTCGACGAGGCCCAGGCAGCGTAGGGTGAGCCGCCGCGGAGGGGAGCCCCGAACCGGCTCAGTGGACCTCGACCGCGACGAGCTTGGAGACGCCCTTCTCCTCCATCGTGACGCCATACAGGATGTCGGCGATCTCGATGGTCCGCTTGTTGTGCGTGATCAGCAGGAACTGCGAGTCGGCGGCCATTTCCTTCACGATCTCGTTGAAGCGGCCGACGTTCGCGTCATCGAGGGCGGCGTCCACCTCGTCGAGCAGGAAGAACGGTGACGGCCGGACCTGGAACACGGAGACGAGCAAAGCGATCGCGGTCATCGTCTTCTCGCCGCCGGAGAGCAGGTTGACGCTCTGCAGCCGCTTGCCGGGGGGCTGCGCCATGATTTCGATGCCCGCTTCCAGCACGTCCTCGCTCTCGGTCAACGAGAGGCTCGCCTTGCCGCCCCGGAACAGGCGCGGGAAGTTCTTGCGGAACCGCTCGTCGACGGCCTCGAAGGTCTCGCGGAAGCGCTTGCGGCTGGTGCGGTTGATCCGCGTGATGGCATCGCGCAGCTGCTCGACGCTCTTCTCGAGATCGGCCTTCTGCTCGCCGAGGAAGCGGAAGCGCTCCCGCAGCTCCTCGTGCTCCTCGATCGCTCCGAGATTCACCTCGCCGATCGCTTCGATCCGCTTGCGGATGTCCCCCAGTCGCTGCCGGCGTCCGGGGTTGTCGAGCTCCATCAGCTCGTTGATCTCGCGTGCCTCGCGCCGGGCGTCCCGTTCGTCGCTGCCCGCGCTGCGCAGCAGGCCCTCCGCGTCGTCGGGGTCGGCTTCCGGGTCGAACGGGCCGGTCGCCGTGCCCGGCTCTGCGCCTCCGAGGCTCACGGTCTCGGTTCCTTCGGCCGCAGCAGCGGGATCGTCCTCCAGGATCGCCGGGGCCGGCGGCTTCCAGTCCACGATCTCGATGTTCCACTTCTCGCGGATCGACTCGTCGAGATGCTGGAGGCGCAGCTCCTGCTCCCGGAGCCCGAGCTCCGCCTGCTGTGCGGCATCGCGCTGGCTCTCGAGATCGATGCGAACGCCGCGCGCCTGCTCCTCGAGAGCGCGCACCAGGGCGGCGTGCTGCTCGTAGGCGTCGCGCTTCTCTTCGTTGCCGAGCCGCGCCGTCTCCTCCTCACGCAGTCGCTCGGCCAGGATCCGCTCAGCCTCCTCGACGCTGCGGGCCAGCTCGCTGCGCCGGGTCTCCGCCGTCTGGATCTCGGCCTCTCGGCGCTGGATCCAATCGCGCGTCTCCCGGACGGCGCTCTCGGCGCGCTCGAGCCCCTCGCGCAGGCGCCGCGCGGCCTCCTCGCGGCCCTCGTGCTGCACGCGACGTTCGGTCGCGACGGCCTCCAGGCGCGAGACGTCCCGGGCCGTCGATCCGATCTGGAGCGTCAGCTGTTCGAGGCCCCGTTGGCGGCGCCCGCGATCCTCTCGGCTCTCGACCAACCGCCGCTCGAGGGTCAGGCGCTCCTCCTCGAGGGCCTCCGCCTCGGCCAGGTACTCGGAGCGCTCCGCGACGCGACCTTCCTGCGCCTCGCCGATCGCCTTCACCCGTTCTCGCGTGCGCTCGAGATCCTTCTCGTGGTTCGCGACGGCGAGGGCGGCCGTGTGGTGCCGGTTGCGCAGGTTCTCGAGCTCGTCGGAGGCCGCGGCCGAGTGCTGGTCGGCGGAGCGCTGGGCCTGCTCGAGCAGGCTGAGTTCGCGCTCGAGGCGCGCCACCTCGTCCTCCAGCTCCCGCACTTCGCGGACCCGGGTGAGGATGCCGGTCTGACTCGCGTCGCCGCCGCCGCGCAGCACGCCGTCGGGGGTCAGCACGTCGCCGCGGCGCGTGACGAAGGTGCACGGGATGCGTCCCGAGCCGTAGACCTCGAGCGCCTCCGAGAGCTGATCGACCAGATTCACCCCTCCGAGCAGGCTCCTCGCGATCGACTCGCGGCCGGCCCTCGGTCGCACGTGACCGAGCAGCGGCGTGCCGAGCGGGACGAAGCCGTGGCTCTCGGGTGCGTCCTGGCGTTGCAGGACCAGCACGGCACGGCCTGCGTCGGCCGAGCGCAGGGCCTCCAGCGCCTCGAGCGCTCGCGGCCCGTTGTCGACGACGAGGGCCTCGGCCCGCTCCGCGAGCACCGCCTCGATCGCCTTCTCGACGTCCGCCTCGGCGTCGAAGGTGTCGCGAACCAGGCCGTGCAACCCGAGCCCGCGCTGCTCGTCGCCCGTGAGGCGCAGCAGGTGGCGCGCGCCGTGACCGACGTCTTCCTGGCGTTCCAGGAGCTCCCTCAGCGATTCGAGCCGGGCGCGGCGGGTCTCGCGAAGCCTCAGTCCGGCCTGCAGCTGCTCGGCGGTGACGCGAGCCGCCTCCACGGCCTCGGCGTGGCTGGCGAGCGCATCCCGCACCAGGCCCATCAGCCGGTCCCGCTCCGCGAGGAGGTTGCGCAGACCCTCTTCGAGGGCCCGCTGCTCCTCGTCGGCGCGGCTCGCCTCGCCTTGCTGGACTTCGAGCACCTCGTCGGCGCTGCGCAGCCTGCGATCGATCTCGGCCCGGCGATCGACCAGCGCCGCCATCCGATCCTCGGCCCGGGCCACGCTCGTCAGGACCTCGACCAGGGCCTGGTTCTGGGTCTCGCGCTGCTGCTCGAGCCCCCGCAGGTCCTGCTCCGCCGTGCGGGCCTCGGCGACGGCGCTCTGCATGGCCTGGCCTGCCTCCGAGAGCCCCGTCTCGACGCTGCGCAGCTCGTCGCCGGCGCGACCCGCCTCTTCGAGCGCACTCTCGAGCTGACCGGCGAGCTGCTCCTTCTCGCGCGCCCGCGCCTCGTTGCTCTCGGCCAGCGACGCGCGCTCGCGGCGCTCGTAGCTCATCTGGCTCTCGAGCTCCTTGATCTGGCCGCGCAGCTGGAAGAGCACCTCGTTGCCCTGACCGAGCACGCGCTCGCGGTCGACGAGGTCGAGCCGCTTCTGCTCCAGCTCGGCCTCCCGCTCGCCGAGCCGGGCCTCCGCTGCAGCGACGGCATCCCGGACCGCCGTGAGGCGGCCCCGCCCCTCTTCCAGACCCGCCACCAGCTCGACCCGCTCGTCCGCGGCGAGAGAGAGCTCGAGCAGTCGCTGCAGCTCCCGCAGGCGCTTGTAGCGGGCCGCCTTCTTCGCCTGGCGCTCGATCGACGAGATCTGGCGCTTGATCTCCGCGAGCACGTCGCGCACGCGCGTGAGGTTCGTGTCGGTCGCCTCGAGCTTGCGCTCGGCCTCGCGGCGCCGGGCCTTGTACTTGCTGATGCCCGCCGCCTCTTCGATCAGCGAGCGCCGCTCCTCGGCCTTCGCCGAGACGATCTCGGCGATCCGCCCCTGCTCGACGATGGTGTAGCCCTTGGTGCCGATTCCGGTGTCCCGGAAGAAGTCCTGCACGTCCCGAAGACGGACGGCGGTCTTGTTGATCAGGTACTCGCTCTCGCCCGAGCGGTAGAGGCGCCGCGAGACGGCAATCTCCGAGTAGGAGGCGTACTCGGCGGGCGCGAGACCGTCGGCGTTGTCGAAGGTGAGCACCACTTCGCCCATCCCGACGGGCGATCGCGCGTCGGAGCCGGCGAAGATGACGTCCTCCATGCCTTTGCCCCGAAGACGCCGGGGGGACTGCTCCCCCATGGCCCAGCGGATCGCATCGACGACGTTCGACTTGCCACAGCCGTTGGGCCCGACGATTCCGGTGATCCCTGGCTGGAAGGAGAACGCCGTCTTGTCGACGAAGGACTTGAACCCCGTGATCTGCAGCGACTTGACGCGCAACTGAACCTCGAGTCCCCTCGGGGAAGCCGCGGCTGGAGAAGGCCTGGTGGCTGACCCGGGGGGATGGCTTTGAACTCGGCTCAGGCTGTTGGGGGTTCCGGGTAGTTAACAGGCCGCCCGCGGGGCGCGCAACCCAACGGGAACCCGCCCGGGCTAGCCTGCCGGCCCCGACCAGGAGCCGTATGCCGATCGTCACGCTCGACCAGCTCTTGCGCTGCTTCGACCTCGAGCCGGCGGGCCAGGATGCCTACACCGGCCCGAACCTGGAGATGCCCTACTACCGGATCTTCGGGGGCCAGCTGCTGGCCCAGGCGGTGGCCGTGGCAACGCGCGACACCCCCGGCAAGCAGGTCAAGAGCCTTCACTGCCTCTTCCCGAGGGAGGGCGACCTCCAGAAGCCGGTGACCTATCGACTGCTGCGGCCTCACGACGGGCGCAGCTTCGCGACGCGACAGATCACGGCCGACCAGGAGGGGCGCGTCATCCTGTCGGCCAGCGTGTCGCTGCACGTTCCCGAGGCGGGCCCCGAGCACCAGGCGCCGATGCCGGCGGTTCCGGCCCCGGACGCGCTGGCGCCGGCCGATCTCTCGATGCTGCCCTTCGACACCCGGATCGAGGACGGCATCGACCTCGGCGTCCGGGACGCGGGCCCCGCGGACTACCGGTTCTGGCTTCGGGCGAAGGCCGCGTTGGCCGACGATCCGGCCCTGCATCAGGGCCTGCTCGCCCATGCGACCGACCTCACCCTGATCGGAACGGCCTTGCGTCCGCTCTCGGGCCTGTCCCAGGCGGACTCCCCGGATCGGATCCATACGGCGGTCACCAGCCACACTCTCTGGTACCACGCACCCTTCCGGATGGACGACTGGATCCTGCTGGCCCAGACCAGCCCGAGGCTCGGGGGCTCCCGGGCCTTCGGCCAGGGTCACGCCTTCCACCGGGACGGCAGCCTCGTCGCCTCCTTCGCCCAGGAGGCGATGGTCCGGCTGCGCGCCTAGACGCCGCTCCGGCGGGCGACGCGGAGGCTCAACGACCTGCGGCCGCGAGGAAGGGTCGGCCGCCTTCGTTCTGGAGCTGCAGCAGCCGGGCGTAGAGACCGCCCTGCTCGATCAGCTCCCGGTGGCTTCCGCTCTCGGCGAGGGCACCTTGCTCGAGGACGTAGATGCGATCCACGTCCTCGATGGTGGAGAGCCGGTGTGCAATCACCAGGGACGTCTTGCCCTCCATGAGCACGTGGATGCCATGCTGCACCAGGGCCTCGGTCTCCGTGTCGATGGAGCTGGTCGCCTCGTCGAGCACGAGCACGTCGGCGCCGTGGGCGAGAGCCCGGGCGAAGGACAGCAGCTGGCGTTGGCCCGTCGAGAAGTTCGTGCCGCGCTCGCGGACCTCGGTCTGGTACCCGTCCGGAAGCACCGCGATGAAGCGGTCGGCCTCGACGGCGGCCGCGGCCCGCTGGATGGCGCCGTGGTCCAGATCGCTGCGACCGAGGGCGAGATTGTCCTCGATGGTTCCGCTGAACAGGAAGACGTCCTGCAGCACCATCCCGACGCGTCTGCGCAGCTCGTTCTGGGGGATGTCGCGGAGGTCGACACCGTCGAGCAGGATGCGGCCCCGCGTGACCTCGTAGAGCCGGGTCAGCAGCTTGATCACGGTCGTCTTGCCCGCACCGGTGGGGCCGACGAAGGCCACCTTCTCGCCGGGAGCCACCTTCAGGCTGAGATCCCGGAGGACCCACTCGTCGCGGTTGTAGGCGAACCAGACGTTCTCGAACTCGATCTCACCCCGCGCGGGAGGCGCCTCGCGCCCCGCGACGTGCCGGGCACGCTCCGGCGTCGGATCCTGGATGGCCGGCTCGGTGTCGAGGAGCTGGAAGATCCGCTCGATGCTCGCCATCGACGACTGCATCACCGAGTACTTGGCGGAGAGATCCCGGAGCGGCATGAAGAAGCGCCGCATGTAGTTGATGAACAGGTAGATCGTGCCGGCGGTCGCCCAGCCAGTCGCCTGCCAGATGACGATCGCGACGATGACACCGCTGGCGAGCTCGACGACCGAGAAGAGCGCCGAGTCGTACCAGATCGACTTGTGCCACGCGTCCCGGTGCGCGCCGTTCAGGTCCTCGAAGTCCCGGAGGTTGCGCGCCTCGCGGGTGAAGAGCTGGACGACCTTCATCCCCGTGACCGTCTCCTGGATCGTGGCGTTGATCCGGGCCAGCAGCACCCGGGTGTTCCGGAAGGCGTCCCGGACCTTGAGCCGGAACACCACGGCCCCGATCGCCAGGAAGGGAACGACGGAGAAGGTCCAGGCGGCGAGCTTGGGAGCGACGGCGAAGAGCACGGCCGCGAAGCCGATCATCTTGAGCACGTCGGTGACGAACGCGACGATGCCCTGGCTGAACATCTCGGCCACGTGCTCGACGTCGCTGGTCGCGCGGGTCACGAGCCGGCCGACGGGGTAGGTGTCGAAGAAGCCCAGGTGCAGCGACTGGATGTGGTTGAAGACGCGCAGCCGCAGGTCGCGCATCGCCGCCTGGCCGGTCGCGACCATCAGCAGCATGTGGCCGTAGGCGAACAAGGCCGAAGTCAAGGAGGCGACCAGGAAGAGGCTCGCCAACCAGAGAAGCGGATCCCATCCCTCGGGTGCCGTGAGGAAGGTGTCGATCACTCCGGCCGCCGGCAGCTCTGCCGGGGGAAGCATGACGCGATCGATCCCCGTCTTCACGATCCAGGCGGGCGCCAGCTCCAACGCGAACATCGGTGCCACCATGGCAAGGGTCAGGAAGACCTGACCCTTGTAGGGCGCCACCCACTCCCAGAGCCGCACCAGCAGCACCCGGTCGACGGCCTTTCCGAGCGCTTCCTCCTCGAGGATGTCGAGCCCCACCGGGGCCGACTCGACCTCGGCCGCGAACTCGTCGAGCGGCTCTTCGCCCGCCTCCGGTCCTACGTCGTCCGGTCCGCTCACGCGGCGCCCTCGACGCGCTCTTCGTCCTCTTGATCGTGGGCCAACCGGCTGTACAGGCCCTCCTGGGCGATCAGGCTTTCGTGACTGCCCTGCTCGACGATCCGTCCGCCATCGAGCACGACGATCAGATCGGCCTCGCGAACGGTGGAAACCCGGGAGGCGACGATCACGACGGTGCGGCCGCGGAACACCTGCCCGAGACCTTCCTGGATGGCGGCCTCGGTCTCGGCGTCCACGGCCGAAAGCGTGTCGTCCAGGATCAGGATCGCCGGATCGAGGGCGAGCGCGCGTGCCAGCGCGGTCCGCTGGCGTTGCCCCCCGGAGAGCATCACGCCGCGCTCGCCGACCACGGTCTCGTAGCGGTGCGGCAGCTCGTCGACGTCCTTGGAGAGCTGCGCCAGCTCGGCTGCCCGACGCACCGCCTCGCCCTCGGTGCCCGGCAAGCCGTAGGCCACGTTGTCGGCCAGGCTCATCGAGAACAGGAACGAGTCCTGCGGCACCATGGCGATGTGGCTGCGCAGCGTCGCGAGCGGGATCCGGTTCACGTCGATGCCGTCGATGAAGACCTTGCCGTCCTCGATCTCGTAGAGACGCGGGATCAGCGACGCCAGGGTCGTCTTGCCGGAACCGACCGGGCCCACGAAGCCGACCACGGAGCCCTTGGGGATGCGCAAGCTCAGCTCCCGAAGCGCCGGCTCGCGGTCGCTCTCGGTGTAGGAGAAGGTGAGATCGCGGAACTCGATCTCCCCGTCGATCTCCTCGACTTCGACCGCGTCCTCGCGATCCGCAATCGAAGGCTCCGTCGACAGCACCTCGTCGATGCGCTGCATCGACGCCGTGCCGCGCTGCACGAGGTTGAAGACCCAGCCCATGATGAAGATCGGGAAGGTGAGCTCGTAGTTGAACATCGAGAAGGTGAAGAACTCGGCGATGGTCATCTCGCGGTCGAGGACGGCCTGGCCGCCGACCAGGAAGATGATCCACATCCCGACCATCGGGAGCAGGCTGGTCACGGCGGGCATGGCGCCGTTCACGCGGGCGACCCGGAGCTGCCGCTGATAGAGATCCGTACAGAGACCCTCGAAGCGGCTCCGCGTGGTCCCTTCCATCGCGTAGGCCTTCACCACGGCGACCCCGGAGATCGTCTCCTGCAGGTGGTTGGACATGTCCGCGAGACCGACCTGGACCGCCAGGTTGCTCGAGTGCATGGCCCGGCCGAAAGCGCGAGAGATCAGGATGAAGAGCGGATACGGGATCAGCACCAGGGCGGCGAGCTTGGGATCGAGCCAGAACATGGCGATCAGCGTGGCGCCGAGCAGGACCGGTGTCTGGGCGACGGAGAGAAGCCCCGGCCCGAGCATCAGGCGCACCGAGGTCAGGTCGTTGACGCAGCGACTCATCAGATCCCCGGTGCGCCAGTGGAAGTAGAAGGACTGCGGCAGACGCTGGAGGTGCTCGAAGAGATCGTTGCGGAGCTGGTACTCGATGTTGCGCGCGGCGTTGAAGATCCGCACCCGCGAGAAGAAACGCACCGCCGACCGGCCGACCGCGACCAGGAAGAGCAGGAAGCAGCGGCGCGCCACCTCCTCGGGCGGCTGCCCCTCGGTGAGCGCCTGCACGCACCATCCGACCATGACGGGCAGCGCGACGAAGAAGCCGGCGTAGACGATCGTGGTGATCGTTCCCTGGACGTAGTCGCCTGCGTTGCGGCGAACGTAGTAGCCGAGGCGACGGAACATCGTGCGACGGTTCGCCGCGATGGTCGCGCGATCCTGGACGAACTCGCCCGCGCTCATCGCCGGTACCACGCGGCCAGGCGCTCGCGGTCCACGCCCAGACGCCAGGCGAGCAGCGCCAGCAGGTTCCGCGTCACGGTCCTCGCCATGCCGCGCGCCTCGTAGCGCCGGGGGGACGTGGTCGCCGGCTCGGGCAGGAGCGCCAGGCGGCCGTGACGCCGCAGGCCCCAAACCAGATCCAGATCCTCGAGGATCGGCACCTGCGGCACGCCGCCCATCGCCGCGAGTGCGCTGCGGCGGGCGAAGATCCCCTGGTCGCCGTAGGGCAGGCGAAAGAGCAGGAGCCGGACCCGCACCCAGGCCTCGATGAAGCGAAGCGCCGCGCCCTCCCCGCGCAGGCGGAAGGCGAAGGCCCCCCCCGCGACGGAGGGATCGGCGAGGGCCCGTCGGATGCTGGCTGCCCAGCCGCTCGGCAACTCTGTGTCCGCATGCAGAAACAGCACGGCCTCTGCGGACCCGGCCTCCGCCAGGCCAGCAGCGAGCTGCCGGGCTCGCCCCGGCGCCGAAACCACCACCTGTGCCCCCTCCTCGAGCGCGCGCTCGCGGGTCGCATCCGTGCTCCCGCCGTCGGCGACGATCACGTCGACGTCGGGCCCTCGGGCGCTCCGTACCGCGGCGCGGACCCGATCGGCCTCGTGGAGCGCGGGGATGACGACCGCGATCCGCACGGGCGCAGTCTAGCATGGCCCGGCGCGCGACCCGGACCGGAGGACCGCACCACCGGCACATGAGTCGCCATCGCGTCCCCCTGTCGCGAAGGCGAGCCGGTGCTATCCCGTCGGCTCGGCCCGGGACGGGCCTCGGTGCTATCCCGTGTGCTCGGCCCGGGACGGGCCTCGGTTCTATCCCGTGCGCTCGGCCCGGGACGGGTCTGGAGGAATGGACGATGGCCAGGGATCTCAAGCTCGGACTGCAGCTCGGCTACTGGCAGGCGCAGCCTCCTTCGAACTTCCTGGGGGTCGCGCAGGAGGCCGAGCGCCTGGGCTACGACATCGTCTTCACGGCCGAGGCCTGGGGATCGGATGCCTTCACCCCGCTCACCTGGATCGCGGCACACACCGAGCGCATCCGGCTCGGGACCGCGGTGGTCCAGCTCTCCGCGCGAACGCCGACCGCCACGGCGATGCATACGCTGACTCTCGACCATCTCTCGAAGGGGCGCGTCACGCTGGGGCTCGGCGTCTCGGGCCCCCAGGTGGTCGAGGGGTGGTACGGACAGCCCTTCGGCAAGCCGATCTCGCGGACCCGCGAGTACGTGGACATCGTCCGACAGGTGCTGCGCCGTGAGGCGCCGGTGCAGAACGACGGCCCGCACTACCCGCTGCCGTACACCGGCGAGGGCTCCTGGGGCATGGGCAAACCACTGCGGCCGATCACCCATCCGCTGCGCGCGGACGTTCCGATCTTCCTCGGTGCCGAGGGCCCGAAGAACGTCGCCCTCGCCGCGGAGATGTGTCAGGGCTGGCTTCCGCTCTACTACTCGCCCTTCCGCCAGGAGGTCTACGCGGAGTCGCTCGCCAAGGCGCCCGCGGATTTCGAGATCTGCGCCGGCGTCACGATCAGCATCACCGACGACGTGAAGGCGGGCCTGATGCCGATGAAGGCGATGCTCGGCTTCTACATCGGGGGGATGGGCTCGCGAAAGCGGAACTTCCACAAGGAGCTGATGGCGCGCATGGGCTTCGAGGCCGAGGCGGACAAGATCCAGGAACTCTTCTTCGAGGGGAAGCGCGAGGAAGCCATCGCCATGGTGCCGGACGAGTTCTGCGACGAGATCTCCCTGGTCGGACCGGTCGAGCGGGTCCGCGAGCGCCTCGATGCGTGGCGGGACACGCCGGTCACCCATCTGCTCGTGATGAGCCACGACCCCGCCCAGATGCGAACGATCGCGGAGGTCGTGCTCGGCGCCTAGGGGCCCTGGGGCGACAGGCGGAGCAGCGCCTCGACCGCCTCGAGGGTGGCCGGCACCGTCGAGATCGGCGTCTCACCGGGCTCGTCGTCCGGGGCGAAGCCCCCGTCGGGCTGTTGCGCCGTGATCAGCGCGGTGACGATCTCTCCCGCTTCGAGCTTCGCACCGGGCAGCGCCTTCGCCCTCGCCCGCAGGAACACGCGCGCCGTCGCCAGCGGTCCGAAGCTCTGCAGCCGGAAGCCTCGTTCGAGCTCTCGACCGCACCATTGCAGCGCCTCGTCCGCGAGCTCCGACGGCACCTGGGTCAGCAGCGACGTGAACGCGAGGATCGGGCCATAGCTCGGGCCCTGGACGAGCTCGACCTTCCAGCGCCTGGCGAGGAAGCCCTCCGAGGCTCTCAGCCAGGACGGGCGCGCGAACGGGCTCCGCCCGAGCAGGCCCGCCAGGCGTCCGGTCTCCGCCAGGCGCTGCGCTTCGGGATCCTGCGGTTGTCCGAAGCCTCCGTCTGCGTGCTGGCCCTGCGCCAGGAAGCCACAGGCCCGCTCGGGGACGGGGTGATCGAGCAGCCCCAGCGCATCGAGGCGCTCGAGGGCGAGCGCCGTCGCCGCCTCGGCAGCCGGTCGCTTCGCCGCTTCCGGCGCCAGCGCTCCATCGTCGCGTTGCTCCGCCGCGAAGGCCTCGAGCAGCTCGAGACCCGCCCGTTCCTGCAGCAGCGTCTCGAGGAAGAGCCGCTCGATCGGAGAGCCGAGCTGCGCGACCAGACCGTGCGCCCGGCCGACCACGACCTCGACGCCGCTCATTGCCGGCGTCCGATCTGCGGGACCTTCGGCCGCGCCATGCCGAGGGACGACGAGCGGATCATCGAGAAAGCCTAGCGGGCGGCGACGGGAGCCCCGCTCCGATCCAGCCTAGACTCGCCGGCCATGACGACCCCCCCGAAGCCCACCAACCGGCTGGCCGACGAGACCAGCGCCTACCTCCGACAGCACATGCACAACCCGGTGGACTGGTGGCCGTGGGGCGAGGAGGCGCTGGCCCGGGCTCGGGCCGAGGACAAGCCGCTGCTCGTGTCGATCGGGTACAGCGCCTGCCACTGGTGCCACGTGATGGAGCGCGAGTCCTTCGAGGATCCGGACACGGCCGCGCTCATGAACGAGCTCTTCGTTCCGATCAAGGTCGATCGCGAGGAGCGGCCGGACGTCGACCAGATCTACATGGATACGATCGTCCGCCTTCAGGGCCACGGCGGCTGGCCGCTGACGGTGTTCTGCAAGCCCGGGGGCGAGCCGTTCTACGCGGGAACCTACTACCCGCCCGAGCCGCGCCATGGCCTGCCCTCGTTCCAGGAGCTGCTGCGCGGCATGCACCGGGCCTGGACCGAGGAGCGCGGCCAGGTGGACGAATCGGCGCGTCGCATCCTCGCGGCGCTCGATGAGCGGCCGCGGGGCATGGCCGAGGAGCCGGCGGGCACGGGCCTGCTCGTCCGGGCGGCCTCCCAGCTGCTCGAGAGTGCGGATCTCACCCACGGAGGCTTCGGCGGAGCTCCCAAGTTTCCGACCCCGACGAACCTCGAGCTGCTGCTCGCCGCCGAGCCCCACCTCCCTCCCGCCGAGGCGCGAGCGGCGCGGGACTTCCTGCGGTTGAGCTGCGACGAGATGGCGCGGCGCGGCCTGTACGACCAGCTCGGCGGAGGATTCCACCGCTACTGCGTGGACGACCACTGGGGCGTGCCGCACTTCGAGAAGATGCTCTACGACCAGGGCCAGCTGGTCCGTGTCTACGCCGATCTGTGGCGGCGGACGGGAGCAGCGGACGAGGGATTGGTCTGGCCGGTCCTCGAGACCGCTGGATGGCTCGAGCGCGAGATGCGCGCCGAGGACGGCGGGTGGTATGCGAGCCAGGACGCCGACAGCGAGGGCGTCGAGGGCAAGTTCTACGTCTGGACCCCGGACGAGGTCGATGAGGTGCTCGGGAGAGAGCGGGGCGGAGCCTTCTCCCGGGCCTACTCCGTCGATCGCCCCGGGAACTTCGAGGGTGCGAATGTGCTCTGGGACCGCGAGCGCGGGCCGCGCGAGGGCTACACGGCGGAGCGCAGCGAGCTGTTGCAGGCGCGGGCCGAACGCATCGCGCCCGGCACGGACACCAAGCGCGTGACGGCGTGGAACGCGCTGACCGCCGGGGGCCTGGCCTATGCGGGCAGCGTCATGAACCGCCCGCCGCTCGTGGACGCCGCCGCCGCCACCGTGGACTTCCTGCTCAGCAGGGTGCGGGACCCGCAGGGCCGCTTGCTGCGCGTCTTCGCCGAGGGGAGGGCCAAGCTCCCGGCCTTCCTCGACGACACGGCCGCCCTGCTCTCGGCGTGCCTCGATCTGTTCCGCGCGGGAGCGGGGGAACGCTATCTGCCGGCGGCCGTCGCCGTGGCCGAACAGCTCGTGGAGCGCTTCTTCGACCCTGACGAAGGGGATCTCTTCCTGGCCCCGAGCGACGGCGAGCGGCTGCCCCATCGGCCGCGCTCGGACCATGACGGCGCCACACCGTCCAGCGCGGGGCTCGCCGTGCTGGGTCTGCTGCGCGCCGCCGCGTTGTCGGGACGAGAAGACCTGCGGCGCCCGGCGGAGCGCGTGCTGCGCAGCCACGCCTTCGTGCTCGAACGGGCGCCGACCGCGTACCCGACGTTGCTGCGGGCGGCCGCCTGGGCCGAGCAGGGTCTCTCGGTCGCCGTCGTGGTCGGCGATGCGACCGGTCACGACACCCGCGCCCTGGCGGCTCGCGCGCGCCACGTCCTCGCACCGGAAGAGGCCGTGATCGTCGTCCCGGAGGGCCGCGACGTCGAGGGACTGGATCCCGCGTGGACGAAGGGCCGGGACCAGCGCGACGGTCGGGCCACGGCCTACGTCTGCCGCGGCCTCCACTGCTCGCTTCCGATCACGGAGCCCGCCGAGCTCGTGCCTCTCGAACCAGGCGCATGAGCGATCTGGTCGATGCCTTTGCGACGGCCTTCCGGCTGATCGTCGACCTCGACCCCGACCTCGTCGAGATCGTCGCGCTCTCCTTGCGTGTGAGCGGCGCCGCCCTGGTCCTCGCGGCGCTTCTCGGCCTGCCCTTCGGCGCCGCAGTCGGTCTTCTGCGCTTTCGCGGGCGCCGCGCCCTGATCGTGCTGATGAATGCGGCCATGGGACTGCCCCCCGTCTTCGTCGGGCTGGTCGCCTACATGCTGCTCTCCCGATCCGGCCCGCTCGGTCTGCTCGAGCTGCTCTACACGCCGACGGCGATGATCCTCGCCCAGACGGCCCTGGTGACTCCCATCGTCGCGGCGCTCACGCGCCAGGCCGTCGAGGACCTGGCCGACGAGCTCGACGAGCAGCTCCGCTCGCTCGGTGCGGGCTTTGCGCAACGCGCCGGGACCCTTCTCTACGAGGGGCGCTTCACCCTGGCGACGACGCTGCTGGCCGGCTTCGGGCGGGCGATCGCCGAGGTCGGGGCCGTGATCATCGTCGGCGGCAACATCGCGCATCTGACCCGCGTGATGACGACCGCCATCGTGCTCGAGACGAACCGGGGAGATCTGCCCCTGGCCCTGGGGCTGGGCATCGTGCTGGTCAGCCTCGCGGTGCTCGTCAACGCGTGTGCCCAGGGCGTGCAGGAGGTCGCGCGGCGTGTCGAAAGCTGAGCGCACCTCCGAGCCGGGCCGACCGACGGCAGCGGTGCTGCCGCTCCGCCTCGAGGGCGTCAGCTACTCCGCGGGGGGACACGATCTGCTGCACGACCTGGACTTCGTGCTGGACGCCGGGCCCCGGAGCGTGATCCTCGGTCCCAACGGCTCGGGAAAGTCCCTGCTGCTGCGCCTGTGTGACGGTCTGATCGAGCCCACCCGAGGTCGCGTCGTCTGGTGCGGTCCCGATGCGTCGCGCGCCGCCGAAGCGCGGGCGCTGGTCTTCCAGCGCCCGGTGCTGCTGCGTCGCTCGGCTCGGGCGAACGTGGACTACGCCCTGCGCCTGCGGGGGGTGGACACGGGGGAACGAGCGCAACGGGTGGCCGCCGTGCTCGAGGACACCCGGCTCGGCGCCCTGGCCGATCGGCCCGCGCGACGGCTCTCCGGCGGCGAGCAGCAGCGGCTGGCGCTGGCCCGGGCCTGGGCCACCGAGCCCTCGGTGCTCTTCCTCGACGAGCCGGCGTCGTCCCTCGATCCCGGATCGACCCGGGCGCTCGAAGACGCGATCCGTGCGATCCAGGCGACGGGCACGAAGATCGTGCTCACCACCCACGACCTCGCCCAGGCGGAGCGCCTGGCCGACGAGATCCTTTTCCTGCACGGCGGTCGCCTGCTCGAACGAGCCGAGGCCACCCGCTTCTTCGACGGGCCCGAGACGAAGGAAGCCCAGGCCTTCCTGCGCGGTGAAGTCGACTGATGCCCGCGCTGCTGGGTCTGCTGCTCCTCCTCGCCGTCTCGCCGGCGCCGGCCTCGGCCGGCGACTTCCTGACCCTTGCGGCCACCACCTCCACCCGCGACTCGGGGCTGCTCGACCACCTCCTCCCGCGCTTCCAGTCCCGCACGGGGATCGAGGTGCGCGTGATCGCGGTCGGCTCGGGGCGCGCGCTGGAGCTGGGGCGTCGCGGCGACGTAGACGTGATCCTGGCGCACGACCGGACCGCCGAGGACCGGTTTCTGGCGGCCGGCCACGCGGGCCTGCGCCGGGACGTGATGTGGAACGACTTCGTCCTGATCGGACCTGCCTCCGATCCTGCGCGCGTCCGGGATCGGCCCGGGATCGTCGAAGCCCTGCGAGCGATCGCAGAGGCGGAGCGCCCCTTCCTCTCGCGCGGCGACGCCAGCGGAACCCACGCCGCCGAGCTTCGTTGCTGGGCAGCCGCGGGGATCCCGGTCGCGGCTTCCGCACGCGGCTGGTACCGCGAGACGGGCAGCGGCCAGGGCGCCACCCTCCACGTGGCCAGCCAGCTCGACAGCTACCTGCTCGCCGATCGAGCCACCTGGCGGAGCTTCCGAAGCCCCGGCACCCTTCGCATCCTGCTCGAGGGCGACCCGCTCCTGCACAACCCGTATGGCGCCCTGCTCGTCAGCTCCGCCAGGCACCCGCGGGCGAAAGAGGCGCTCGGCAGACAGCTGGTCGACTGGCTGGTGTCGCCCGAGGGGCAGGCCGCGATCGGCGCATTCCCGAGCACGGACGATCCCTTGTTCCATCCGAACGTACGACCCTCGGCGCCACAGACGCCTTCCGGAGACGATCCCGCATGACGACCCCGAGCTACGAAGAAGCCATCGCCACGCTGACGGCACCGGGCGGCCCCTTCGCTATCACCGAGGCCACGGTGGGCGGCCAGCGCCTCAAGGTCTTCGAGCGCACGCCGCCCTCCCTTCGCGCCATCTTCGATTCCGCACGCGAGCGCGGCGACGACACCTTCCTGGTCTACGAGGATGAGCGCTGGAGCTTTGCGCGGGTCATGGAGCACGTGGATGCGCTCGGCGCCTCGCTGGTGGACCGCTACGGGGTCGCGTCGGGCGACCGGGTGGCGATCGCGATGCGCAACTACCCGGAGTGGATCGTGGCGTTCGCGGCCGTCACCTCGGTGGGCGCCATCTCGGTCTCGATGAATGCCTGGTGGACCCCGGACGAGCTGGCCTACGGCCTCGAGGATTCGGGAGCGACGCTGTTGATCGCCGACGAGGAACGGGCCGCGCGAGCGGCCGGCTGCCGGGACCGGCTGGGCTTCGCCGGGCTGGTGGTGCGCGCCGAGGCCGAGCTTCCCGCCGGCTTCGAACGCTGGGAGCAGGTCCTCGAGCTGGGCGCCCCGTTGCCGCAGGTGGACATCGATCCGGACAGCGACGCCACGATCCTCTACACGTCGGGCACCACCGGCCGACCGAAGGGAGCCGTCTCGACCCACCGGGCCGTGATCTCGGCCCTCCTGGCCTTTGCCTGCCGCGCGACCGCCAACGCACTCACCAAGCCCGCCAGCGACGAACCTCCCTCCGATCCGAACGCGTTCATCCTCGTCGTGCCGCTCTTCCACGTGACCGGCTGCGTGGCGGTCATGCTCTCCTGCTTCGCGTCGGGCACGAAGCTGGTGATGATGTACAAGTGGAATCCCGAGCGCGCGCTCGAGCTGATCGAGCGCGAACGGATCACCAGCTTCGTCGGTGTGCCCACCATGTCGTGGGATCTCCTCGAATCGCCGGACTTCGAGCGCCGGGACACGTCGAGCCTCCAGAACGTGGGCGGCGGCGGAGCCCCCGCACCTCCGGAGCTGGTCCGGCGGATCGACCGGAACTTCTCGAAGGGCCGGCCCACGATCGGCTACGGCATGACGGAGACGAATGCCTACGGGCCCCAGAACGCCGGTGACGCCTACCTCCGCAAGCCGACGAGCACCGGCCGGGTGGTCCCGATCGTCGAGCTTCGCGTGACCGACGAGGCGGGCCAGGTGCTGCCTTCGGGCGAGGTCGGCGAGATCTGGTTCCGTGGTCCGCACCTGATTCGCGGCTACTGGAACCGGCCCGAAGCCACCGCCGAGACCCTCGTCGACGGCTGGCTGCGCAGCGGGGACCTGGGCTTCATCGACGACGAAGGTTTCGTCTACGTCCAGGATCGCGCCAAGGACATGGTGCTGCGCGCCGGCGAGAACGTCTACTGCGCGGAGGTCGAGGCGGCGATCTACGAGCACCCGTCGGTCTACGAGGCCGCGGTCTACGGCGTCCCCCACGAGCGACTGGGAGAAGAAGTGGCCGCTTCGATCCACCTGAGGGCCGGACAGGCACTCGGCGAGGACGAGCTGCGTAAGCACGTCGCGGAGCGTCTCGCCGGGTTCAAGGTGCCGAGCCTGCTCGAGTTCGTGCCCGAACCGCTGCCGCGCAACGCCTCGGGCAAGATCCTGAAGCGGGAGCTGCGCGATGCCGTTGCCGCGCGGCTCGGACGCGCATAGCCCGGGCGGCCAGGCCTAGACGTCGCCGGGGAGCTGGAAGCGCCCGACCTCGCGGCGCAGCGCCTCGGCGTCTCGCGCCAGCTCGTCGACGCCTTCGGCGACTCGCTCCGCCGCCTGCTGCTGCTCGTCCGCCCTCTCGTGGACCTCGCCCATGCGCTCGACGGCGCTGCGCACCGCCTCCGACTGGCTCTCGAGGCCTTCCTCGATGTGCCGCGTGGCCTCCTCCACCACGCCGACACCGTCCTGGAGTCGGCGGTTGCCGGCCGCCTGCTCCTCGACCGAGCGATGCACCAGCTCCGCCACGTCCCGGATCTGCCGCGAGATCTCGACCACGGAGCGCTGGCCCTCGCTCTGTGCCTCGACGGCGCCCGCGATGGCGCCGACGTCGCTGGACACGCCGCCGATCAGCTCGCGCATCTGCTGCGTCGCGGACCCCTGGGAGCGGATCGCGCGCAGGATCTCGCTCACCCGCTCGCCACTCTCGGAGGCCGACTGGGCGATCTCCTCCAGCACCGTGCCGGCGCCCTTCCACAGCTCGAGCCCATCGCCGACCGCCGCGAGACTCTGCGCCATGGCCGTGTCCACGCGCTCCGTGCTGCCTTCCACGGACTCGATGATCTTCGAGATCTCCCGGGTGCGATGGGTGACCCGCTCCGCGAGGCCGCGGACCTCGTCTGCGACGACGGCGAATCCCCGGCCTTCGTCGCCCGCCTGGGCGGCAATGATCGCGGCATTGAGCGACAGCAGGTGGGTCTCGTCCGCGACCTCCTCGATCAGGTGGACGACCGCACTGATCTCGGTCACCCGCTCGTGCAGGTCCTCGATGGCCTGGGCGCTCCCGCCGACCGCATCCTGGATCGAGCGCATGCCGGCGTCGCTGCTCCGGACGTGTTGTCGGCCGCGCTCGGACGCCTCGACCACGGAGCTCGCGAGACGTCCCGTCTCGGCGGCTTCGCGGTCGATCTGCTCGGCCGCGACGGCCAGCTCCTGGGTCGCGGCGGACGCCTCGTCCGAGGAGCGCGAGAGCGCCTGCACCCGGGCCGAGATGTGCTCGCTGCCCTCGGCGATCTGGGCCAGGGCGGGCACCGCCTGATCGATCTTCTCGAACAGCGAGTTGGCCATCTCCCGCAGCTCCTGGCTGGCTGCGCTGTGCTCGACGATGGTGCTCGAGGAATCCTCGACGGAGACCTTCAAGCGGCCCGAGCGTTCGGTCATGGCGCGCGCTTCGGCCGAGATTCCCTCCAGGGCCTGGTTGGCCTGGGCGACGCACGCGGCCTGGCGGCTCGACGCATCGGTCACCCGGTGCCCCGCCGCGCCTAGGGTCGCCGTCGCGGAGTCGACCCGCTCCGCCGTTTCGGCCATGCGACGCACCGCCTCTCCGACGCCGTCGGCGAGCCTCGCACAGGCGCGTGCCAGCTCGCCCAGCTCGTCGTCGGACTCGAGCGCCACGGGCCGACTGAGGTCGCGAGCCGCGACCCGCTCGAGACCCTCGAGCAGGCGGCGAGCGTTGTCGGCCATCTCCCGGGCCAGCAGCTTGGCGAGGCCGACCGCGAAGGTCCCCGCAATGCCTGCCACCAGGAAGACCTGCATGCTGAGGCCCTCGATCGCAGCGCCGCGTGCCTGGACCAGGAAGGCCGTGATGAGCAGGGGAAGCAGACCCGTCGCCAGGAAGCCGATCTGCAGCTTGACCCCGATCGGAATCCGGCGCACACAGGATTCGCGGAGATCCGCGGGCAGAACCGAGGCGGCGTGGCTCCGGACCCCGGCCAGCAAGCGACACGACAATGCGTAGGTGAAGGCACCGGACGCCATGCAGGCGAGGAAGCAGGCCGCCGCGGTCGCGGCCGCGTCGAAGCCGCCGAACTCCGGGATCGCCGTCCAGGCGATCCCAATGACGGCGGCGCCGCCGAGCAACCAGGTCGCCCCGCCGATCAGGACGCCCTCCTGGGGCGACGTCATGAGGGCCCGGAAGCGCACCCGGTCGAGCTCCGCGTCGCCACTGGGCCCCTCGTCGATCCACTCCAGCAACGGCCGCGCGCGGCGCGTGATCACCCACATGCCGCCCGCGAAGAACGGCAGGACGAGCGCCGCCACCGAGCCCACGAAAGTCCGCCAGCCCGACGCCGACAGATCGAGCACCTCTCCGAGGTAGGCGGACACGAGCAAGGCCATCGGGATCGAGACCCCGGCACCGAGAGCCGATTGGCGCAGCCAGTACGATTGCGAGGGCCGCATCGCCTGGCGTCATCGGACGACGGAGCGCTGGGGTGTAGCGCCCCTTGCACCGAACACCTGATGTGAAAAGGACCCGCCGTTCCGGCTCGATCAGTCGAGCAGGGCCGGGTTGCGACTGAGGTCCTTGGTCAGGTTCTTGTGGTGGGCCTCGAGCGTTCCGCCCCCGATCTCGAGAAGCTTGGCGTCGCGCCAGAGCCTCTCGACGACGTACTCGCCCATGTACCCGTAGCCTCCGAGGACCTGGATCGCAGCGTCGGCAGCGGCCTTGCCCACCTGCGCGGCCACCAGCTTGGCCGCGTCCGCAGCGACCCGCTGGCCCGTGGCACCGAGATCCATCCGGCGCGCCGTGTCGTAGACGAAGGTGCGCGTCGAGATCCAGCCGGCATAGCTCTCGGCCAGGTGGCGCTGGATCTGCCCGTGCTCGCGAAGGGGGACGCCGAAGCTCTTGCGCTGGTTGGCGTAGTCCACCATCACCCGAAGCGAGCGCTGGGCGATCCCGAGCGACATCGCCGCCAGGGTGAGTCGCTCGATCTCGAGGTTGCGCATCATCTGCAGGGTGCCTTCGCCCTCCTCCCCGAGGCGTCGCGAGACGGGAACTCGCACTCCCTCGAAGACCAGCTCCGCCGTGAAGGAGGCGCGCATGCCGAGCTTGTCTCCCCACTTCTGGCCGAGCGTGAACCCGGGCGTGCCCTTCTCGACGAGGAAGCTCGAAATCTGCCGGGGCGCAGTCGCTGCGTAGACGACGAAGGCATCACCGAGGGTGTGGGCGTCGACACCGCCGTTGGTGATGAAGGTCTTGCGGCCCGTCAACACGTACTCGTCGCCATCCCGCTCGGCGCGGGTGCGCAGCGACAGCACGTCGGTCCCGACCTCGGGCTCCGTCATGCAGAGCCCCCCGATCCACTCGCCACTCGCGGCCCGTGGCAGAACGTGCTTGCGCTGCTCTTCGTTGCCGTTCACGTTGACGTTCTGGGCGAACAGGATGGCGTGGGCGAGCACCGAGAGCGCGAAGCCGGGATCCGAAGTCGAGAGCGCTTCGAAGATCTGCACCGCCGCCACCGCATCGAGACCCGATCCGCCGAGCTCCTCCGGCAGGGTCACCCCGAGCAAGCCCAGCGCTCCGGCCTTCCGGAAGAGCGGCAGATTGAAGTCCTCGCGACGATCGAACTCGGCCGCTTGCGGCTCCACCTCGCGTTCGACGAACTCGCGCAGCGTCCCGGCCAGCAGCGCATGCTCGGGCGTCGGCGCGAAGAGATCCATGTCCCGGAAGCGCGGCTCCGTCACGGGGCCCTCCTTTCCCACCGCGGCGGCTCCCCAGCGGGCGGGGCGAGTGTATCCTCGCCCCGCGCCTCTTCCACCAGCCAGGAGACCCCCATGCATCGCCTCTCCCTGACCGCCCTCCTCGTACTTCTCACCCTGGTGCTTCCGGCCTGCGTCGTGATCGAGGACGGAGAGGTGGGCGTGTCCAAGAGCTTCGGATCGATCAACGACGAGCCGGTCCAACAAGGCGTGGCTTTCGTCATCCCGGTCGCGCGCCAGATCGAGACCTGGAACGTCAAGCTCCAGGAGCGCAAGGAGACCGCGACGGTGCCCTCCTCCGAGGGCATGATCGTGAAGCTGGAGACCTCGCTGCTCTTCCAGATCCTGCCGGCGAGCGCCCCGTCGGTACGCAAGACGGTGGGACGCGACTACGTCGAGCGTGTCGTCACTCCCTACTTCCGGAATGCCCTGCGCGACGTGGTCTCGGGCTACCCGGTGCGGAACATCTACTCCGAAGAAGGCCGCAAGGAGATCTCGCGACGCATGAAGGAGTTCCTGGAGGGCGCACTCGAGCCGCGCGGCATCCAGGTGGTCGACGTTCTGCTCCGCGACGTGCAGCTGCCCCAGCGCTTCCGCGACAGCATCGAGGCCAAGCTCACCGCCGAGCAGCGCGTCCAGCAGAAGCAGTTCGAGCTCGAGCAGGCCAAGAAGGAGGCGGAGATCGAGGTCGCGCGCGCCAAGGGCGCCGCCGAAGCCCAGAGCATCATCAACTCGACCCTGAGCGAGGGCTATCTCCACTACCTGTGGATCCAGACCCTGAACGAGAACCCGAACGTGATCTACGTCGCGACCGAGGACAACATGCCGATCTTCAAGCAGGTCGGATCGGGCCGCTGACGGCGGGCGCGCTCCGAGACGCCGAGCCGGTGGGGCCTCGGATCACGCGCGGAGCGGCGCGGCCAGGCCCTGCTCCACGTACTCGGCGATCGCCGCCCGCAGGCCGGGCGCAATCGCTTCGAAGACCAGGCCGGTCGCCGGGGGAAGCTCGTAGGTGCTGGCCGCGCGGGTCGAGACGCGCTCGCCGCCGGGCAGTCCGAAGCTCACCTCGAGGTCGGCGCCCAGCGGGAGGGGCCGCGTCGCCTCGAGCAGGCAGCCGTTCTCCGAGAGGCTGAGAACGGCCGCGGGCCACTCTTCGTCGTCGCGGCGCACCCGGGCCTCGAGCCGGGTGGGCAGCCTGGGCGCCGAGCGCGGCCACTCGGCGAGCTGCCGCTGGAGCAAGCGGTACAGCTCGTGGAGGCCGGCCGGCTTGTGGATGGCGCCGACGACGCGCGGGTCCGGGGTCTGCACGCCCTGGCGGCCGGTCAGGAGCAGCACGCCCGGATCGCCGGGACTTCGCGTCGGGATCTCCTCGAGCCGCTGCTCGTCCGCGATCCAGAGGTGGGGCTCCCGACTGGCGTAGACCGGCGACTCCTTCCACTCCTCGGGCGCCAGCAGCGCATAGCCGAGTCGGGCCAGGATGTTCTTCGTCAACGGCACGAAGCACTCGGGCCGGGCGTGGCACACCACGAGATAGGGCGGCGCCATGCCTTCGCTGACGGGGACCTGCATGCGGGTCGTATCGGCCCCGCCGGACGCCGGGTTGAGCACCCGCCGTGCCCGGCCACCCCGCCCGCCCCGCCCGGTCACTCGTTAGAATGGGGAGGGTGGGGGTCGATCGGCAGCTGGCAGGCTGGCTGGTGAGCCAGCGGGGAGTCCTCGAGCGGGGGCTTTCGCATCGGCTCGGCACGGCCATGCCGGCCGCCGGAACCCCCGAAGCCGAGGCGTTGCGCCGACTGCGCTCCTTCGTCGTGCTGGCATTGGCCCAGGATCCCGAGGCCCAACCTTCCCTCGAGGGCCTGCGCGTCCGTGAGCGTCGGCTGACCCCGGTCCTCGATGCCTGGCTTGCGACGGTGGCGGCAGCGGCCGGCCCGGACGGGCTGGGGGTCACGGAGCGGATCCGGCCGCTGGTCGAGCGCTTCCGCGGCGCGCTGCGCACGACCGCCCCGGCGCTGCGCGCGAGTGGTGCCCCGCGCCCCGGGAAGCGCCGCGCCGTGTCGGCGGCCATCGACCGGGTCGCGGACGCATTCCTGGCGATCGATCCCGACTCCGGTGCGATCGCTGACGCCAACCCCGCCGCGGGGGCCCTGCTCGGCACCACGCGCGACGCCCTGCTCGGGGTCGAAGCCAGCCGCTTCGTGGCCGAAGGGAACCGGGAGCGCTGGTGGACGGAGCTGGATGCCCTGACCGAGAGCGGCGAGGTCCGGCGCTTTCCGTCACGCCTTCGCGATCTCCAGGGACGCGAGCTCGAGGTGGAGGCAAGCGTCTCGCGTTTCGCGACGCGCTCGCGGACCCTGGCTCTCCTGATGGCTCGGCCCCTGGCCTGAGCGGGAACGCGGTCGCGGCGATCGCCGGACCGCGCGAGTGGGCCGCGTGGACCTGGCAGTTTCGCCATGCCGGACCGGGCCAGCGCTAGGCCAGGTGCTTCCGCAGGAAGGGCACGAGCCTTCCCCAGGCGTCCGCGGCGGCCTCGGGTCGGTAGGCGTCCTCGCGGGTGTCGTTCAGGAAGGCGTGGCCGGCCCCGGGGTAGAGGTGCACCTCGCCGGGCTGCGGTGATGCTTCGAGGGCGGCCTCGAGGGCCCGCACGTCCTCGACGGGGATCAGCGCATCCTCTTCGCCGTACAGGCCGAGCACGGGGCAGGAGAGCGAAGCCATCGCATCGAGAGCGGGACGTGGTTTGCGCTCGGGATCGAGACCGGCCTCGTTGCGGATCATCCCGTAGAAGGGAGCGGCTGCGGAGAGACCCGAGCAGGTTCCGGCGGCATGCAGGACGTACATGCCGCCCATGCAGAAGCCGGTGATCCCGACCTTGCGGCCTGCCACGGCAGGGTGGGACGCCAGGGCGTCGATCGCCTCCTGGATCGTCTCGAGCACCAACGGGTCCGAGAGCTGCCGGATGAACGCCATCGCACCGGCCGGGTCGGAGAAGTCGCCCTTTCCGGTCTTGCGATAGGGATCGACCACGAGCACGGCGAAGCCCTCCGCGGCCAGCCTGCCGGCGAGGCGCTCGTACAGGTCCGAGACGCCCCAGACGTCGGGCACCATCACCACCCCGGGGTGCGGACCGGCCTCCGGGAAGGTCAGGAAGCCGTGCGGATGGCTCTCCGAGGGCATGGGCGTGGCCTCCCCGCGATCCTCAGTACTCGCGCACGGCGTCGACGAGCGCCAGCACGGTGCCCTTCGCGTCGCCGAAGATCATCATCGTGTTCTCGTTGAAGAACAGCGGGTTCTGGACGCCGGCGAAGCCGGGGTTCATCGACCGCTTCACCACGAAGACGTGCTGGGCGCGGTCGACGTCGAGGATCGGCATCCCGTAGATGGGGCTGCCCTTGTCGGATCGCGCACTCGGGTTCACGACGTCGTTGGCGCCGAGCACGAGGGCGACGTCGGTCTCCGGGAACTCGGAGTTGATGTGATCCATCTCCACGAGCTTCTCGTACGGAACGTCCGCCTCGGCGAGCAGCACGTTCATGTGCCCGGGCATGCGCCCCGCGACCGGGTGGATCGCGAAGCGGGTGGTGATGCCCTTCTGCTCGAGCAGGTCGGCCAGCTCGCGCACCGCATGCTGGGCCTGGGCGACGGCCATGCCGTAGCCGGGCACGATGATGCAGGAGCGCGCGTTCGAGAAGATCACGGCGGCGTCGTCGGCCGTGTAGCCCCGGACCGTGCCCTGCTCGCCGCCTGCCCCCGCGCCACCGCCCTCCTGCACCGCCCCGAAGGCCCCGAACAGGACGTTCATGAGCGAGCGGTTCATCGCGTCGCACATGATCTTCGTCAGGATGATTCCCGACGCCCCGACGAGGGAGCCGCTGATCACCAGACCGACGTTGTTGAGCACGAAGCCGGTCGCGCAGGCCGCGAGACCCGAGTACGAGTTGAGCAGCGAGATGACCACCGGCATGTCCGCGCCACCGATCGGGATCACGAGCAGAACGCCGAGCAGCAGCGCGACGCCGACCAGGATCCAGAATGGGCCCAGCTCGAGCGGCGCCGTCGCGACCAGGAAGCACAGGACGAGGACGCCGATGCCGATCAGCGCGTTCACGACCTGCTGGCCGGGGTAGGTGATGGGCTGGCCGGGCATGCGCTCGGAGAGCTTGAGGAAGGCGATCAGGCTGCCGGTGAGGGTGATGCCGCCGATCAGCGTCGAGAGCACGATGGCGGTGGAGACGACGCCTGTCGGCTCCTGGGCGCGATCGGCGTAACCCAGCAGCTCCGCCCCGGCGACGAGCGCGGAGGCCACACCGCCCGACCCGTTCAGCAGCGCGACCATCTCGGGCATGGAGGTCATCTGGACCCGAAGGGCCGCGAAGGCGCCGATGGCCGAGCCGAGCACGACTCCGGCGAGCACCAGCTCCCAGCTCATGATCCCCTGCCGGAGCAAGGTCGTGACGATCGCAACGGCCATGCCGCTAGCCGCCAGCGCGTTGCCGCGAGCCGCGGTCTTGGCCGAGGAGAGCATCTTGAGGCCGACGATGAAGAGCACCGCCGACGCCAGGTAGGCGATCGGAACCAGGGAGCTCACTTGTCGTCTCGCTTCGGGCGGAACATCGCGAGCATGCGGTTCGTGACCAGGAAGCCTCCGACGACATTGATCATGGCGAACACGACGGCGGCAAAGCCGAAGGCCGTGGAGATCGTCGGGTTCTCGGCGGTGACCGCAATCAGGGCCCCGACGATGGTGATGCCGGAGATCGCATTCGAGCCGGACATCAACGGGGTATGAAGGAGGGGCGGCACCTTGGCGATGATCTCGATGCCCACGAAGAGCGAGAGCACGAGCACCGTCAGGGCGACGGCGGGATCGGACAGCATCAGGCCAAGCCTCCCAGGGTGGGATCCGACAGCATCAGGCCAAGCCTCCCAGGGTGGGATCCGACAGCATCAGGCCAAGCCTCCCAGGGTGGGATCGGACAGCATCAGGCCGCGCCTCCCAGCTTCTCGAGGACGACCGGGTGCACGACCTGGCCATCCTTGGCGACCATCGATCCACTCACGATCTCGTCCTCCAGGTCGATCTGGAGCTCACCCTCCTTCACCAGGTTCAGAAGGAAGGTCACGATGTTCTTGCTGAACATCTGGCTCGCGTTGGTCGGCAGGTCGCCCGCCAGGTTGAGCGGGCCCACGAGCTGCACGCCGTCCACGTCCACCGTCTCACCGGGCCGCGTCAGGGCGCAGTTGCCGCCGTTGGGCGCAGCCAGGTCGACGACCACCGAGCCCGGCGCCATGCCGCGCACGCCGGCCTCGTCGATCAGCAGGGGCGCTTCGCGACCGGGCACCAGCGCCGTCGTGATCACGATGTCGCTCGCGGCGGCGCGCTGGCCCATCAGGGCGCGCTGCTGCCGGTAGAAATCTTCGCTCTGCTCCTTGGCGTAGCCACCGGCGTCCTCGGCATCGCCCGCTTCGAGCTCGAGCACGACGAAGCGGGCCCCCAGGCTCTCGACCTGCTCGGCCGCCGCGGCCCGCGTGTCGTAGGCCTCGACCACGGCGCCGAGCCGCTTGGCCGTGGCGATCGCCTGCAGACCTGCCACGCCCGCGCCGATCACGAAGACGCGGGCCGGCGAGATCGTGCCGGCTGCCGTGACCAGCATCGGGAACATCTTCGGGAGCAGGTTCGCCGCGAGCAGCACCGCGCGGTAGCCCGCCACCGTCGCCTGGGACGACAGCACGTCCATCGACTGCGCGCGGGTGATGCGGGGGACGAGCTCGAGGGAGAACGCGGTGGCGCCCGTGCGGGCCAGCGCCTGGCACTCGTCCGGGGCATCCAGCGGCCGGAGCAGCGAGATCCAGACGGCCCCCGACGGCAGCGCCTCGCGCTCGTCGGGCGTGGGACCCTGCACCTTGAGCACCACCTGGGCACCGGCGAGCAGGGCGCGGCGATCGGTGTGCAGCTTGGCACCGGCGGCCTCGTAGGCGGCGTCGGCAAAGCCGGATTCGAGGCCGGCTCCGGCTTCGATCCGCACCTCGATCTCCTGGCGCAGCAGGGCCTTCACGCCGTCCGGCGCCAAGGCCACGCGGCGTTCGCCCGGACTCTCTTTCGGGACGGCGACGATCAAGCTCCGCTCCCCTCCATGCATCCAGGAGCCCCTGGAAGGAGCGGCATCATAGAAGAGCTGGCGTCCTGGCGCCGGACCCCGGGACTCATGGCGCCGCTGCCGGGGGGTGACTAGAGTCGGCGCCTTTCTCGGCGGACGGGCGCCCGAGGGCCCGTTCCGAGCGTCTCGGGAGGACGATCGTGGGCGACGAGACCGGCCTGTTCATCGAAGACCTGAAGCCCGGCCTGGACGTGCCCGGCGGCCCGGTGGGGCGTGGCCTGGAGGTCTCCCCCGAGGCTTTCGAGGCGCGCTTCGGGCGGCTCTTCTGGCGGCCGGAGGGCACCCTCGATCCGATCTACTTCAAGTTGGCTGCGTTCTGCAAGACGACCGCCGTCTCGGAGAACTCCCCGGCGAACCTCGGCGCGAAGAACGTGCTCTTCCGCAAGGCGCCGACCGACCTCGAGGCCCTGGCCGAGACCCGTGTGCTCGGCCGCAAGTTCCGGGAGCTGGGCGCGACCACCGGGGTCTGTCAGGTGCGGAGCACGATCGGCGACACCCTGACCTGGACGCGCGAATGCATCGTGAACGGGCGGCAGGGCTGGTCGCTGCCCGACGACGGCACGCCGCTCGACGATCGCGAGTCGATCGAGGTCGACTTCGACCTCGCGGCCGCAGCCGCGGCGCTGCCGCCGGAGGGTGCGCGCGTGGAGCGCCCGGCAGGCGCGCTCGTCGCCGAGGACTTCGAAGAGGGAGAGGTGATCCCGACCGGCCGCATCTCGGTGTTGCGACCGGACGAGATCTTCTGGATCACCCGCGGGCTCGGCAACCTCGCCAAGACCCACTACACGCGGGAGTCGAGCTACATCGTCTGGGGCCTGCTCACCCTCCTCTACGGCGTGTACAACTACGCGGAGCAGCTGCACTGCGCCGCCCTGCTGGGGCTCGACGTCGCCAAGCACATCGCCCCGGTCTACCTGACCGAGCAGGTGCGCGAAGAAGAGCACGCGGTGGCGGACGCGCCGGTCCCGCCGGAGTTCCTGTCCAGCACCCTCACCACCCAGGCGGTCTCCGAGATCCCGGGCCGCAGCGATCTGCGCCTGGTGACCGCCTCCCTCGACGTCTCCAACAACGTCAACGCCATCGGTCGCTCGGAGTACGCGCGTCAGAAGGCCAAGAAGGCACTCGGCGGGATCGGCGCCGACGGCAGGCTGCACATCGGGCAGTACGTTCTGCAGATGGCGGTGTTCACCCGCTCCGCCACGAGCTGAAGGCGCCCGGCCCCCGGCCACGAGCTGACGACGTCAGCGCGCGCCCACGAGCGGACGTCGTTCAGCGCGCGGCGTCGCCCGCCAGCAGGCCCTTGAGCGTCGCGTAGGTCTGCAGGGTCGAGACGTGCGCCAGGTCCGGAGGCGCGGCCGCAGAGGCGCCAGGGCCCCAGAGGATCCACGGGATCTCCCGATTCTCCGGCCGGTCCTCGCTGTGCCCGGTGCCCGTGCCGCCGTGGTCGGCGGTCACCAGCACGCTCAGCGGTCGCTCTTCGAGCGCTTGGAGCGCGGGCACGAACTTCGCCAGGGATGCGTCGAGGGCCCGGATCGCCTGCGTCTGCGCCTCGCTGTCCCAGCCGTGCTGGTGCCCCGTGAGATCGACTTCGGCGAAGTGCAGGAAGAGGAAGTCCGGCTTGCGCTCGCTCGCCCACGCGAGCGCGAGATCGACCACCTGCCGGTGATCGGCGCCGAAGCGATAGCGCTCCACGCCGGGGTTCTCGTGCGCGAAGTGGAAGAACTTCTTCTTGCCCGCGAACAGGCCACAGCGCCAACCCCGCTCCGCACAATCGCTGAACAGGGTGCGGAAGCCGAGCTTCCGCCAGGGCTCCACACGATTGAAGAAGACACCGTGCTCCTCCGGCGCCAGCCCGGAGAGCATGCTCGCATGCGAGGTCATCGTGATCGGCGGGACCACCGTCTCGGCGTGTCGAGCCCGGACTCCTTCCGCAGCCAACCGGTCGAGGTAGGGAGTCGAGACCCGGTCGAGGACCCGCGGGGCGAGACCGTCCATCGAGACCAGCAGGACCCGCCGCGGGGTGGGCTCGCGTGAAGCTCCGGCCGCCACGTCGATCGTCGAGTGGCGGTCGATCTCGAGTGTCGCCTGGCCGTCGAACAGCGGGGCATATCGCCCGATCACGTAGACGAGCAGGACCAGACCCGCGAGCACCAGGAAGGAGGCCACCCGCAGGATGCGGCGGATCAGAGCAGCCCCTTCACCGAGTCCGGCATGTCGTCGGCCACGCGCACGATCGGAATGCCGGTCTGGGTGTTGAGGTGCATCTCCTGGAAGGCGCGCGGCAGATCCTCCCAGGCGTACACCTCCTTGTGGATGGTCGGCTTGAAGACCTTCCCGTAGAGCTCGGTCGCGGCGGCGCAGCCCTCGGGCGTCTCGTAGTGGGTGTGATCGATCGTCACCTGCTTGACGGACATGAGCGTCGAGTTGTAGTCGACCTGCTGCGAGAGCTGCCATCCGGCGCTGACGTTCACGGCCTGGCGTGCGGTGCAGGCGAGGCCCGCGGCGAAGACGGGCCCGCGCAGCATGTCGCAGACCACGTGCATCAGCTCGCCGTCCGTCCGAGCGCGACACTCCTTCGTGAAGGCGCGCACGTCGTCCCGGCTGGCGAAGCGGTTGAAGGCCTTCTGGTCGATGCCCTCGATTCCGAGCTTCTCCAGCGCGGCACGGCGCTCCGGACTTCCGGAGCAGAACCACGCGTCGTGTCCCTCTGCCTTCGCCAGCATCAGGAAGAGCTCCGAGACGCCGCCGCCGAAGCCGAGCACGTTCACCCGGGCGCGGCGCTCGTACGGGACCTTGATCCGGTAGATGCCGATCGCACGCCGCCACAGGTGATAGGCCGTGGGCGCGCGAAGCGGCAGCGCGGCGATCTCCCAGAGGTTCAGCCCGCAATCCAGCGGCGCGTGGATCAGCTGCCAGTCGCCGACCACCGACTCCTTGGCGTACCAGCCGATCGAATCCTCCGCATCGTAGGCCCAGATGCGGGTGGGAAACCCGTACTCGTCGGGGCCGCCGTTGCAGTGGGTGACGACCACGTCGCCCGGCTTGAACTTCGTGACGTTGGCGCCGACCTCGAGGACCTCGCCGGTCGCGCTGTTGCCCGGGTACATCTTGCCGCCGCGAGCGTCTGCGATGTTGATCGTGTCCGCAGTCGTCGCGTGGTCGATGTTGTGCTCGGCGGAGACCGCGAGGATCTTCATCCGCACGTCGTTCGGCCCCACCGGCGGCAGCTCGACCTCGTCCAGCTGGATCACGTTGGAGACGTCGAAGTCGGCGAGGTCCGAGCCCGCCCTCTCCTGCTCCTGGGCGATGGTTTCGGTGCTGATGGAATAGGCGGGGACGGTCGTCATCGGCGCGGGCTCCTCGTTCGCGAAGGGCTGGGATCGTAACACCGGACCCATCGCTGGCACCGGCCCTGGAGCGACTGGGGGCGCCTCTTGAAGCCCGCTGGCCCGGTGGTACGCTGCCCAGCCGTCTTCCCCCGGGGCCCGCTCTCGTCCCCGTCTTCCGGGTGCGCCCCCTTGGAGGCCCCATGCGCTTCTACGAGTACGAGTCCAAGGCCCTCTTCCGCCGGCACGGCATGCCGCTCGGGGACGGTCGGGTCGTGGGCTCCGCGGCCGAGGCACGCGACGCCGCCAAGGCGATCGGCGGACCGGTCGTCGTGAAGAGCCAGGTGCTGTCGGGCGGACGGATGAAGGCCGGTGCGGTGCTCTTCGCCGACACGCCGGACGAGGCCGCGGCCCACTACGAGACGGTGCTCCCCATCGTGGTCAACGGCGAGACGGCCCGCTCCGTCCTGGTCGAGGCCAAGAGCCCGGTCGCCCACGAGTACTTCGTCTCGGTCACCTGGGACGGTCGCCGCAAGCTGCCGGTGCTGCTCTTCTCGGACATGGGCGGGATCGACATCGAGGAGGTCGCGGAGACCCACCCGGAGCACCTCTCGCGCACGCACTTCTCGACCATCCTGCCGGTCACCGAGCGCGTCGCGAAGGAGGCGATCTCGGCCGTCGGCGTGTCGGGCGGGGACCTGAACCGGCTGGTGCCGATCGTGCACCGGCTGATGCAGATCTTCCTCGAGACCGACCTGACCCTCGCCGAGATCAACCCGCTGGCGAAGCTCGAGGACGGCCGCTTCATCGTGCTCGACGGCCACGTCGACCTGGAGGCCGAGGCCCGCGGCGACCACGAGGCGCTGCTCGCCGAGTTGGGCATCGGCGAGGACGAGACCCGCCAGGCCCGGCCCCCCACCGAGTTCGAGCTGGCGGGCGCGCGCGTGAACGCCGCCGACCACCGGGGCGTCGCGGGCAACGTCGTCGAGTTCGACGGGAATCTCGGGCTGATCATCGGAGCAGGCGGCGGCTCCCTCACCCTCTTCGACGCCGTCCGCAAGCACGGGGGCAAGCCCGCCAACTACTGCGAGATCGGCGGCAACCCGAGCGTCAGCAAGGTCCAGAACCTGACCAAGCTGATCCTCGCCAAGCCCGGCGTCAGCCGCATCGCGGTGATGATGAACGTGGTCTCGAACACGAGGGTCGACATCGTCGCCCGCGGCGTGATCAAGGGCTGCCTCGAGTCGGGCAAGGATCCGGGCGAGGTGATCTCGATCTTCCGGATCCCGGGCTCCTGGGAGGACGAGGGCTTCAAGATCCTCGCGAAGTACGGAGTCGACTACTGCGACCGCTCCGTGTCCATGTACGAGGCGGCCGGCCGCGCCGTCGCGAAGCTGCACGGGTAGGAGGCGGCATGTCGATCCTGATCACGAAGGACACGACCTTCATCATCCAGGGCATCACCGGCCGCGAGGCCGTGAGCCTGACCCGCGAGAACCTCGCCTACGGCGCCAAGATCGTCGGCGGCGTGACGCCGGGCCGGGCAGGTCGTGACGTCTACGG
>JAJDAR010000428.1 GCA_029261775.1 Deltaproteobacteria bacterium | reverse complement strand
GCGGGGGGGCGGCACCCTCGCGATCTCGGGCTCGTCGCGCATGATCGATCGCATCCGGGTCGAGGCGGGGGAGCGCTTCGAGGGCCGCTCTGCCGAGGTGCGGAGTCGCTTGGCCGCGCGCGTGCCCTGGTACGCGGAGCTCTGCACGCTGCGGGCGGGTGAGGATCGGGTGGCCCGATTCATGGAGGAGACGACGGAGGTCGAGGGCATCGGGCTCCGGGTCGTGGAGCTCACCGGCGACGCCGGGGACGTGATCCTGGTGCATCCCTGGACCCTCCACAACCTGTCGCCGAACTGCTCGGAGCGTCCACGTCTGGTGATCACCGAGCGGATCCATCGCCGCTGAAGCGGGCTCCCAGCTCGGGTAGAGTCGTCCCGCCGATCCGCAGCAGAGGAGAGCCGCCATGCCCATCGAAGTCGTCGAGCCCGAGGAGGTCGGTCTCAGTCGCGAGCGTCTCGAGCGCATCGACCGGCACCTGGAGCGCCGCTATCTGGGGCCCGGCAAGGTCGCGGGCACGCTCACGCTGGTCGCCCGGAAGGATCGGGTCGCGTACCTCTCGGCGCGGGGCCAGATGGACCTGGAGCGCGGCAAGCCGATGGCCGAGGACACGATCTTCCGCATCTACTCGATGACGAAGCCGATCACCTCCGTGGCGCTGATGATGCTCTACGAGCACGGGCACTTCCAGCTCGACGATCCGGTGCACAAGTACATCCCCGAGTGGCGCAACCTGAGGGTCTACCAGCTCGGCAACCACCCGAACTGGCTGACGGCTCCGTGCGAGCGGCCGATGAGCATCCGCGACCTGTTCACGCACATGTCCGGGCTGACCTACGGCTTCATGGAGCGGACGAACGTCGATCGCGCCTACCGTCGGCTCGGAATCGGGCGCGAGGGACAGAAGGACCTGCGGGAGATGATCGAGACGCTGGCCGAAGTTCCGCTCGAGTTCTCGCCGGGCACCCGCTGGAACTACTCGGTCTCGACCGACGTGCTCGGCTACCTGATCGAGGTGATCTCCGGCATGCCGCTCGACGAGTACTTCCGGACCGAGCTGTTCGAGCCGCTGGGCATGATCGACACCGGCTTCGAGGTTCCGGCGGATCGGCTCGATCGCTTCGCGGCCAACTACTCGCGCGGGCCCGACAAGGGCATCCGCCTCGAGGACGATCCCGCCGACAGCTCGTACGGAAAGAAGGTGACCTTCTTCTCCGGCGGCGGAGGCCTCGTCTCCACCGCCGCCGACTATCTGCGCTTCTGCCGCATGTTGGCGAACGGCGGCGCGCTCGACGGGGTGCGGATCCTCGGTCGGAAGACTCTCGAGTTGATGACGATGAACCACCTGCCGGGCGGGCAGGACCTGACCGACCTCGCCTTCGGCACCTTCGCGGAGACCACCTACGAGGGTGTCGGCTTCGGTCTCGGCTTCTCCGTCGCGATCGACCCGGCCAAGGCCCAGATCGTGGGCTCGCCGGGTGAGTTCGCCTGGGGGGGCGCGGCGAGCACGGCCTTCTGGATCGATCCCAGCGAGGAACTGATCGTCATCTTCATGACGCAGTTCATGCCCTCGGGCACCTTCAACTTCCGCGGACAGCTGAAGTCGATCATCTATCCCGCCATCATCGACTGAGGGGAGATCAGCTGGTCTCGCTGCCGTTCCCGACGCCGAAGGGCTTCCAGAGCAGGATCAGCTTGGGCAGCAGGGTGAGCGAGGCCAGGAAGGCGATGGCCATCGCGAGCCCGGTCAGCAGCCCGAAGGTGATCGTCGGGACGAAGCTCGAGAGCACCAGGGTCGAGAAGCCGAAGATGACCGTGGCGGACGTGTAGAAGACCGCACGCCCGATGTTGGCGTGGCAGATGTGCAGGGTCTTGGCGTAGTCCCCGCACTTCGCGAACTCCTCGCGGAAGCGGTAGATGTAGTGGATGCCGTTGTCGACGGCGATGCCGATCGTGATCGCAGCGATCGTGATCGTCATGACGTCGAGCGGAATGCCGATCCAACCCATCAGGCCGAGCACCACCGCGGCCGCGAGAAGGTTCGGCACGATCCCGATCACCGCCAAGCGGACGTTGCGGAAGAGCACGAGCAGCATCGCGGCGATCCCGGCCATCACCGCGCCCAGGCTCTGGATCTGCGAGCCGAAGAGGCTCTGCAGCATGTTGTTGTAGAGGATCAAGGTGCCGACCAGCCGGAACTTGCCCGGGTCGAGGCCGAGTCCGTCCTCCAGCTCCGCGCGGATCTTCCGCACCAGCTCGTCCCGACGGAGCCCCGGCCTCGAGTCGAGGATGCGCAGCGAGATCCGCGCCTCGTCGTCTTCGATCGAGACGTAGGGATCGATCAGGCTGGCACGCACCTCGTCGGGCAGCTTCTCGTAGAGCAGAGCCAGCTCGACGCCGTCGAACTCCTTGCCCTCGTTGAGCTTCTCGGCCACCCGGATCCCCGAGGCCAGGGACAGCACCTTGCCGACCTCGGGCAGCGCCTCGATCGCGTCGTGCACCGCCTTGATGCGCTCGATCTTGAAGGGGGTGAACCAGGACGAAGGCCGCTCCTCCTCCTCGAGGTCGAAGAGCCAGGGGTCCTCTTCCTCGGACGTCGGCGCCGCACCCTCGGCGTCGGGCGGGTCGATGCGGAAGCTCAGCAGTACGTCCAGGGGCGTGGTGCCGCCGAGCTCGTCGTCGATCAGCTTCATGCCCTGGTAGATCTCGGTGTCGGCGCGGAAGTAGTCGATGAAGCTGTTCTCGACCACCAGGCGCGAGATCCCGACGGCCCCGAACACCGCGAGCAGCAGGGACGCGACGAGGATCGCGGTGCCGTGCCGCTCCGTGAGACGCGAGAGGATCGACATCAGGCCGATCTCGCGGCGACGCGACTCCTCCCCTCGCGCCGGAAGCATCGCGAGCACCGCGGGGTACAGCGTGAAGGAGGTCAGGAACACCACACACAGGCCGAGGCTCATCATCAGGCCGAAGTCACGGACGGGCTTGATTCCGCTGACGACCAGCGAGCCGAACCCGATGATCGTGGTGAGCGCCGTGTAGAGGCAGGGCCAGACCATCCGCTGCAGGGTCGCCGCGACCAGCTCGGCCTGGGTCCCGGCCGTCGACTCCGCCACCAGCTGCCGATAGCGGACCGTGAGGTGGATGTTCATGCTGAGCGTCATGATCAGCATGAGGGCCAGGAAGTTCGAGGAGATCACGGTGACCTCCCAGCCCACGAAGCCCAGCAGCCCGATCATCGTCACGCTGGCGTAGATGCAGGACAGGAGCGGCAGGACCACCCAGCGAAGCTCGCGGAAGATCACCGTGAGCACCGCGATCAGGAACACGCCGACGCAGGCGCCGAACACGATCAGGTCGCGCCGCACGAACGAGATCATGTCGTCGGCGATCATCGGCACGCCGCCGAGGTGGAGCCGGGTGTGCTCGCGATGGTGCTCGAGCACCTCCCGCACCGCGGCAATGGTGTGGTGTTGGGCTTCCCCGAGCCGGTCCGAGGCCTCCTCGTAGACCGGTCGAAGGGCTCGGAGCTCGCGGGCGATCTCCGGGTCCGGGCCCTGCCGGCTGCGTCGGATCAGCAGCTCGTTGCGCTTCTCCAGCAGCGCCGAGAAGGTCTGGTCGCGCGTCAGGTTCAGGAGGATGGCCGTAGTACGCCCGTCCTCGCTGATCACCAGGTCCTTGAAGACGGGGCTCCCGGTCAGCTCCTCGATCGCTCGCTCGCGGTCGACGGACTCGCTCTCGAGCCTCTGCAGATTGCCGGCCATCTCGAGCAGCGGCACGTCCGAGCTCTCGACCAGGGGGACGTCCAGGATGCTGGTGACGGAATCGACTCCGGGCAGCTCGGCGAGCTCGTCCCGGAGCGCGCGAAGTCGCCCCAGGTTCGCGTCCTCGAAGAGCCAGCCCTCGGAGGTGAAGGTCACGATCAGCAGGTCCGGCGTCTGGTAGCGTGCGCTCACCTGCCGGAAGAGCTGCAGATCCGGGTCGTCCTCGACCAGCAACGCCTCGGCCGAGGCGTCGAGCTCGAAGTGGCGCGCCTGGACCCCCCAGAACACCAGGGCCCCGAGCAGCAGCGCGATCAAGGTCTTCGGGTGGCTCAGCAGCAGGCGGACGGGGAGCCCGGGCAGCTCGTCCGAGGGGGGCGGCATGGCGGGAT
>JAJDAR010000427.1 GCA_029261775.1 Deltaproteobacteria bacterium | reverse complement strand
CCATCGGCGGAGGCTCCTCGACGGGCTCGTAGAGACCGATGCGCTTCGAGTCGAGCATCTTCTCCCAGACGATGATCCCGCTGCGCGCGTCGACCACCCGGAACTGGTACTGGAAGTAGGACATGCCCTCGACCGGATCCTGCGCGTTCGGCTCGTTCAGCTGGTAGACGATCCCGCGCAGGAAGTAGTCCGCCTCCGCGACCCGCGACGACACGCTGCCGCTCTGCTCCATGTCCACCTCGCGCTCATCCTCCCGAGCGACGTCGGCCTGCCGGCCGCGGCCCCGCCCGGTCAGGCTGCCGCGCTCGTACTGGCTCTCGCGAAAGCGATCGTCGGTGCGGCTCTCGACCGAGCTGTCGGTGAGGGTGACCTGGATGTCGCCTCCCTTGGAGCGCAGGCGCTCCTGGACGATGTCGTTGTAGGAGACATCGTCCCGGAAGAGGATCGCGCCGCGGGAGTGCTCCATGAGCTTGACCCGGATCGTCTCCTGGAAGATCTGCTGATCGAGGTCGAGGTCCGTCTTGTTCTGGATCTTTCGGATCGTGACGACCGGCGGTCGTCCCGCGCGGCTGATGAAGGGCTGGACGACCATGTCACGCGCGAGGACGTCGCAGGCGGAGCGGAAGTCCTGGACGGTGATGCGGTCGGAGTAGACCTCCGGCGGCAGCGCCTCGATCGGCCGTCGCTGGGTCATCTGCTGGGGCAGCACGACCCGCTTGGGGGGCTTGGCGCAGGCCGCCGGCAAGACCAACGCGACGGCCAGCGTCGAGACGAGCGCGACGCGCCGTCCGAGAGAGGGCGGGTTCGTACGCGGGTGCGTGTCCTGGCGGCGCATCAGCGGGTACCTCCGATCCCCGAGCCACCGCGGGCGCGCTCGGAGACGTGACGGACGAGTCGGGCGGTGGCCTGCTCGGCCGCTGCGACGGGGCCATGGGCCCGACCGGAAGCGGCCGCGGCGACCTCGCCGCTGCGGGTGTCGACGGCGCGGAGGAAGACGTCCACCTCGCCGCCTTCCTCGGGATAGCGCACCGTGCCCTTGACCACGTAGCGCACGCCACGATCCGCCAGATCCGGACGCGGGGTGTCCTCGACCTGGCCCTCGCGCGGGGCATCGCGCAGGCTGAGTTGCGTGCTGCGGGCCACGCCCTCGCGGATCACGTCGCGCACCGCCTGCCCGGCGTCGCCGCCGGTCGGATCGACGTGGGGCGGCACCGACTCGGCGCGCACCTGCCCGACGACCAGGACGACTCCCGTGGAGACCGAGCCGGCAGCAGCGGCCGGCGGTGCCCCTCCGGTGGTGCGGAACGAGCCACCGTGGTCGACGGAGGCCTGCGTCAGGACATCGGCCGGGAGCTGGCCGCGCTCGGGCAGCGGGACCAGGGCCGGTTCGGGCGGCAGCCTCTTCGCACAGGCGAGGGCGCCCACCAGGAGCAGGATCATCAGGACGGCGGTTCGGCGCGTCACGGCATGGACCTCATGAAGAGCGTGTACTCGACCGCGTCCGGCCGGATGCTGTTCGCCTGCAGGGTGTGGACGACCGACGGCGCGAGATGCAGCGGCTTCCACTCCGTCTCCTCGACGTTGAAGCGTCCGCCGTCGTAGAACACCACCTTCCACTCGAGCCAGGTGTCGTAGACCACCCGGCTCTCGAGGTTGAGCCGCACCTGCAGCTGGCCGGCCGGAAGCCGGCCCGCCTCGGTGTGGACCAGGAACACGGCCCTGGCAGCGTCCTCGTCCTGGGCGAGCAGACGCCGCGTGTGCTGGGGCGGCACGGCGCCGGTCGGCTCCTTGACGATCGGATACAGGCCCGTGTCCCGAACCGGCTTGGCGCAGCCCGCCGCGAGCAGGCCCGCCGCGAGGACGGCGCCGGCCAGGACGAGGCGGGTCCGGATGGATCGTTCGGTCATCGTGACAGCTCCCATGGGCCTCGGGCCCGGGTGGAGGAGTTCGGAGGGGACCTACTGCAGGCCGTCGGGCACGGGCTCGGGATTCCCGGCCATGTCGCCGGGGCGCAGGAAGCCCTGTTCGGTCTCGCTGGCGATCAGGTCGCGCAGCTCGCCGAAGGCCGTGTCGTCGGGGTCGACCTGGGCCTTCACCGCGTACAGGAACCCGGAGGCCAGGGGGCTCATCGCCTTGGCGGGCTCGCGCCGCGCCAGGCGATACTTGGCGTCCTTCAGATAGCTCTGATGGCGCGCCTGGAACTGATCCTCGATCAGGGCGGCGACCTTGTCCACGAGCTGCTTGCGCAAGGCTTCGACGACCTCGGTGTTCGTCGGAAGCACCAGCGGGTCACCCTCGACGTTCGCGTGCTCGACGGCGTCCTGGAAGGTGTCTGTCGCGTCGTAGCGCGCGTTGAACTCCTGCGCGTAGACGATCGCCGCCTCCTGCGTACTGAAGATGCGTGCCGCCACGGTGGAGAAGCCCTTGATGGTGACGCTTCCCTTCTCGTACTTGACGGTCTCGTAGACCGGCACACCGATCGTGGACTCGGGGAGCTTGAGCTGCCGACCGGGCTGGGCGCCTTGCTGCAGCTGGCCCGTGCGTACGGCGGAGCGATAGGCCGCCTCGTAGGCCGGGTTGGGCTCCTGGCGCTCCCCCACCTGCACGCGCGCAATGGCCTGCTGGTCCCGCTCTTGCCGATCGATCTGCATCAGCGAGACGTTGCCGGACACGATCAGATCGACGTTGAGGACGTCGCCCAGCTCGGCGAAACCGGCGCGCTGCTCGCGCAGCAACAGGTCGATCTTCTCGCGCTCGACGATGTTCACGCCGTAGGGCAGCACGCGGAAGAGGTGGCTGATCAGCGCGTCCGAGAACTGG
>JAJDAR010000426.1 GCA_029261775.1 Deltaproteobacteria bacterium | reverse complement strand
CGCCTCGTTCGTCGCGTCGATGATGTAGATGGGGATCTCCTCCTCGACGGCCTGATGGAGGATCTCGGTCGTGGAGACGGCGGGCCAGCCGATGCCGGCCTCGAACATGTAGGCCTCGAGCGAGGAGCCGGCCGACCCGATCGCGAAGAGGATCTCGGCGACCGGCAGGTTCGGATCGTCGCTCCGCGAGATCAGCGAGTACTGGGTGCGCTGCGCGTCGATCGTCATCACGTCGAGCGCCATGCGGACCCCGAAGCCGAAGGTCCGCGGCCTCAAGTGGCGCCCGATCAACGCCTCGTTCACCTGGTGGAACCCGATCGCATCGGCCAGCCCCGCGTGGAGGTCGATGGCGAGATCCTGGTGGCCGAAGTAGGTCATGCCGAGCGTGTGGAGCAGCTCGCCGAGCACGGCCTCTCCGAGCACCTGCTCCCCGACAGCCGCGGCGGCGGCCAGCTGAAGGCGGTCCGACGCGTCCTGCAGCCGCGTCGGAGAGACGCGCTGGGTGTCCAGAGCGAGCGCATACATGCCGCCGTACGTGACGTTGTGGAAGACCGTGCCGGCGAAGCCGCGGGGCTCGAAGAAGTCGATCTGCACGCCATCGAAGGAGCCGATGCCGGCAGGCAGCCCCTGCGCGACGAGGCCGCCTCCGACGCGCAGTTCCGGCACCAGCTGAGCGCCGAGGGGCGGCGTGGACAACACGCCGCCGAATCCGTCGATCAGGGCCTGCTCGCCCGCGTTCGCAGCCACATAGGAGAGCGTCACCCGCTGGCCGGCGATCGTCGGCAGGTCCAGGGTCACGTCGATGCCGCTCGTCTGCAGGCGGATCTGATGGCGATCGGCAGCCGGGAGCACCGGGGTATCCTGGGCGCCGCCCTGCACCTCGAAAGCGAGCCACTTGGGCGGTCGCGTGACCGGCTCGTCGATCCGGACCGCCTTGCCGAGCCAGTCCTCGACGCTGTCGCCAGGCTGGTTCGCGACGAACCAGTCCACCACGGCCCTGCGTGCGGCGCGGAGGTCGTCGTCGATCTGCTGGGCATCCCAGCGATTCACCACCGGTACGGTCGGGTCGACGTCGCCGTGGCTGAGCAACTGCTGCAGGGAAGCGGCGCCCGACGGAGCACCGCTCACCTGCACGGGATCGATGGCCGGCACGATCGTGTGGCGCTTGAAGGAGGGATCCAGGGCCAGCCAGAAGGGCGGGCGCAGCCCGTTGTCCACGTAGGCCTCGACCCAGGTGTGATCGAGATCGACGGAGACCGGCACCATGTTCAGGTGGTTGACCACGGCCTGGAAGCCCGCGGTCGAGAGCACGGCGCCTGCGGCTTGCGGCGCGGTGGTGCCGGTCCAGCTCATGGCATCGGCGACGGGCATGCGCACGCGGCCCTGCACGTATCGGGAGGGGATTCCCGCGCTCCGCAGCACCGCCAGCAGGGCCGACGCCAGGTCGACGTCGTTGCCCCCGCCCTGGATCAGCGTCTCCTGGGAGCCTTTCACCGAGCCGACGTAGAAGGGCTCGAAGGTCAGCTCGTTCCGCACGTGGTCGAAGATGGAGACGAGATCGTTGCCCAGCTGGGCAGCCAGGGCTCCGGCCACGGCGTCGAGCCGGACGTCCACGGTTTCGGCGAGGTCCCCGGCGGTCGGCGGTCCCGCGGCCACGCCGGCGGGGCCGTTCGTGTGGGTGCGTCGCACGAGGGCCGTCCCGATGTCGGCTTGAACCGGCGTCTCGTGACGCCACTGCATCGGCAGCGAATCGGGTCCGTAGGCAGGGGGCGGCGGGGGCTGGAGCGCCGCCGGCAGGGCCTGCGTCGGGTCCTCGGTGGGCGAGCACTGCATGGCGAGCAGCAGGCCGCCCAGGGCGGCCAACGCGACGACCGGCCCGGCTCGTCTTCGACGGGTGGAAGGGCTCACCACGATCCCCCTACGGCACCAGGGCCGATGGACCCGGCTCGCTGGAGACGAAGCCCGGCAGGAAGAGGTTGAAGTCCGAGATCGCCACGAAGCCGTCGCTGTCCATGTCCGTGCCCGTGCCGCCGTCCGTCGATGCCTGGAAGTCGGGAAGGAAGACGTTGAAGTCCGCGATCCCGCAGAAGCCGTCCTGGTCGAAGTCGCAGTCGCAGACGTTGCCGAAGCCGTCTGCGTCGCTGTCCACCTGGTTCGCCGGGCCCCCGGCCGGTCCGTTGGGGACCAGGATGCAGTTGTCCTGGGCGTCGAGCACTCCGTCGCCGTCCGAGTCTGCCACCGGGCTGCCGCTCGCCTGTCCCGAGAGGGTGATCTGGGTGGCGCTGGAGGCGGGGTCCGCGTCCGCATGGCGGAGGGCGAAGGAGCCGCTGGTGTCGCCATCCTCCGAGATCAGCACGGCGACCGTGACCGCGTCTCCGGGGCCGAGGACACCGAGCGCGAACTCCAGTGCCAAGGCGACGTCGTCCTCGGCGCCCGGCGGCAGCGCGTTCGTGTCGTCGAGACCGCCTGCCGCGAGGTTCTGGAAGACGTCGCCGAAGACGAGACCCGGCTCGTCGATCTCGAAACCGTCCGGGTCCGGGTCGCCGGCTCCCGATCCCAGCGTGCCGAGCGTCACTCCGCTCTCGTTCGCGAAGCCGTTCAGATCCCGGTCGATGTCGGCGTCGAGCACCACGAGGAAGCGGGCGAAGGGCAGCGGCGATCCGCCCACATTCGTGAACGTGTAGTCGAGCCGGGCGTCGGTCAGGTCCTGGGACTGGAAGGGTGTGAACGTGTAGGCGAGCGAGCCGGGCAGGGTATCGCGAGAGAGCTGCGCGGCCTGGCCCGCGGCGCCGGCGTTCAGGTCGAGGCCCTGCAGGTGGACGAAGCCGTCGATCTCGAAGACCTCGCCCGCCGCACCGATCGTGAAGGTCTGCCCGTGCTGCGAGCCGCCTTCGCCGGCCGGGCCGAAAGGCGAGAGCGTGATGGCGGCCGCCATCCCCGCCACGACGAGCGCCGCCAACCCCGACATCCACACAGCACGCATCGATCGTATCCCGCTCAGCATCACCATCTCTTCGCGCCCGCATGGTACACGCAGCTCCCGGCGTTCCAAGCACGAATCGTCCGAACGCGAACCGCCCGCCCCGTCCTACCCTGTTTGAGGGGGCGGGGCAGAGTGGGGCGCGAAGCCCCGAAGGAGGGGATCCATGAAGCGAGACGACACTTCGCCGAGCGCCTACCGCGCCGACGTCGACGGGCCGCAGCGCGAGATCCTCGAGCGGATCCGCTCCGTGATCCGCGAGGTCGACCCTCGAGTGAAGGAAGGGATCGCCCACGGCATGCTCGACTACCCGGGCCTCGCGAGCCTTGCGGCGCAGAAGGGCTACGTGAGCCTGTACGTGGCGCCCGCCGTTCTGGACAAGCACCGCGCGCTCTTCTCCGGCGTGAGTGCCGGCAAGAGCTGTCTGCGCTTCAAGCGGCTCGAGCAGGCCGACCCGGCGGCGCTGCGCACGCTGCTGAAGCAGGTGCGGAAACATCGGCTCGAGGCGGGCGCCTGACGCCAACCGGTTGCGGCCTCGGCAGGGGGCGGCGGCTGTCAGCAACCGGCAACGTCGCGTCTTGGGCCGGCAGCTTTCGACCTAACGGCTCGGCCATACAGTGGCCGCGCTCCCGGTCGCGCAGAGGGCGTGGGGTCGGTTCGCGTCACCAAGGCCGGGCCAGGGTGGACTCACCCCCATCAATCCCTGCTCCCGGTGACCCCTTGCACGAACCCTCCCTGGCCACGGCCCTGCGTTCGACGCCCCTCGCACTCCTGGCGGTGGTGGTGCTCTCGGTCGGCTGTGCGACCCCACCGGCTTCACAGGCCGTGGCGACACGAGCGGCCGCGATGCGTGGCGGCGACGAAGCTCCCGCTGCGACGTCGCGCCGCTCGCTGCCGCCGTACCGGCTCGAGGTCGGTGATCGGATCGCGATCCAGTTCCCGTACGCGCGGGAGCTGGACGCCGACGCGAGGGTGCGTCCCGATGGCCGCATCAGCGTCCCGCGCGCGGGCGAGATCGAGGCCCTGGGTCTCACTCCCGGCGAGCTCGAGCAGACGCTCGCCACGGCCCTGGCTGGCGGCCTGGTCCGGCCCGAGCCGCGGGTGGTCGTCCGGGAGTTCCGCACGCCTCGGGTCTTCGTCGGAGGCGCCGTGCGCGCACCCGGCGCCTTCGACTTCCACGAGCAGCTGACGGCGCTTCGCGCGATCACGGCGGCAGGAGGTGCGGCCCCGAGCGGCGCCCTCGACGCGGTGGTCATCCTGCGGGAGGCCGCGGACGGAACGATGCGGCGCTTCCGGCTGGATCTGGAGTCGTGGCTGCGGTCCGGTTCTGGAACCGACCCGATCCTCGCACCGAACGATCTCGTCTTCGTTCCCCACCACGGTGAAGTCGGCGACGGCGAGGTCGGCAGCGTTTCGGACCGGTCCGGCACCGGGACCGATGGGGCCCAGGCCCGCATCGGCCCCTTCTGACGGAGAGCTCACGTGGCAGGCCAGCGAGTCCATTCCCTTCGCGATCTCCTTCGGGTGCTGTTCCGGCACGACCGCCTGATCCTCGGCACGATGGCGTTCGTGCTGCTGGCCACCCTGGTGTTTGCGTTGCTGCGCACGCCGCTCTACGAGAGCGAGGCGCAGCTGCTCGTCAACGCGGGCGCACTCCCCGGTCTTCCGCCGGTGGCGGCGGCGGGACCGGGCTTCGCGGTCGAGGCGCGGGCGCACGATTTGCGCAACGAGCTCCGCCTGCTCGAGGCCGAGGCGCCGGATTCGCTCGACCGGGTGAGGCTGCGGCAGATCGCGTCTGCGGCGGAGCTGCGACAGCGTGACGGGGCCCTCGGCGCGCTCCGCGCGTGGGCACGAGACCTGGGCGGGACCCTGCGGCGCATCGGCAGCCGGCCCCTGTCCGCGTGGCGCGGCGACGAGTCGGCCCGGGATCCCGATCCCCTGCTGGTCGCGCTCCGCGAGGGGCTGCGCGTCTCGCCGCAGCAAGGCTCGGAGCTGATCTCCGTCGCCGTCCGGACCGCCGACCCCGAGCTGTCCGCCGATCTCGCGAACCTGCTGGTGGAGCGCTCGCTGGCCCGCCACGCCGACGTGCAGGGCCGGACGCGAACGCTCTACGACGACCAGATCACCCGTCAGGGTGCGCGGCTCGACGCCCTCGAGAGCGAGCTCGACTGGATCCGCACGTCGCACAACGTGGCCGATCTCCAGACGCAGAAGGAGCTGCTGCTCCGCAACCTGGCCAGGCTCGAAGGGGCGCGCGCGGATGCGGAGCTCGAGCTCGAGCTGCTCGCGGCCCAGCGCCAGGCGGCGGAGCGCGCGGTGGAAGCCGGGCGCGTCTGGCTCGAGACCCCGGAAGTGGGTCGAGGCGTCGGAGAGCTCGCTGCCCTCGATCGGCTCTACGTCGAGCTGCGCGCGGAGCGCGCGCGCCTCGCAGATGCGTTCGCGGACGGTTCACGCGAGCTGCGCCGCGCCGACGAGCAGCTGGCCGACCTGGCCCGCCAGAAGGCGAGCAGCGTGATGGCGCTCTTCGAGGTGCAGGAGCGCAGCCGCAAGCAGCGCGCTGCGCGCCTCGGCCAGGAGATCGACGCCAAGGAGATCGAGCTCGCGACCCTGAACGGCCGCACGCGCAAG
>JAJDAR010000425.1 GCA_029261775.1 Deltaproteobacteria bacterium | reverse complement strand
CCGAAGGTGATGATCTGCGACACCCGGCGCCCGTCGTCCCCGCGATCGGGCTCGTCGTACTTGTTGGAGACGTAGCGGATCACCTCGTCGCGGCCGCGCATGCAGAAGTCGACGTCGATGTCCGGCATCGACACGCGCTCGGGGTTCAGGAAGCGCTCGAAGATGATGTCGTACTCGATCGGATCCACACCGGTGATGTCGAGGCTCCAGGCCGCCAGACTGCCCGCCGACGAGCCGCGCCCCGGCCCCACCGGGATGCCGTTGCGCTTGGCGTAGCCGATGAAGTCGGCCACGATCAGGAAGTAGCCGGCGAAGCCCATCTGGCGGATCACGCCCAGCTCGTACTCGAGCCGCCCGACGTAGGGCTGTTGCGTCTCCTTGAAGGGCTCGTCCGGCGCCATGCCCAGACGCCGACGCAGGCCGCCCCAGGCATCGCGATCGAGCACCTCCTCGCGGGTCATCCCCGCCGGCACCTGGAACTCCGGCATGTGGTAGGTGTCCATCGAGATCTCGAGCTCGCAGCGCTCGGCGATCTCCATGGAGTTGTGGACGGCACTCGGGTGGTCGTGGAAGACCTCGAGCATCTCGGCGCCGCTCTTCACGAAGAAGCCGTGGCCGTCGAAACGAAGGCGGTTCTTTTCGTCGAGGCTCGAGGCGGTGCCGATGCACAGCAGCGCGTCGTGGTGGTCGTGGTCCTCTTCGTCGAGATAGTGGGCGTCGTTCGTCGCCAGCAGCGGCAGCCCCAGGTCCGAGTGCATCTTGAGCAGCTCGGCGTTCACCGTGTCCTGCTGGGGGATGCCGTGGCGCTGCAGCTCCAGGTAGTACCGGCCCTTGAAGGTCTCGGACATCTCCTCGACCAGCCGCCAGGCCGTGTCCACCTCGCCGCCCAGGATCCTCCGACAGACCAGGGAGGAGAGGCAGCCCGAGGTCGTGATCAGACCCTCGCTGTGCTTGTTGAGCAGCTCGAGATCGATGCGCGGCTTGTAGTAGAAGCCCTCGAGGTAGGCCTTCGAGACCAGGTACATCAGGTTGTGGTACCCGGTCTCGTTCATCGCGATCAGCAGTTGGTGGCTGATCGCATCGAAGCCGCTCGAGTCGCGCTCGCGCCGCTCCTTGTCGAAGCGGGAGCCGGCGGCGATGTAGGCCTCGCAGCCGATGATCGGCTTGACCTTGTTCGCCCGCGCCTTCTCGTAGAACTCCACTGCTCCGAAGAGGTTGCCGTGGTCCGTCATGGCCACGGCCTCCTGGCCGAGATGCTTGGCCCGCTCGAAGAGGGGGTTGTGCTTGATGGCCCCATCGAGCAGCGAGTATTGCGTGTGGAGGTGCAGATGCGTGAAGGGAACGTTCGCCACGCGCCCTATTCCCACTCGATGGTGGCAGGAGGCTTCGAGCTGATGTCGTAGACCACCCGGTTCACCCCCGACACCTCGTTCGTGATCCGACTCGACACGAGGGCCAGCACGTCGTGGGGCAGCCGCGACCAGTCCGCCGTCATCGCGTCCACCGAGCTCACGCAACGCAGCGCGATGCAGTCCTCGTAGGTGCGCTCGTCGCCCATGACTCCGACGCTCTGGATCGGCAGATAGACCGCGAAGGCCTGCCAGATGTCGTCGTAGAGACCCGCGCGGCGGATCTCCTCGATCAGGATGGCGTCAGCCCGCCGCAGGGCCGCGAGGCGCTCTGCGGTGACCTCGCCGAGCACCCGGATCGCCAGACCCGGCCCCGGGAAGGGATGGCGCCCGACGATCTTCTCCGGAACGGAGAGGCGGCGGCCGACCTCGCGCACCTCGTCCTTGAACAGCTCGCGCAGCGGCTCGACCAGCTTCAGGCGCATCCGCTCCGGCAGGCCGCCCACGTTGTGATGGGTCTTGATCGTCGCCGAGGGCCCGCGCACCGAGACGCTCTCGATCACGTCCGGGTAGAGCGTGCCCTGCACCAGGAAGTCGGCGCCTTCGATGCGGCGCGACTGCTCCTCGAAGACCTCGATGAACAGGTGTCCGATGATGCGCCGTTTCTTCTCGGGATCGAGCACACCGGCCAGCGCCGCGAGAAACCGGTCGCGGGCGTCCACCGTGATGAGCGGCACGCCGAGCTGATCGCGGAAGGCGCGCTCGACCTCCTCGCGCTCGCCCTCGCGCAGGAGACCATGGTCGACGAAGATGCAGGTCTGGCGCTCGCCGATCGCCTCGTGGACCAGGGCGGCCGCGACCGACGAGTCGACTCCGCCCGACAGGCCGCAGACCGCGCGGCCGGAGCCGACCTGCGCGCGCACGGCAGCCGTGGCCTCGTCCACGAACGCGTCCATCGTCCAGCTGCCGGTGCAGCCGCAGATGCCCTTCACGAAGTTCTCGAGCAGGCGCCCGCCGTCCTCGGTGTGCACGACCTCGGGGTGGAACTGCAGCCCGAAGATCGGCCGGCTGCCGTGAGCGACCGCCGCGAACGGGGAACTCTCGCTCGTCGCCAGCACCTGGAAGCCCTCGGGCAGGCGCAGCACCCGGTCACCGTGGCTCATCCAGACGGTTCGCTCGGCGCCCCCGTCGAAGCCGCGGAACAGCGGGTGATCGGGCTCCTTCACCTTGAGCAGCGCGCGGCCGTACTCGCGGTCCTCGGCACTCTCGACGAGGCCTCCGAGGTCCCGCGCCAGCAGCTGCAGGCCGTAGCAGATGCCGAGGATCGGAACGTCGGCCTCGAGCACCTCGCGGTCGACCGACGGCGCCCCATGGGCCAGCACGCTGCTCGGACCGCCCGACAGGATCACGCCGGCGGGCTGCCAGGCGCGGACCTCGGCGGCGGTCAGGGTCGGAGGGTGGATCTCGCAGTAGACGTGCTGCTCGCGGATGCGGCGGGCGATCAGCTGGGTGTACTGAGAGCCGAAATCCAGGATCAGGATCCGGTCGGAGTGAGCGTCGCGTGACAAGGGGGCGTCCCGTTCGGGCCGGCCCGGAGGAAGGTCGGCGTGGTTGCGCGGTCGGGGCGATGGCCGAAACGCGGGTCCGGCTGCGCGGGTCGGCGCCGGTCCGTGTTTCGCGAGGGGCGCCTCACTCGAGGCGGTAGTTCGGAGCCTCCTGCGTGATGATGACGTCGTGCACGTGGCTCTCCTGGAGCCCCGCATTCGAGATGCGTACGAACTGGGCCGTGGCCCGCAGCTGCGCCAGGGTGGGCGCTCCGCAGTAGCCCATGCCCGCCCGCAGTCCGCCCATCAGCTGGTGGATGCTGCTCGACAGGCTGCCGCGGTACGGCACGCGTCCCTCGATGCCCTCGGGAACGAGCTTGCGCTCGTCCTTCACGTCGGACTGGAAGTATCGGTCGCGGCTGCCGTCCGACATGGCGCCGAGCGAGCCCATGCCGCGGTAGACCTTGTACGAGCGACCCTGGTAGAGAACGACTTCGCCCGGCGACTCGTCGGTGCCGGCGAACAGCGAGCCGATCATCACGGAGCTCGCCCCGGCGGCCAGCGCCTTGACCAGGTCGCCCGAGTACTTGATGCCACCGTCGGCGATCACCGGAATGCCCGAGCGCTCGGCCGTCTGTGCAGCCTCGACGACGGCGGTGAGCTGCGGCACGCCGACGCCGGCGACGATCCGCGTGGTGCAGATCGAGCCCGGGCCGACGCCGATCTTCACGCCGGACACGCCAGCCTTGATCAGCGCTTCGGCACCCTCGCCCGTCGCCACGTTGCCGCCGATCAGCGGCAGGTCGGGGTAGCTGCGGCGCACGTCGGCGATGGTCTCCAGCACTCCGGCGGAGTGCCCGTGGGCGGTGTCGACCACGATGACGTCGACGCCGGCTTCGACCAGGGCCGCAGCGCGGGCCTCGCGGTCGGGACCGACACCCACCGCGGCGCCGCAGCGCAGACGGCCCATGCCGTCCTTGCAGGCGTCCGGGAAGCGCTCGCTCTTCTCGATGTCCTTGATCGTGATCAACCCGCGAAGGGTGCCCTTCTCGTCCACCACCAGCAGCTTCTCGATGCGGTGCTCGTGGAGCAGCTCCTTCGCGCGATCGAGCGTGGTCCCGGGCGGCACCGTGACGAGCCCTTCGCTCGTCATGACGTTGGAGATCTCCTGCGAGGTGTCCTTGATGAAGCGCAGATCGCGGTTCGTCAGGATGCCGACCGCCTTGCCGTCCCGGGTGATGGGCACCCCGGAGATCCGGTAGCGGTCCATCACGTCCAGCGCCTCGTAGATGCGCTGCTCGGGGCGGAGGGTGATCGGATCGACGATCATGCCCGATTCGGAGCGCTTGACCTTGCCGATCTCGGCGGCCTGCTGCTCGACGGTCAGGTTGCGGTGGATGATCCCGATGCCGCCGTTCTGCGCCATCGCGATCGCGGTCTCGTGCTCGGTGACCGTGTCCATCGCCGCGGCGACGAGCGGGATCCGCAGGTCGATCTCACGGGTGAGCTGCGTGCCGAGATCGACGTCCTTCGGCAGGACCTCCGAGGCCGCGGGCACCAGCAGGACGTCATCGAACGTGAGCCCTTCCCGAATGCGACTCTCCAGCGGACTCTGTGCCACGCGGCCAACCTCGCCCGGAGCCCGATCTGGTGATGGACCGGTCCCGATGGGGCGGGGGAAGGAAGAGGAGAACCGGGACCCTCACCCACCCCCGAGTTGGCGACCCAGTGTACGTCCGGGGTCGGGGGTGGTCAACGCTGCGAGCCCTTTGCTCGCCGGTGCAGAGAGCGCGGACGACGCCGCGCGGCCGCCTCAGACGAGATCGTCGAGGCCCGCGCGCAGGATGGCGCCCAGATCGCGCAGCACGGCCTCGAGGACGCGCGTCGCGGCCCGCGGTGCGTCCTCGGACAAGCGCATGAAGGCGCTGCGCGTGAGCAGCAGAACCGTGGTTGGCTCGGCTGCGGTCAAGGTGACCTCCCGGCGCCCGAGGCTGCCCAGGGACAGCCCGCCCATGTGCGAGCCGGGCCCGAGATCGCCTAGATCGCTGGTGCGCTCGCTCGTCATGCGCAGGCTGCCGCCCTCGACGAGGACCAAGCCGTCGGCCTCGTCGCCCTCCGTCACGACCACCTCGCCCTCTACGAGCTCGCGGCGCTCCAGGAGCTCTTCGAGCAGGGCGGTCTCGGCGTCCATGATCTCCGCGAAGGGAGTGAACTTCTTCAGGTCGAGACCGGTCACGGCATGACCCTCGCGAGCATGGCGCGCAGCAGGGAGACGGGCTCCCGCTGCTGCTCGAGCGGCAGGAGGAAGAGAGAGGCGTCGTCGAGAAGCGAGAGATGGGGCTGGAGCTCCTCCGGGGCCAGTCGCTCGCCTTTGGGCAGCAGCAGGACATGGAACAGCCGCGCGTCCGGACCGGACCGCAGCGTGCGGATCAGCGGGCGGAGGGGTTCCTCCGCCCCGGGCCCGCCCTGACTCATCAGCAACAGGGTTCCGAGGGCGCCCTGCGCGAGCACCGGCCAGCAGGCCCCGAAGCCCGCGGCCGTGGGGACGTGGACGAGCTCGATCCCGATCCCCTCGTCCACCCGGAGGCGGCCGATCGTGGCCAGGTCGTCGGCCTGGAAGCGCCCCTCCTGGAACTCCGGCGTCAGCCGCATGCCCGGCACGCCGGCGAGCAGCCGCACGAGATCCCGGGTCGCGCTGGGATCGACGGACGCGAGCAGCAGCTTGGCGTCCGGCAGCGCCGCGCCGCGCGGCCTCGAGCTCTGGAGCCACTCGCGCAGACGCCGCTTGCCGCCGGCGTCGAAGAGCGCGTCCTCGGGACCTTCCTCGCCGCGGCTGCCGTCGCGCAGGATCCGGACCCAGCCGCGCTCGGTGAGCGTCTGCAGGGTGCGCAGGACCTGGTAGTCGGGAAAGCTGCTGTGATCGAGCAGATCCCGGATCTCCTCGCAGGTCTCGAGCAGGGTCAGGATCTCCTGCGTGAGCGGGTGCACCGCGCGCGGCAGCTCGTGGTGCGGCACCGCGATCCGAGCGCGCGCCGACAGGGAGGGCAGGCTCTCGGCCACCCGGTCCCATTCGTCGATCTGCCGCAACGCTTCCATCAGCAAGGCGCGGGTCGGCGTGACGATCCGGGGGGCCATCGTCACGCGGCCAGGGGTGAAGGAGAAGCTGCCGTCGGCCCAGGCCAGCAGTCGGTAGAGGGCCTTCTCGCCGTCCACCCGGCCGGTCGTCGCCTGGATGAGGTTTCCGTCGCGCAGCACCAGGGTGCCCCGCTCCTCCCCAGTCGCGGGGTCGGTGCGGTCGAGCTCGATGGTGCCTGTGCGGCGATTCATGTGGAAGAGCTGAAGCAGATCGGTCAGCGGGATCTGGGCGAGCTTGCCCTGCACCTCCTGCTCGGCCTCGGCCTCGCGTTGGACCGCGTCGATCCGCTCGCGCTGGGCGAGCATCGCCTCGACCCGCAGCGCCATCTCCTCGACCGGGGCGGTGGGATCGATCGCATCGTCGAAGAAGCCGCGCTCCTTCGTGGTGGCGGCGTCGTCGCCGAGAAACAGTACCCGCACGGCCTGGGTGCGCGGGTTCGCCCGCAGGATCTCGACCAGCTTCGAGGCCTCGATCAAGCCGAGATCCACCGGGGCGACCAGCACGTCGGGCACGTCCGCCAGGGCGTTCTCGAGGGCCGACGCCCCGTTGGCGGCCAGCACAGTCTGGTAGCCGCGCGCCCCACAGGCTTCGGCGAGCGCGCGGGCCCGGCGGCGATCCGGGTCCGCAATCAGGATCTGGCACGGGTCAGTCACCGATCGGAATCCCCAGGTCTCGGCTCAGCTGGAACGCGAGCTGCTCGACGACCACCGGGTCGGCCGTGTGATAGGTGGAGGGCTCCCCTTCGGCCCCTCCCTCTTCGACCAGGGCGTAGGACGCACCCTCCCCCACGTAGACGACGAAGGGCTGCTCGGCCCCGACCCGCAGCGGAGACACCCAGGTCACGGGCACGCCCGGCAGGAGCTGATCGTCGCGGTCGGCGACGATCACGACCTCGGTGCGCGGGTTCAGGCCGCGAAGCTCCACCAGGTCGTCGCGCAGCCCGGTGGTCCGACCCTCGCGCGGCGCGACGAACAGCAGCCCGCGGTGATGGGGATTGCGCGCGACCTCGCCGAGCAGGCTGCGGGTCATCTGCTCGCCGATCCGGCCCCGCCCCGGGGCGGCATCGGCCAGGAGCGTCTCGACCAGCCCCCGGAAGGGCGTGGACTCCAGCTGATCCGCGCGCAGCAGGCTCGTGCGGTCCTCATCGATCCGGCGATCCAGGCAGGCCTCGAGCGCCGGCAGGTCCGAGCCGTTCGACGGGAACGTCGCCATCGCCGACAGCACGGCGGGGCGCTCCAGGGAATCGATGGCCAGCAGGGCGGCGCAGCCCTCCAGGCAGGCGCGGATGCGCCGCTTGGCCACCACCGCGCCCAGGCTGTCGCACTCGGGGAGCAGCACCAGGTACTGGTGCTCTCCTTCGGCGGCCAGCAGGTCGGTATTGCGAAGCGCACCTTCGAGGGTGCTGACCAGCTCCTGAAGGAAGGCCGTGAAGCGCTCGCGGGGGAGCGCCTCACGCAGCGGGGCGATCGGGTCCAGGCGCAGACGGACGACCGAGAGCGGCCGGCCGAAGCGCTTGGCCTTGGAGAGCTCGTGGCGGATCGCATCGGTCGCGTAGGCCTTGGTGTAGGCGCGCGTGGTCGGGTCCTTGAAGGAGCTCTGCTCGAGCGCCCGGAAGGCCAGCGCGTTGCTCACCGCCTGGGCGGCGAAGAGCCCGAAGCGCTCGGCGACCTCCCGATCGGCGGCATCGAAGTCCGCGCCGTCGAGGCGGTCGGACAGGCGCACCACCCCGAGCAGCCGGCCATTGTGGCGGAGCGGGACGTACAGCTGGGGTCGGCCCTCGAGGCCCGGTGCGACCAGGGACCGCGTGCGGGGATCCACCAGGTCCTGCAGGGGTTCTGGCAGATCGGCCAGCACGAGCTCGCCGAGCTCGTCGTCGACCCGGATCAGACCACCGGCGCCGGTCAGCTTGAGCGCGTCGTCCTCGAGACTGCGGGCGAGCCAGGCGACGCCGCCGTGGGCGTTCGTCTCGAGGCACATCACCTCGACGAGCCGGTCGGCCAGCGGCTCGATCGAGAGCGTGGCGAAGAGCCCGAGCGCCCGCTCGTACTGGGCGAAGTGACCCATGAACGAGAGGTTCTCGGCGACGAGCCGGTCGTGCTCTGCGCGCATCGCGCGGCGGTCGAGGATCGACTCGATCGCACGCAGCAGGGCCGTGCGGTCGATCGGCTTGAGCAGGTAGTCCGTGGCGCCGAGCTTCATCGCGTCGACGGCCGTCTTCACGTCGCCGACGCTCGTGATGACCACGATCTCCTGATCGGGCCAGCGCTCCTTGACGGCGCCCACCAGGGCGCGGCCGTCCATCGCGGGCATCACGAGATCGGTGAGGATGAGATCGAAGGAGCCCTGCTCGAGGATCTCGAGGGCCTCCGAGCCGCTGCCCGCCGTCTCGACCGCGTAGCCCTCCTGCGCGAGGAGATCCTCGAGGAAGACCCGGAAATAGAGCTGGTCATCGACCGCCAGAACGCGGGCCTGACTCACTACGGAGGTCCCCCTCAACAGGCCGCCCGAACCCACGCCGGGCCTGCCTTCACTCCTCAACGGAAAGCCGGTGCTCGTTCCTCGCTATCGGCCGTTCGGCCATCCTGCTTCACCATGTCGGCTCGCGCACCCCGTCGGGCATCCTCCGTGACGAGTTCGCCGATCAGGGAGTGCGGTGTGGCCTCGACGATCCGGGCCCGGACCAGCTCGCCGGCGCGGGCCGGTCGAGCCGGCGCGCCGTCCGCGTTCCGCTCCGGATCGAGATTCACGATGCGATGGTACGGGTCACGCCCGCGCAGCTGGGGCGAACCGGGGGCCCCGCGGCGGCTGGGACCCTCGATCAGCACCTCGGTGATCTCCCCAACGCGTCTCCGGTGATGGGCCAGGGTCCGCTCCCGCTGGGTGTCCTGGAGGGCCTCCAGCCGCGCCTGGGCCGTTTCGGGATCGACCTGGCCCTCCTCGATGCCGGCGGCGGCCGTTCCGGGCCGGGGCGAGTACTTGAAGGCGTAGGCATCGACGAAGTCGACCTCGCGGGCCAGCTCGAGGGTGGCCTGGAAATCGGCCTCGGTCTCGCCCGGAAAGCCCACGATCAGGTCGGTGGTGAACACCAGGTCGGGGCGCCCCGCCCGAAGCCGTGCGACCCAGCCGAGATAGTCCGCCGCCGTGTAGCGGCGCCGCATGCTCTCGAGCACCCGGTCGGAGCCCGACTGCAGCGGCAGATGGATGTGCGGGCAGAGCTCCGGAAGCTCGGCGTGGGCGCGCACCAGCTCCTCGTCGAAGAACATCGGGTGCGGGCT
>JAJDAR010000424.1 GCA_029261775.1 Deltaproteobacteria bacterium | reverse complement strand
CGCGAGGCGCCGGAGGTGCGGAGGCTGTTCCCGGGTCTGGTCGAGGCGGCCGAGCTGATCGGCTCCGAGCAGATCCAGGGCCGTGCGAGCCTGGGCGGCAACCTGTGCAACGCCTCGCCGGCGGCGGACTCGGTGCCGAGCCTGCTGGCCATCGCGGCGGTCGCGAGGGTGAGCGGCCCGAGCGGAAGCCGGGACGTTCCGGTCGCGGACTTCTGCCGCGGGCCCGGCGACACGGTCCTCGGAGCCGGCGAGGTCGTCGTCGAGTTCCACGTGCCTCTGCCGCCGCCCGGCACGGCCGATGCCTACCTGCGCTTCATCCCCCGCAGCGAGATGGACATCGCGGTCGCGGGAGCCGCGGTCCAGCTGACGCTCCGCGAGGGCCGCTGCACGGCTGCGCGGGTGGCGATCGGCGCCGTCGCACCGACGGCCTTGCTGGTCCCCGCGGCTGCCGAAGCCCTGATCGGCACCGACCTCGGGGACGCCGCGCTCGATGCCGCCGCCGACGCGGCGCGAGCCGCGACCCGGCCCATCGACGACGTGCGCGGACCGGCGTCGTATCGTACCCACGTGACAGGGGTGCTCGTGAAGCGCGCCGCACGCATCGCAGCCGAGCGGGCGAGCGCCCGCGAAACGGAGGGCCGCTCCTGATGCCCCGCCTGCAGGTCGCGACCCGGATCAACGGGGAGGATCGCGACTTCCTCTGCACTCCCCACCAGACGCTGCTCGATGTGCTGCGTGACGAGCTGCTCCTGACCGGTGCCAAGGAGGGCTGCGGCACGGGCGACTGCGGCGCCTGCTCGGTGCTCGTCGACGGTCGCCTGGTCTGCTCGTGCCTCACCCTGGCGGCCGAGGTCGAAGGTCGCGAGGTCCTGACCGTGGAAGGCGTCGCGACGGCGGAGGGCCTGCACCCGATCCAGCAGAAGCTGCTCGAGCATGCCGGCCTCCAGTGCGGCATCTGTACGCCGGGCATCGTCATTGCGGCCAAGGCCCTGCTCGAGCGGACGCCCGATCCGAGCGAGCGCGAGGTGCGCTTCTGGCTGGCCGGCAACCTGTGCCGTTGCACCGGCTACGACAAGATCATTCGCGCCGTACTCGACGCCGCCGCCGAGCTTCGCAGTCGGAACGCGGCGGGCGGAGCCGGGAGCCCCGCGTGATCCCCCACGGATCGTCCGCGACGATCCAGCGACGAAGGAGAACCCCATGAAGGCCGCCGTCTACGAGAAGCCCCACCAGCCGCTCAGCATCGAGGACGTCGACATCATCGATCCGCGACCCGGCGAGGTGCTGGTCCGCACCGTGTGCAGCGGCGTCTGTCACTCGGACCTCCACTTCGTGGATGGGGCCTGGGCCATGCCCATGCCGTGCGTGCTCGGTCACGAGGCGTCCGGCGTGGTCGAGGCCGTCGGCGACCGGGTCAGCTACGTGAGCCCCGGCGACCACGTCATCATGTCCTTCAAGCCCTTCTGCGGGAGCTGCTACCACTGCCTGCGCGGAGAGGCGCACCTGTGCAACGACCCGACCGTGAACGCCGAGGCCGCCCAGCGGCTCAGCCGCAACGGGACGCCGCTCCTGCAGTTCGCGAGCGTCGGATCCTTCTCGGAGATGATGGTCACCCGCGAGTCCGGCGTCGTGAAGATCCCCGAGGAGATGCCCATGGCCGAAGCCGCGCTGATCGGCTGCGGTGTCATGACGGGCGTAGGTGCGGCGCTCTATACGGCCAAGGTCCCCGGCGGCGCCGTCGTCGCGGTGATCGGCTGCGGTGGGATCGGCCTCAACGTGATCCAGGGCTGCCGGTTGGCCGGGGCGAGTGAGATCATCGCCATCGACGTCGTGCCGGGAAAGCTCGAGATGGCCACCCGCTTCGGGGCCACCCGCACGATCGACGCGAAGCAGAACGACGCCGTGGCCGCGGTCCAGGAGCTGACGGGCGGTACCGGCGTCGAGTACGCCTTCGAAGCGATCGGTGCACCGGACGCCGCCAGCCAGGCATTCGCGATGCTCCGGCCCGGCGGCACCGCCGTGATCGTCGGCATGATGCCCCTCGGCTCCGAGATCCGGATCCCCGGTCCCGACTTCCTGCAGGAGAAGAAGATGATCGGCTGCATGTACGGCAGCACGGTCTTCCGGGAGCACATGCCCAAGCTCGTGGACCTGTTCCTCAAGGACCGCCTCGATCTCTCGGGGCTGGTCTCCGAACGCCTCGAGCTGGCCGAGGTCAACGAGGCCTTCGAGCTGATGAAGTCGGGCAAGGTCGCGCGCTCGGTCCTCGAGATCAGCTCGGTCTGAAGGGGCCTCAGGCGGGTCGGAGGACGCCCGAGCTTTCCAGCCGCTCGATCTCTTCGGCTTCGAGGGACAGCCACTCGCGGAGCACCTCTCCCGTGTGCTGGCCCCGCCTCGGCGCGGGGCCGCGCGGCTCGGCACGCGCTGCCGAGTAGCGGAAGGGCGAGTCGATCACGGAACGCGCTGCCCCGTGTTCGTCGCGGAGGGTGCGGATGATCTCCCGGTCCTCGGTGCTGGGGAGCGTGGTCATCGCGTCCGCAGGCTGCAGCGCTCCGAAGACGACCCCGGCGCGGGTCAGCTCCGCCTCGAGGCTCCCGCGATCCGCGAAGCCCGACATCCAGCGTTGGACGGCGTCGCGGCGGGTCTCGATCTTCGAGGCGAGGTCGGCGCCCTGCGGAGCCGGATCGTCGAGCAGACCGGCCCGCCGAAGATGCCACCAGGTGACCTTGAAGGTCTCGCCCGTGAAGAGCGGACCTCCCGGCGCCTCCCAGACCAGGCCGCCCTGGGTCTCGAGCGGTTCTCCGTCGAGCAGGGCGTGGGCGTAGTCGTCGGCGGCGAACCATGCATGCAGCATCGACAGATCGAGGTGCTGCCCGCGGCCCGTCCTCTGCCGGAGGTGGAGCGCGGCGAGCAGTCCGACCAGGCCGGACAGGGCGGCGATCGAGTCGGCGGCGCTGACGCCCGGATCGACCGGGGGGGTGCCCTGGAGATCCGCCACCCGG
>JAJDAR010000423.1 GCA_029261775.1 Deltaproteobacteria bacterium | reverse complement strand
GGGAAGCGCACGTCGCGTGAGACGAGCGAGGTGATGCGAGGCGCCATGGCGCGAACTCTGGAGGACCGCCCGCCCCTCGTCAACGCGTGCCGGTTTCCCATACCATGGCGCCGTGTCCGTGGCCCCGAATCCGTGAGCGCTGACCCCACCCAGCCCGCTGCCGTGCTGCCCCGCCGAGCCCTCGGCCGCACGGCCGTGGAGGTCACCGTCCTGGGACTCGGCGCGGCCGCCCTGGGCAACCTCTATGCACCCGTGTCGGAAAGCGACGCGGACGCCACCGTGCGGGCTGCCTTGCTGGCAGGCGTTCGCTACTTCGACACCGCGCCCTACTACGGCTACGGGCTGTCGGAGTCGCGGCTCGGCCGCGCTCTCGCGACGGCACGCGAAGAGGTCGTCGTCTCGAGCAAGGTAGGGCGGCTGCTGATCCCACGGCTGGGGGCCGCGCGCAGCGATCAGGGATTCATCGACGCGGAACCCTTCGACCCGGTCTTCGACTATTCGTACGACGGGATCCTGCGGTCCGTCGAGGCGAGCCTCGTGCGCCTTGGCCGGAACCACCTCGACGTGGCCCTGGTGCACGACATCGGGGCGCGCACGCACGGCACCGAGGCGCACCCCCGCCTGCTCCGCGAGCTCGTCGAGGGCGGCTTCCGAGCCCTCGAGGAGCTGCGGCGCAGCGGACGCGTGCGGGCGATCGGTGTGGGCGTGAACGAGTGCGAGGTCTGCATCGAGCTCCTCGAGCGGGTGGAGCTCGACTGCATCCTGTTGGCCGGGCGCTACACCTTGCTCGAGCAGGGCGCGCTGGCCGAGCTGTTGCCCCTCTGCGCCCGCCGGGGCGTCTCGGTGATCGTCGGAGGGCCCTTCAACTCCGGCATCCTGGCGGAGGGCCCGATCCCAGGTGCGAAGTACGACTACGCGCAGGTCCCGCACGAGATCCTGACGAGGGTCCATGCGATCGCCGAGATCTGCGAGACCCACGCCGTTCCGCTGCCGGCCGCGGCGCTCCAGTTTCCCCTCCTCCACCCCTGTGTCGCGGCGGTGATTCCCGGTGCGCGCTCACGCGCCGAGGTCGAGGCCAACGCGGGCCATCTGCTCCGCCCGATCCCTCAAGACCTCTGGCTCGACCTCGAGAAGGCGGGTCTGATCGAAGCCGATGCTCCAACGCGGGCCCGCGCGTGATCGACGCGCACCAGCACTTCTGGCGGCTCGACCGCGGCGACTACGGCTGGCTCACGCCCGATCTGACCGCTCTCTACCGCGACTTCCTCCCCGAAGATCTCGAACCGCTGCGACGGAAGGCGGGGATCGAGGGAACCGTCCTCGTGCAGGCCGCACCCACCACGGCCGAGACCCGTTTCCTGCTCGGGCTGGCGGACGCGACGCCATGGATCGCCGGCGTCGTGGGCTGGGTCGATCTCGAAGAAGCGGACGCTCCGGAGCAGCTCGCTGCTCTTCGGGAGGCTCCTGCCTTCCTCGGCGTCCGGCCGATGATCCAGGACCTCCCCGATCCGGCCTGGATGCTGCGCCCCACGCTCGAGCCCGCACTGCAGACCCTGACCGAGCTGGGCCTTCGCTTCGATGCCCTGGTGAAGCCAGCGCACCTCCCGAACCTGGTCCGTCTGCTGGAGCGGAATCCGGACCTCCAGGTCGCGATCGACCACGGCGGCAAGCCCGACATCCGGACCGGAAGCTTCGACGGGTGGGCCCGCGACATGACGCAGCTGGGCCGCGAGACGAACGCCGTCTGCAAGCTCTCCGGCCTGGCGACCGAGGCCGCTCCCGACTGGGGCGACCCGGACCTGCGCCGCTACGTCGATCTGCTCCTCGAGGCCTTCGGGCCCGGTCGGCTGCTCTGGGGGAGCGACTGGCCCGTGGTCGAGCTGGCCGGCGGCTACGAGGCATGGCGCGCCGCGAGCCTGCGACTGCTCGACGACCTCGACTCCCGAGACAGGGCCGGCGTGCTGGGCGAGAACGCGCGACGCTTCTACGGGCTCGCCGCCACGGCGGATGGCGCGCGCCAGGAGAATCCCGCACAGGAGATCCGATGAAGAACGCCGCACCGTTCCACGGCATCTACTGCCCCAACATCGTCCCGCTCGACCCGCAGGGGGCGATCGACGAGGGCGAGCTGCGGCGCTACGTCGACTGGTTGATCGAGAAAGGCATCCATGGGCTCTATCCCAACGGCTCGACCGGCGAGTTCACCCGCTTCACGGCCGAGGAGCGGCGCCGGATCATCGAGATCGTGGTGGACCAGGCGGCGGGCCGGGTGCCGGTGCTGGCCGGCGCCGCCGAGGCCAACGTCCGGGAGACCCTGGCGGCCTGCGAGCACTATGCCGGCCTCGGTGCGCGGGCCGTCGCGATCGTCTCGCCCTTCTACTACAAGCTCGGCTCGGAGGGGGTGTACGCGTACTTCCGCGAGATCGCCCGCCACACGCCCATCGACGTCACGCTCTACAACATCCCGCTGTTCGCCTCGCCGATCGACGTCGACACGATCGAGCGGCTCGCCGGGGAGTGCGAGCGGATCGTGGCCATCAAGGATTCGTCGGGGGATCTGCCCTTCATG
>JAJDAR010000422.1 GCA_029261775.1 Deltaproteobacteria bacterium | reverse complement strand
CCGTGGTCGGCAGCGGCCCGGCCGGCCTGTCTGCCGCCCAGCAGCTGACCCGCGCGGGGCACACGGTCACGCTCTTCGAGAAGAGCGATCGGGTCGGTGGCTTGCTGCGATACGGCATCCCGGACTTCAAGCTCGAGAAGCAGCTGATCGATCGCCGGCTCGAGCAGATGAGGGAGGAGGGTGTGAGCTTCCAGGCCGGAGTGAACGTCGGGGTGGATCTCACCGTGGCGGAGCTGCGCAAGAGCTTCGACGCCGTGCTGCTCTGCATGGGAGCGGAGGCCCCGCGGGACCTGGACGTCCCGGGTCGCGATCTCGACGGCGTGCACTTCGCGATGGACTTCCTGCCCCAGCAGAACCGCCGCGTGGCGGGCGACACGGTCCCCGAGACCGACGCGATCCTGGCGACCGGCAAGCACGTGATCGTGCTGGGAGGCGGCGACACCGGCTCCGACTGCATCGGCACCTCGCACCGCCAGGGAGCCGCCTCGGTGACCTCCCTGGAGCTGCTGCCCCAGCCCCCCGAGGGCCGTCACGAATCCGAGCCCTGGCCGACCGCCAAGAAGTACTACTTCAACGTCTCCAGCTCGCATCAGGAGGGCGGAGAGCGCCTGTATGCCATGATGACCAAGGAGCTGGTCGGAGAGGCCGGGCGGGTGACCACGTTGCGAGGCGTGAGGGTCGAGTTCGAGCGGGACGCCCTGAACCGTCCGGTCATGCCCTCCATGCGCGAGGTTCCGGGAGGCGAGTTCGAGCTGCGCGCGGACCTGGTGTTGCTTGCCATGGGCTTCGTCGGTCCGGTGCGACCCGGCCTGGTCGACGGTCTTGGGGTCGAACTCGATCCGCGGGGCAACGTCCTGGCAGATACACGCCGCTTCTCGACCAGCGAGGCCGGGGTGTTCGCAGCAGGCGATTGCCGACGCGGCCAGTCCCTCGTCGTCTGGGCCCAGTGGGAGGGGCGTGAGGCGGCCCGCGAGGTCGACCTCTATCTGACGGGCCAGTCCCGGCTGCAATCCCGCCAGCGCTTCGTCTAGGGGCGGCTCCTGCGGGAACGCATCCCGCGGCGCCGGGCGCGACCGATCGTCGCGAACGCCGTTTGATGACGTTCGCATCGCTCTTCTCCGATGGCGGGGAAAAGCCCCTGCAGGTACGATTCCCGCGAGGGAGGCGGCGGTTGGAGCGGAGCATCGAGAGCGGACCCCCGGCGCCCGCCGAGGACAAGGCGGACGCGGCCGAGAAGTTCGCGCGCCTCGACCGATTGGTTCGTTCGCTCGTCGATCGCTACCACCAGCTCACGCACGCGCACGAGGAGGCTGTGGCTCGGCTCGCGGAACGCGACGAGCAGATCCGCGAGCTCAATCAACGTCGACAGGACGCCGGCAAGCGCCTCGACGAAGTGCTGTCGCGACTCGACCAGCTCGACAGCGACCTCGAGCGGCGGCTCTCGTTGCCCGCCATCGAGGAGTAGCGCGCCATGGCCACCAAGCGGACGGTTCCGGTCACGATCCTCGGCCAGGAGTACAAGGTCCGGGGCGAGAGCGACGCCGAGACCGTGCGCCGCGCGGCGGCCTTGCTGGATGAGACGATGGTCCGCGTCCGCGAGCGATCCGGCACGGTGGACAGCGTCGACATCGCCGTGCTCGCCGCCCTGAACATCGCGAATCACCTGGTCGCCCTGCGCGACGAGCGCGGCAAGGGCGACCCCGTCGACCCGGCAGCCCTCGACGAGCTGCTCTCCCTGGTCGAGTCGGCGGTCGCGGGCGCACCGGCCTGAGCGCGACCCGGTCGGCGGGTGACGGGCCGACAGGTGACAAGGCCGCTTGGCGCGAGCGGCTGGGGCGCCTTTGCCGGGCCGTCCCTGCGACCGAAGCCCGGCGCGCGGCCGACTGCACCGCCTCCCATCTGGCGTCCTGGCCCGCGTTTGCCGGCGTGAATCGTCTCGGGATCTATGCCGCACTTCCGGACGAACTCGATACGGCTCCGATCCAGGCGCTCGCTCGGGCCCGGGGCCTGCCGCTGCTCTGGCCGCGGGTGGCCGGCGCCGCTCTCGAGTTCGTCGAATCCGAACCGGCGCAGCTCGTCGCCGGCGCTTTCGGCATCCCTGCGCCCCCGCCCGATGGCGAGGTCGCCACCCTCGGTAGCGGCGATCTGCTGCTGATCCCCGGTCGGGGCTTCGATCGCCGCGGCGTGCGTCTCGGTCGCGGCCGGGGCTTCTACGACCGGAGCGGGCTGCGCGTTCCCGGTCTCGCCTGCGTCGGGCTCGGCTACAGCTTCCAGCTGGTCGAGCGTCTGCCCGCAGAGGCTCACGATCTGCGGGTCGAAGCGGTTCTCACGGACACCGGCCTGCATCCGACGCGAACCGCATGACGACTGCCCGCCTCCTCGCAGGGAGCGGCTTGACGCTGCCAGGCTCGGCCTCGATGCTCCCCCCATGTCCGCCGAGGTCGAACGGCAGCTCGATGCGATGGAAGAGGGCAGCGAGTCCTTCATCGGGCGGGAGGACCTGGGTCCCCGGCTGGAGGCCGCGCTGCGCGAAGGCCGCCCCCTGCGCGTCAAGCTCGGGATGGACCCCTCGGCGCCGGATCTCCATCTCGGACACACCGTCACCTTGGAGAAGCTCCGCGTCTTCCAGGAGCTCGGGCACACGCCGATCTTCCTGATCGGCGACTTCACGGCTCGCATCGGCGATCCGACCGGCAAGAAGAAGACGCGTCCGGCGCTCGACGAAGAGGCCGTGCGAGGGAACGCCCGGACCTACGTGGAGCAGGTGCGGAAGGTGCTCGACGTGGATCGCGCGGAGATCCGGTACAACAGCGAGTGGATGGATGCGATGAGCCCCACGGACCTCGTCCGCCTGTGCTCGCGCTACACCGTCGCGCGCATGCTGGAGCGTGACGACTTCCACAAGCGCCACGTCGCGGGCGAAGCGATCGCGATCCACGAGTTCCTGTACCCGCTGGTGCAGGCCTACGATTCGGTCGCGCTCGAGGCCGACGTCGAGCTCGGTGGCACGGACCAGACCTTCAATCTGCTCGTCGGCCGCGAGATCCAACGCGACTACGGTCAGCCGCCGCAGGCCGTGCTCACCCATCCTCTGCTCGTCGGGACCGACGGGCAGGACAAGATGTCGAAGAGCGTCGGAAACACGATCGGCATCACCGATCCGCCGAGCGAGATCTACGGGCGGGCGATGAGCATCTCCGACGAGTTGATGCTCACGTACGTCGAGCGGCTCGGCTTCGGGCGCTGGCCCGAGCTCGAACGACAGGCCGAGGCGTGTCGGGCCGCGGAGGGGGATCCGCTCGGCTTGAAGCACGGCCTCGCCACGGCGCTCGTCGAGCGCTTCCACGGGGCAGACGCGGCCACCGAGGCTCGAAGCCAGTTCGAACAGGTCGTCCAGCGCAAGCAGTTGCCGGACGAGATCCCGGAGATCGTCCTGGAGCTGACCGGTGCACCCGACCTGGGCCTCCTCGAGGTAGCCAAGCAAGCACTGGGGCTTTCGAGCAACGGTGAAGCGCGACGTCTGGTCGCCCAAGGAGGTCTGAGGGTCGATGAGGAGGTCGTTCGTGACCCGGCCACCCGGCTCGCCCCGGGCTCCTATCTCATTCAGGGCGGCAAACGACGCTTCGCGAGGGTCCAGGTCGGGCGGTAGGGTCTCGAGCTGGGCCCTTCGCCCCGGGGGAAACAGGAAAACCCCCTCTCGTTCGCCCTCGCAGCTCTTGACGCCCCCTGGGTCTCTGTTTACATTGCGCTCCCTGCTCGAGCCGGGGGGGCCTTGCCCCTGCTGGCCGAGCGCGGGTCCTGCCTCCGGCTTCCTCTGTCCCACAGAGGTTTGCCCTGGGCGGGGTGTCTCGCGCGCTCTCTACAAGCGCTCCGAGACTTCGATGGGTCTTTGAAAACCGAATCGCGTGTGGTCTGTGTCGCGTCTCTGCAGACGGGACCAGACGATGACGGGTTATACGTCAATGAAAATCGCGCCCGGCCTCGGTCGGGTGCACGCAGGGCTTCGTGTTGCAGACACGGAGCTTTGCATGGTCAGCGAGGTCGATGCTTTCGGGTGTCGGCCTTGTGCCAAGTTCAAACTGGAGAGTTTGATCCTGGCTCAGAACGAACGCTGACGGCGTGCTTCAGACATGCAAGTCGTGCGAGAAAGTCGCCTTCGGGTGGCGAGTACAGCGGCGCACGGGTGAGTAACGCGTGGGTAATCTACCCAAGGGCCTGGAATAACATCGGGAAACTGGTGCTAATGCCGGATAAGACCACGATGGCTTCGGTCGATGTGGAAAAAGGTGGCCTCTCCTTGGAAGCTACCGCCCCTGGATGAGCCCGCGTCCCATTAGCTTGTTGGTGAGGTAACGGCTCACCAAGGCTCCGATGGGTAGCTGGTCTGAGAGGATGATCAGCCACACTGGAACTGAGACACGGTCCAGACTCCTACGGGAGGCAGCAGTCGGGAATTTTGGGCAATGGGCGAAAGCCTGACCCAGCAACGCCGTGTGAG
>JAJDAR010000421.1 GCA_029261775.1 Deltaproteobacteria bacterium | reverse complement strand
CCGATCCCGGTGGTGCCGGCCGCGCACTACTGCTGCGGGGGCGTCGTGACCGACCTGCACGCGGAGACCGACGTGCAGAACCTGTTCGCCGCGGGCGAGGTGACCTGCACCGGCCTGCACGGGGCCAACCGCCTGGCCTCGAACTCCCTGCTGGAGGGCGTCGTGTTCGCCGAGCAGGCGGCTCGCGAGACGCTCGCCCGCCTGCCCGACCTGCCGACGGCCAGCGTGGAGATCGATCCGTGGCAGGAGGGAGCGGCCACCGAGAGCTCCGAGGCGGTCGTCATCACGCAGAACTGGGACGAGATCCGCCGCTTCATGTGGAACTACGTCGGCATCGTTCGCAGCGACAAGCGCCTCGCACGTGCCCGCCGCCGCATCGAGCTGCTGCAGGACGAGATCACCGAGTACTACTGGAACTTCAAGGTGACCCTGCCTCTCCTCGAGCTCCGCAACCTGGCGACGGTGGCGCAGCTCGTGATCGAGTGCGCCGCGCGCCGCAAGGAGAGCCGAGGCCTGCACTACACCCTCGATCATCCGGAGCGCGGTGACGACGCGGGTGCCGCCGACACCATCGTGCGTCACCCGGACGCCAGGGACTGACAGCGCTGCAGCTCTCCGCGGCGAGGCGGAGGCTCAGCTCGGCAGCAGCACCTCGAGGTCCACCAGGGCGTGGACGGCACCGAGGATCTCGGCGTCGGACTCCGGGATCACGTCGACGATCCGCCGCAGGGTGAAGCCGGCCTCGGCGAGGTCGAGCACGGCCTCCTCGATCTTCGAGGGATCTGAGTCGGGCACATGGGCGCTGCGGTCGACCCCGAAGGACGTGGACATCTCGAGCGGCACATCGACCCGGGCCGCCTCGTCCAGCTGTCGCACGGCCTCGAGGATCGCCGCGTCGAGAGCCAGCGGCTCGTCCTCGTCGTCGAGCGGATCCACACTCGCGAAGAAGTCGAAGTGCCCCTCTTGCCAGGCCACCATCCGAGCCAGCGCCTTGGTGCTGCGCAGCAGGCCGAGGCGCGCATAGCGCAGCCGTCCGCCCGCGAACGCGATGATGCCCTCTTCCGGGCCATGGCGGGCGATCAGGGTGCCCTCGGGTGAGGAGCTGCCGAGCATCTGGACCAGGCTCGGCATGCCCAGCTCTTCGATCACGCCGCTGATCCCGCGCTCCTGGCGCTCCGCAATGTGCTGGCGCACGTCCTTCACGAAGGCCGAGAGCAGGCTCTCCTGGCCGCTCTCGGGCTCGAACTCGACGGCGACGGCCGCGACCGTGCCGTCCGCCTCGACGTGGCGGCTCACGCGCCCCGCCACCTCGATGTGTTCCCCCGACTCCGGGCTCTGGAGGCGCAGACGCACCTCCTTGCCGATCGGCAGCTCGCTGGCGTCGGCCGAGATCAGGACTCCGGTCTCGCTCAGATCGCGGGTGTGGCCCTCGAGATGGAAGTCGGGAGTCACCAGACGCGCCGGGACGGAGGCCCGGGATCGCGAGTCGCCGCGCCGTTCGAGGACGGGCTCGCCCGACTCGGCAAGGGGATCGCCCTCGCCTCCCCCCACGTGCTCGTCCTCGTCGAGGACGCCGCGCAGGTCGTCGAGGTCGATCTCGAGACCTGCGCCATCGTCTCCCGGGTCCGGGGGGACCTCGTGGGGATCGAAGCCCGGCGCGGTGAACTCGGCCTGGACCTCCAGCTCCGGCTCGACCAACGGCACGCCCGCGTCGAGCGGCGGCTCGGCAGCAGCTCCAGACGCGGGCGGCGAGACCGAAAGCGCCGACTGCTCCAGGCCGAGGTCCGGCGCGGTCGAATCGAACAGAGGGTCGCCGCGATTCTCTCCATCGTGAGACGGAGCCGCATGGGTCGACTGCGGTGCGGTCCTGGGCGGCGCATCCGGCTCGACCCTCGGGTCGTTGCGTCGGGCCGGGCGCGGTGGCATCGAGAGCTCGGCCACCGCCTCCTCGAAGCGCTGGCGCAGCACGCTGGTGTCCTCGAGGAACTGCACCGCGACCGCGCCGGGCATCGCGTGCACCACCTCGGCCTCCAGCACCAGGTTGGCGTGGCAGAACTGCAGCGCGATCTCGACCTCGACGATCTCCCGCAGATCGGGCTGGGCATCGGTATGCACGAACGCCCCGCCGGCGCTCATGTTGCGCTCGTACTCCTGCCGGAATCCCTCCGGATCCTCGAAGACGAGTCGAAGCCGCTGGGTCATTCGGACCGCATACCTCTCGCGACCCCGGCCGCGACGCGGCCGGGACGAATTCCCGAGGCGTATCGGCGAGACGCAGCAGCCACTGGACCGGACGGGCCCCGATCCCCGGAGGGAAGCTGACCGCCTAGACGGTCTGCTGGGCGGCGGTACGGACCAGATGCTGGAAGAGCGCGTGCTGGGGCGAATCGGGCTCGAGCTGCAGCTCCGGATGCCACTGCACCGCCAGCACCTGGGGTGCGCCATCCAGGCGCAACGCCTCGACGGTGCCATCCTCCGCCCAGGCCGTCGCTGCAAGCCCACGGCCCGGTCGCCGCACCCCCTGGTGGTGCCACGAGGCCACCGGCTCGTCCAGGCGACCGCCGAGCAGCTCGTGCAGGTGGCTTCCGTTCTCCATCCGGACGGCGTGGGAGGTCGGCTCGTCCTGGCTCTTGCGGTGGGGTGTCCCCTCCCCGACGACGTCCGGCAGGTGAAGGTGCAGATCGCCGCCGAGGGCCACGTTCAGCACCTGGAGTCCCCGGCAGATGGCCAGCAGAGGCGTGCCCCGCTCGAGGCAGGCACCGACCAGCGACAGCTCGAAACGGTCCCGCTCGGCGCACATCGCGTACATGTGGCCATGGGCCGGCTCGCCGAGCAGTTCCGGATGGAGATCGCCGCCGCCGGTCAGCAGCAACCCGTCGAGCCGCTCGAGCAGCGCCGCCGGCTCCGCCTCACCGGGCGCGATCAGCAAGGCACGCCCCCCGGCCTGACGCACGCCTTCGACGTAGGCGTCGGGCAGCGTGAAGCGACTGCGACCTTCCCTCTCGCGGTGGTAGGTCGTGATCCCGATCCACGGCCGGTCGGCCTGGCGTCGCTGCGGGGCCACGGCTCAGACGCGCTCGAAGTACCGCTCGCGCTCCCAATCGGTCACGGCGGCGGAGAAGGTCGCCTCCTCCGTGCGGGCGAAGTGCAGGAGGTGGTCGACCACCTCGTCACCGAACGCTTCGCGGGCGAAGGCACTGCCCTCGAGCAGGCCGATCGCCTGCCCGAGTGACGCGGGGACCTGCGGCAGGTCGCTGGCCTCGTAGACGTTGCCGACGAAGACCGGCCCGGGGTCCAGCCCCCGTTCGATGCCGTCGAGCCCGGCCGCGATCAGCGCGGCGTAGACCAGGTACGGATTCGCATCGGCACCCGGAATCCGGCACTCGATCCGCAGGGAGGAGCCGCGGCCGACCACGCGGAAGCCCGCGGTGCGGTTGTCCCAGCTCCAGGCGATGCCGGTCGGCGCGAAGGTGCCGGGCTGGAAACGCTTGTAGGAATTCACCGTGGGAGCGAAGAAGAAGCTCAGCTCGCGCGCGTGCGCGAGCAGACCCGCCAGGAAGCCGCGAAAGGTCTTGGAGGCGTGCGCCGGCGTGCCCTCGAGCGGCTCGTCGCCGGCGAAGAGCGCACGGTCGTCCTCGCCCCACAGACTGACGTGCACGTGCAGGCTGTTGCCGGCGTGCGCCGCGTTCCATTTGGCCATGAAGGTCAGCGCCCCGCCCTCGCGGTCGGCGATCTCCTTGGCGGCCAGCTTGTAGATCACGTGCCGGTCGGCCATCTCGAGAGCCGGCGCGTAGCGCAGATTGATCTCGTGCTGCCCGGGTCCCCACTCGCCCTTGCTGAATTCGACCGGGATCGCCGACGCATCGACGTCCCGGCGGATCGCCCCGACGACGGGCTCGGCCATCGTGCTCGAGAGCAGGTGATAGTCCTCGACGTAGTCCTGTCGGGTCGCGAGATTCCGGTAGCCCTTCTCCCGGGCCTGCCGGTAGCCATCGTGGAACAGGAAGAACTCGAGCTCGCTGCCCATCTTGGGATGGAAGCCGCGCTCGGCGGCGCGCTCCAGCTGGCGACGGAGCACGCTGCGTGGCGCCACGGGAACCAGACCCTCGCCGTCCTCGCGAACCGCGTCGCAGAGCACGAAGGCGGTCCGCTCCAGCCAGGCCGCGCGCCGCAGCGTCGAGACGTCGGGAACCGCATGCAGGTCGCCGTAGCCGGTCTCCCAGCTCGTGTAGGCGTAGCCCGGCGTCGGATCCATCTCCATGTCGCACGCCAACAGGTAGTCGCACACGTGCATGCCGTGGGAGACCACCTCATCGAGGAAGAAGGCACCGACGATGCGCTTGCCTACGAGGCGGCCGTAGAGATCCGGCAACGCGGTGATCACCGTCTCGATGCGTCCCGCCTCGATCTCGGTCCGCAGGCCGGCCAGGTCCAGTCGGCCCCGCTCGCTCATCGCGGCCCTTCCCGCGGGTCGAGCCCGCTCATCGCGGCCCGTCTCGCCGGTCGCGCCCGCTCATCGCGGCCCCTCGTCGCGGTCGGCCTCGTCCACGGGCTTGAAGAGGGAGAGCTGCGGGGTCTCCCCGGTGGGCTGGATCGCGACGGGATACTCGTCGGAGAAGCAGGCATCGCAGTGCCCGTGCTTCAGCACCTTGGACATCGAGCGGAGCCCCTCGAGCGACACGTAGCCGAGCGAGTCGGCTCCGATCGCCTCCCGGATCTCCTCGACCCCGCGGCTGGAGGCCATCAGCTCGCCCCGCGTCGGCATGTCGATCCCGTAGAAGCAGGGCGCACGCGTCGGCGGCGCCGAGATCCGCACGTGGATCTCGCGCGCGCCTGCCTGTCGCATGAGAGTGGACATC
>JAJDAR010000420.1 GCA_029261775.1 Deltaproteobacteria bacterium | reverse complement strand
TGTTTTTTTTTTTTTTCCCCGGCGCGTCGGGGGGCCCCCCCCGCGGCCTCTCGTCCAAATATCAACCCACCGTCCCCGTCTTGGTCCGTCCCCGTCTTCCGTCTTGCGTCCCCGTCCTGCCGTCTTGCCGTGTCGGGTCAGACCATCCGGATGCGGGGGTGCTGGGCGCGTTGCTGGAGGGCGTCCCGGTCCGAGCCCTCGGAGGGGTGCAGGGCGTAGCCGAAGGCGAGGACCGCGCGCACCGGGTGGTTGAGGCGGTCGTCCTTCGAGATGCGATCGGCGACCGAGCGCGCCAGCCGGGTGATGCGCTCCTCGGGCGAGGGGCCGGGGTCGGGCATCAGCACGGCGAACTCGGCATCGCCCGTGCGGGCCAGGACGTCGAAGTCGCGCAGGGGCTCGCGCAGGGCGATGGCCGTCTGCTGGACGAGACGGTCGGCGCGGGTCGTGTCGGCCTCGCGGCGCACCTCGTCCAGGTTCTCGATGCGGCACAAGGCCAGGGCCAGGCGACCCTCCTGCCCACCGGCCCGCGAGAGTTCCTGGTCCAGGCGCATCGCCAGGTAGTCGCCGTTGGGCAGGCCGGTCTCCTCGTCGAAGTTCCGGCCCAGGCTCTGGCGCTCGTAGAAGAACGCGTTCTCCAGGGCGCGCTCGACGTACGACACGTAGCGCGTGAACACCTGCAGATCGTCGTCGTGGAAGGGGCCCGCGTAGAACTGGTCGGGCGCGACCTTGTCGTAGAGGGAGAGCGTGCCGACCACCCGAGCCTCCCGGCGCAGCGGCGCGGAGAGCACGGACTGGAAGCGCTCGCCGAACTCGGCGAGCCCGGGGTCGGAGGCGACGCGGCGCACGAGCCGGGCCTGGCGTGCCTTGAGCGTCTCGACGGCCACGCGCTTGTCGAGCTGGAAGAGCTGCTCCTGGGTGCGCGCGTCGGCCGAGCCGTAGTAGGAGCGGATCACGAAGCGGCGCGTCTCGGGGTCCTGAAGGCGCAGGACGGCGTGGTCCGCCTCGAGGATCAACGCACCGGACGAGGTCGCCAGCCGCGTCACCTCGGCCGTCTCGCGGGTCGAGACGAGCCGGATGCCCGCCTCGTTGATGGCCGTCACCTTGGTGGTGCGCGCCGACATCCGCGCCTCGCGCTCTGCCTGCGAGATGGCCTCTGCCGTGGCCGCGGCCATCTCGAGCAGCGCCTCCTCCTGGGCGCGTCCGGGCGGCACGACCTCACCCGCCTGGACGGCCAGCAGGCCCACGAGCTCTCCCCCGACCAGCAGGGGGAGGGCGGCATAGGCGAGGCGCCCGTCCGGGGACATCAGCGTGACCGGCTGCCGCGAGCGTGCGGCCCGCCCGTCGATGCCTTCGCCGCTCTCGACCCGCCAATCGGCGCCCAGGCCGGCGCCGTCCAGCGACGTCGCCACCCAGCGCAGGGCGTCCTCGTCGTTGTCGTAGAGATAGGCCGTCGCGATGCCGCCGCCCGTGCGGCGGGCGACCAGCTGACACAGCAGGCGCAGCCGCACGTCCAAGGGCTCCGTGGTCGCCAGCACCTCGCGAGCCTCGCGGACGGCGGCGTAGCGGCTGGCCTCGCGGCGCAGGCGCTCGTGCTCCTGGGCGCCCGCGATGATCTCCGCGTCGAGGCGGCCGAGCTGCTCGGCGAAGTCGAGATCGTCGTCGTCGAATGCGTCGGCTCGCGTGGCGTGGTGCAGGTTCAGGACGCCGAGGACCTGTCCCTCGTGGATCAGCGGGACGCACAGCGCGCTCTCGACATCGAAGCGCTCGCGCACGATGTGGAAGACGGCCTGATCGGCGTTGCCGCGGATCTTGATCGGCCGGCCATCTGCCGCCGCCTTGCCCGCGATGCCCTCGCCGAGCGGCACCCGGATCTTCGGCCAAAGCTCCGGCTCGACGCCGATCGCCACCCGGATGGCGAGCTCGCCGGCCTCGTGGTCGAGCAGCATCAGCGATCCGCCGTCGGCCCCGGTCACGCTCATCGCGATCTCGAGCATCCGACCGAACAGCTCTTGGGGGTCCACGGTCAGGTTGACGGACTCGACGATCTCGTGGAGCGCCTGCAGCAGCTCGTGCTTGCGATCGCCGGACGAAACGCCATAGCCCCAGAGCAGTCGCGCGGTGAGCGGGGAGACGACCTGGGTCGCCTGCGCGACCTCCGGGTGCGTCTCGCTGAAGGGGGGCAGGGTGCCCGCATCGATCACGGCATGCAGCGTCGAGCCGAACAGGGTGGGATCGTCCGTCAGCTGGAGATCGACCCGCAGCTGCGCAGCGAGCTCGCGCGCCGGGCCCAGCTCGGGCTCGAAGCCGCCGCGGATCTCGACCTCCGGGTTGTCCAGGAGGATCGGGACCAGGGCCAGGGTCTCTTCGGTGACCCCGTAGATGGCGATCGGACGTCGCATGGCCGCGGGCTCAGTCCTCCGCGCCGTCGAGGGCATCGAGGGACACGGTCAAGGTCAGCGAGCGCTCGGTGCCGGTCTCGTCGCGCAGGACCAGCGGGACCGCGACGGCGCGCGCCCCCACCGCCCGGGCACTGCCGACCTGGGCGATCTCGAGCGTTCCCCGAGCCGTCCCTCCGAGTGCAGGGAGCGGAGAATCTCCAGACACTTCGAGCGTTTCCGTGGCATCTCGAAACGAATCCTCGAAGGCTGCTTCGGTCAGCGCCGCCATCTCCTCGATCTCGCTCCCGGGATCGACGTCGGCGCTCTCGGGCGCGAGCAGCTTGGGCGCGAGGCCTTCGGTCGGCAGGGGATCGACCAGCGGTGCGGACTCTTCGGCGACCGCCTCGAGCTCCGCGGGCTCGCTCTCCAGGGGGCCCTGCTCGCGCAGGTGCCGCACGACCCGCTTCGAGATCGTCGTCAGCGCCTCGAGCACGCCCGTGCCCTCCGTCGCCACGGCCTCGAAAGCGGCCGCGCCGCGCAGGTCGAGCTTGCGGTGGAGCTCCTCGAGTGCGAAGGGATCCGAGAGATCGCGCTTGTTGTACTGGAAGACGAGGGGCACCTCGTCGAGGTTGCGGCCGTACTCCCCGAGCAGCTCGCGCAGCTCGTTCAGGCTGGCGAGATTCTCGTCCAGCTTGTCGCGCCGGGTGTCCGCCACGAAGACGATGCCATCCACCCGGTCCAGCAGTTGCCGGCGGGTCGGGGCCTGCTCGGGCCCCGGCGGCGGCGCGATCAGTCGCAACCGGGTGTGCACGCCTCCCAGGTTGCCGAGCTCGATGGGCAGCTCGTGGTACGCGGTCGAGGGATCGATGCGGCTCGGGTGGGCCTCGACCTCACCGCGGTGGTCGGGCCGCAGCTTGCCGTGGATCACCTTGAGGTTGGTCTCCTTGCCGGCGCCTTCGATGCCCCAGTACAGGATGCGTGCATTGACCTCTTCGGACATCAGATCTTCCCCTTCTTCTGCAGCAGGCGCCGGGCGTGGGTCGAGATGGGCGTCGCCACGTCCCGGCTCTTCATGATCGATCGCAGATCCCGCTCCTGCAGGAAGTTCAGGAACTTCATCGCCGTCGGGATCGTGCACTTCGGATTCGTCGCGAGGGCCAGCTTGATCTGGTAGTTGCGGGTCCACTCGCGGTTGTTCGCAATGATGCGCAGGACGTCATCGGACACACTGCGGAGCTTGGCAAGGCCCTCGACCTCCTTGTCCGTCATCTTCGGGCTGCGCAGCGCGGCCGTGGCCACGATCTTGTTGCGATCCCGGACCAGCAGCCCACGGGCCTCCTTGTTGCCCATCCGCGCCAGCTTGACCTTCTGCATCACGTTCATCTTCTGGATGGCCGCGAACAGGTTGCCGACGTCCTCCTCGGTGAGGTCCACCTCCTCTCGCTCCTCGATCAGCTCGAGCGAGAACTCCGAGGCGTCGTCGCCGAGCAGGGCGCGTAGCGCTTCCGCGGCCGCGTCGTCCGTGATCTCTTCGGGCGGCGGCACGTCGGGCGGCTCCTCGTCCAACACCTCGGCCGCCGGCCGGTCGAGGCCCAGGAACGAGAGGATGCGGTCGATCGTGGCGCGGCCGGTCAGCGGATTGTCGCCGAGCGCATCGACGATCGCCGGGTGGCGGAGCATGCGCTGCTGATTGTTGGCCACGATCTCCACCACGGCGCGGTGGGGCAGGGCGGCCAGGAAGGCGATGGTCCGATCGTCGCAGGCGCCGTTCAGCGCCAGCTTCTCCATGCGTACGGCATCGTCCTTCCAGGCGTGGGCGAGCCAGGCCAGCATCGACGGATGGCCGGGGCTCGTGAGCACGGTGTGCGCGACGCCGTCCGGCAGTCCCGCCAGGCTCTCGGACGCCCGGGTCTTGACCTGGTCGTCGGGATCGTGAACCAGCGCGAAGAGCACGGTGGCGAGCTCGACCGGCGGCAGCGGCAGGGCACCGCCCGCCGCCATGCGACGCACGCTGACGGGCGCGTCCCGGCGGACGTACTTCTCCGCCTGCGGGGACAGCGTCAGCTTGACGGTCTGCGTCTCCTGAGAGCTCGCTCCGGACATCGGCCTCCATTTCTCTCGCAGGACCTTTCGAAGGCGGCGGCGAGAGGGGCGGCCGGGCCCGCCGAGCGGACCGACGCGTGCCGGCGCTACCCCTCTTCCGCGGCCCTCGTCCTGGCCTCGGCGATGATCTTGTCCCGCTCGCTGGCGGGAATCTCGTCGTAGTGGTCGAACTCCATGTGGAACGCGCCCTTGCCTCCGGTGAGGCTGGTCAGCGCGCTCGCGTATTCAAGCATTTCGGCCATGGGGACCTCCGCCTTGACGACCGCGGTGTGGCCCCGGCTCTCGGTGCTCTGGACCCTTCCGCGGCGGCTGGAAATGTCCCCCATGACGTCGCCCACCAGATCGTCCGGAGCGGAGACCTCCACCCGCATCACCGGCTCCAGGAGGGTCGGCCGGGCCTTCTCGAGGGCCGCCTTGAAGCCGAAGGAGCCCGCCAGCTTGAACGCCATCTCGTTGGAGTCCACCGAGTGGTGTTTTCCATCGATGCAGCGCACCCGGACATCCACCACCGGGTATCCGGCCAGGGGACCGGCCTCCGAGGCCTCGAGGATGCCCTTCTCGACGGCGGGGATCAGGTTGCGGGGGATCGCCCCCCCCACGATCTCGTCCACGAACTCCAGGCCCTCCCCGCGGGGCTTCGGCTCTACGGTCAGGAAGCAGACCCCGAACATGCCTTTGCCCCCGGTCTGCTTCTTGAGCTTGCCCTCGACGTTCTCGGCCTTGCCCCGGATGGTCTCGCGGTACGGGACCTTCGGGGTCTTCAGCTCGACGTCGACCTCGTAGAGCCGCTTCAGCTTCTGGGCCGTGATGCGGATGTGCAGCTCGCCCATGCCCGTCAGCAGGAACTCGCCCGTCGAGGGATCCCGGCCCAGCTGCAGGGTCGGGTCCTCCTCCACGAGCCGGCCGAGGGAGCTGAAGACCTTGTCCTCGTCTCCCTTCGAGGTCGCCGAGATCGCGTAGGAGAGGGCACCCGCCGGGATCGGGATCGGCGCCAGGGCCACTCCGCCCTTCTCCTGGGTGAGCGCCATGCCGGTCCGGACGTGCTTGAGCTTGGCCACCGCAACGATGTCGCCCGGGCCGGCGGTCGGCACGTCGACGTGCTCCGCGCCTTGCAGGAGCAGCAGCTTGCCGAGCCTCTCCTTCTCCCCCGTGGTGGCGTTCAGGACCGCCGAGTCCGAGCGGGCGGTTCCGGACACGACCCGGAAGACCGAGAGCGTGCCGGCATAGCGGTCGATGACGGTCTTGAAGACGGTGGCGGCGAAGGGGCCGTCCGGGTCCGCCTCGACGGTGGTGGCATCGCCCTCGCGGGTCGCCGGCCAGGGCTCGCGCTGGTCCGGTGAGGGCAGCAGCCGCTGGATGGCCCGCAGGCAGGCCTCGGTTCCGATCTGCGAGGGCGCGGCGCCGCACAGCACCGGCACCAGCGCGCGCCCGTGCGTGCCCTTGACCAGCCCCGCCATCACGTCCTCTTCCGAGAGCTCGCCCTCCTCGAGGTACTTCTCGAGCAGGTCGTCGTCGCATTCGGCCGCCGCTTCCACCAGCTCGGCGCGAGCGATCTCGGCTTCGTCCTGCAGCTCGGCGGGGATCTCGGACTCCTTGTCGCCGCGCAACGCCTTCATCGAGATCAGGTCGACGACGCCCTCGAGGCCCTCGCCGCTGCCGATCGGCAGCGTGATCTTGATGGGGTTCAGCTCCAGATCCTTGAGGCTGGCCACCGCAGCGTCGAGATCGGCGCGCTCGCTGTCGAGGCGGTTGACGAACGCGACCACGGGCACGCCCGCCCGCTCGCTGGCCCGCCACATGCTCTCGGTCCCGACCTTCGCTCCGTCGCTGGCCGAGACGACGAGCACGGCTCCATCGAGGCCGTGGAGGGCGATCTGTCCGTCGCCCTGGAAGTTGGGATCGCCCGGGGTGTCGACGAGGGTCAGGTGTTGGTCGTTCCAATCGAATCCGTAGACCGCCGAGGTCAGCGTGTGCTTGCGCTCCTGCTCCTCGGGGGTGGCGTCGAGTACCGAGCTGCCGTCTGCGGGCGAGCCGAGCTGGGAGGTGGCGCCGGCAGCGAACAGGAGGGCCTCGCCCAGGGAGGTCTTGCCGTCCGCCGTGTGACCGATCAGCGCGAAGCTTCGGGTTTGGGCGACCGTCTTGTCGTGCATGGCAGACCTCCTGGGTACGGGGATGGGGACTGGATCAGGGCGCCGACCGGTTCTTCTCGAAGAGGATCCGCAGGCCTTCCAGGGTCAGGAAGGGCTCGACCCGATCGATCGAGCTCGCCTCCCGCGCGATGCGTTGGGCGAGGCCGCCGGTGGCGATCACACCGGCCTCTTCGCCGAGCTCCTCCCGGATGCGAGCGACCATCGAATCGACCATGCCCGCGTAGCCGAACAGGAGCCCCGACTGCAGGGACTGGGTCGTGGTGCGGCCGATCACCGCCTTGGGGCGGACGATCTCGACCCGGTGCAGCATGGAGGCGCGCTCGAAGAGGGCCTCCATCGAGACGTGCACGCCCGGAAAGATGGCGCCGCCGAGGTACTCGCCCTTGCTGGAGACGCAGTCGAAGGTCGTGGCCGTGCCGAAATCGACGGCGATCACCGTGCCGCCGATCAGCTCGTAGGCCGCCACCGCATTGACGATGCGATCGGCGCCGACCTCGCGCGGGTTCTCGTAGCGCACGGGCATGCCGGTCCGGATGCCCGGCCCGACGATCAGCGGCGCCCGCGTCAGGAGCTTGCGGCAGACGCGCTCCCAGATCGGCAGCAGCGGAGGGACGACGCTCGAGAGGATCACGTCGGTGAACGACTCGAGCTTGCACCCGCCCAGCTCGAAGAGACCGCGAAGCGTGACCAGCACCTCGTCGGAGGTCTGCTCCCGATGCGTCGCCATGCGCCAGTGATGGGCCAGTTCGCCTTCACCGCCGCTGTAGTCGAAGACGCCGAGGGTGATGTTCGTGTTGCCCACGTCCACCGCGAGCAGGACGGGGCTGGTCACGACGCTCTCTCCGTTGCCGCGGTGCCGTCACGGGGCCGCAGCGTCACGTCGCCGGCGACGACCCGCTCGAGCCGGCCGTCCTCGCGGTGCAGCTCCAGGGCGCCGTCGGCACCGATGCCGCCGGCCCGGCCGATCCGCTCGCTCCCGTCGAGGTCGGCCACCGAGATCGGCGTCCCGCGCATCCGATAGAAGCCGTCGAACTCGCCGCGAAGGGCTTCGAAACCACCGACGGCATGACGATCGAGCACAGCTTCGAGAGTAAAGAAGAGACGCCGCGTGAAGTCCACCCGGTCGATGCGGTGCCCAGCCGCGGCGCGCAGGCTCGTAGCCCGCCCCCGGAAGTCCTCCGGAAAGCTCTCGGGCGGCACGTTCAGGTTGACACCGATGCCCAGCACGAGGTGTCCGATCCGGGTGGCCTCGGCGCTCATCTCCATCAGGATGCCCGAGACCTTCAGGCCATCGACCTGCACGTCGTTCGGCCACTTGATTGCGACCCGGTCCGGAGCATCGAGGCTCTCCGCGACGCACTGCGCCACCGCGAGACCCGCCCCCAGGATCACGGTCGCGGCCTGGGTGATCGGCAGGGCCGGGCGCAGGACGAACGAGACGTAGAGGTTCTGGTGGGCCGGGCTGAAGAAGCTGCGGCCGAGCCGGCCTCGGCCCGCGCTCTGGTGCTCTGCGACGACGGCCGCCCCGTGGACCGCGCCGTCGCGGGCGAGTTCGCCGGCGACCCGGTTGGTCGAGTCGGTCGTCTCGAGGTGATGGATCACCCGCCCGAGCCAGGAGGTCCCGAGGCCCTCCTGGAGCTCCTCGGCGTACAGCCGGTCCGGCAGGGCGACCAGCGCGTAGCCGCCGCCAGGCGCGCCGACGATCTCGTAGCCGCGTGCGCGCAGGCTCTCGACGTGCTTCCAGACCTGGGCCCGGGAGACGCCGAGGTCCTTGGAGAGCTCCTCGCCGGAGCAGGGCTGGCCGCGATGGCGCCGGAGCGCCCCGAGGATGCGCTCCGCGCCGCTCACGATCCGGCCACTTCCCGGGAGTCGACCTCGAGGGCGACGTCGGCTTGCGGGGCGGAGTGGGTGAGAGCGCCGATCGAGATGCGGTGGATCCCCGTCTCGGCGAGCTCGCGCAGATTGGCCAGGGTCACGCCCCCTGTGGCCTCGAGAGGAATCCGCTCCCGGCAGCGCGCGGCGATCTCGCGAAGCTCCTCGGCCGAGCGGTTGTCGAGGAGCAGCAGGTCGGCACCGGCCTCGATCGCCGTCTCGGCGTCCTCCAGGCTCTCGACCTCGACCTGCACCTGCAGGTGGGGGGCGGCGTTGGCGCGGGCCGCCTTGACCGCTGCGCCGACCCCTCCCGCCGCCGCGACGTGGTTGTCCTTGATCAGGATCGCATCGTACAGGCCGGCCCGGTGGTTCGTGCCGCCTCCGATCGCCACGGCGTACTTGTCGAGGCTGCGGAAGCCGGGCAGCGTCTTGCGGGTGTCGACGATCGCGACCCCCGTGCCCACCACGGCCTCGACGTGACGTCGGGTGAAGCTCGCGACGCCGCACATCCTGCCGAGGAAGTTCAGGGCCGTGCGCTCGGCGGCCAGCACGCTGCGCGCTGCGCCGCGGACTTCGAGCAACACCTGGCCGGCCGGGACGGATGCGCCCTCGGAGACCGCCGGGCTCGTCGCGAGCGCGGGGTCGACGGCCCGGAAGACGGCCTCCACCAGGGGCAAGCCGCAGACGACGAGAGGCTCCCGCGCCTCGATGACGGTGTTGAGGAGCAGGTCCGGCGGAAGCACCGCGGCGCTGGTGACGTCGCCGGTGCCGAGATCCTCGGCGAGGGCTCGATCGACCAGAGGAGCCCAGGTCGGTGCAGGCGGAAAGGGGGGAGGGCCGGGCACCCTGGGAGTCTAGCTCGCGGGCCCCGGCCGGCCCGCGAAGGCCTGGCTGCAAGGCCCGCCGGGATCCTCGGGAGGGTGCGGCCTATTCGCCCTTCAGCTTGCGGATCTCTTCCCGCACCAGCGTCTCGGCCAGCTTCGGGATGACCTCCCACGCGACCTTCTCGATGCGCGCGACGGCCTCCTTGACGATCTCCTCGGCGACGCCACCGAAGGCGTCCCAGGCGAGCTTCTCGAGACCGTCGTGCAGCTGCTTCTCGAGCATGGGCGAGAGTGCCGCGGGGGCACCGCGGGTCACTGGCTCGGAAGCCGATGCGGGGTGAGCCACCGGCTCCGTGTCGGGAAAGATCTCGGCCGTCTCGAAGGGCGCGGGCTCGTCGAGCAGCAGGGGCTCCTCGTCGGGCTCCGCCGGCCAGTTGGCCGCACCGGGCAGCTCTGCGCTCGGCGCCTGGCGCGCGGCCTCCGAGAGATCGGAGGAGGAGACGTCGTAGCCGCGGACGGCATCCGCATCGAAGGCCGGCGTTGCGGTACCCGACGCACCCAGCAGCGGGTCGTCGCTGTCGGCGAGCAGGTCCGGGACATCCGCCGTCGCGCTGGCCAGCAGATCCGAGGCGTCGGCCCTGGCGCTGCCCAGCAGGTCGGGCCCATCGTCCATCAGATCCGCTCCCGGAATGGAATCCTCGTCTGCGTCGCCGAACGCGAAGCCCTCGGGCGCCTCGAGCACGGTCGTGCGGGCGGCCGGGTCCTCGAGGACGGTCGTGCGTGCAGCGGGCTCGTCGAGCACCGTCGTCCTGGCCGCCGACGGCTCGTCGAGGAGCGTCGTGGTGGCACCGTCGGACTCCTCGAGCAGCGAGGAGGGCGGGGCATCGAAGACCGTGGCCTCGGCGCGCCGGTCGAAGTCCGAGGCGCTCGCCGCGTCCCCACGCGATCCACCCAGAGCGGATGCATCGTCGACGATCCGTGTGGCGCTGTCGGCGGGATCATCGAACAGGTCGTCCGAGGCACTCGCTGCACGTTCGTCGAACAGGTCGTCGCCCGCCGCCGGAGGTGCCGGCTCGGTGTGGGCGTAGCCGGGGCGCTCGCTCGGGAACTCGTCGTCGAGCAGGAAGGCCTGGGTGCGGTCCCGCGCCGAGTCGTCGAACAGGTCGTCCGCCGCCGCATCCGGAGCCCCGCTGGCGAAGGCCGCGCGATCCGTGGCTGAAGTCTCCGGGGGGGTCGAGGCCTTGCCCGACGGCGGGCCGAAGTCCTCGGCCCAGGTCTGGGCGTGATCGTCTTCCATCGGCTCGCCACCGATGAGGACCGTGGTGGGAGGCGTCTCGGTCGGGGCCACGCCGCTCGGGGCCGTGACCTCGTCCTCGAACAGGTCGTAGGCTTCGCTCGACGCTTCGCCGGGGCTCACCATTCCGGTCAGGCCCAGACCCTCGGGCTCCTGGGAGAGCGGAGCGTTGGCAGCGGCTTCCGCCAGCCGCGAGTTGACCTGGTCGACGAGCGCCTGCGCCTCGAAGGGCTTGGTGATGTGGCCGTCGGCGCCCACCTGAGCGGCCCGCTCCTCGTCGAAGGTTTCGAAGGTGCCGGTGAGCAGCAGGACGGGAACGGAGGCGAGGCTCGGATCGCTCTTGATCGCCTCGCACACCTCGTAGCCGTTCTTGCCGGGCATGACGACGTCCGCGAGCACGATGTCGGGCCGCATCTCTCGCGCGCGGGCGATGGCGTCCGTCCCGTTGTCGACCGTCACCAGCTTGATGTCTTCGTTGGCGAAGCTGATGCCGACCACCTTCTGGATGGTGACGCTGTCGTCCGCGAGAAGCAGGGTCTTGGGCATGTTCCCCCCTGGACCCACCGATCGTCCTCCGGCCGCCCCGAAAGGCGGCAGGGCTCGGCGGGTCCGTTCGCCCGGTCTATCGTCGGTTTCGAGCCGGGGATTGACCCCTTTTCGTGACCCAGGTCGCGAGCGCGGGACCCTTTGGGGCCTGCGGGGGCGGCGCCGGCTCGTGGCACCAACCCCCCGAGGCTAGGCGGCTCCGAACGGGATCGCACGTGTCCGAGGGGGTCCCCCATCGGTCAAGTTGGCCCTCGGCTCACCCGATAACAGGGCGTTGAAAGGACCCTTCTCCTCTCCATGATCTTTCGCGCCGCTGCTGCGACCGACGTCGGACTTCGCCGCAAGGGGAACGAGGACCGGTATGCCCTGGCGCCGGAGCTGGGCCTCTACGTCGTCGCCGACGGCATGGGCGGACACACCGCCGGACAGGTCGCGAGCGAGCTGGCTGCCGAGGCGGCGCTGCGCGCGATCCAGACCCTCGACGGAGCGGCCGCCACGCTCAGCGAGAAGCTGCGCTACGCCGTGGCTTCGGCGAACCGCTCGATCTACTCGACGGCGCAGCAGCAGCCCGAGTACGCGGGCATGGGTACGACGCTCGTCGCGCTGCTGGCGGACGGAGAGCGCGCGGCCCTGGCACACGTCGGCGACAGCCGAGCCTATCTCGTGCGCGGCGGGCGGATCCGCCAGCTCACGGACGACCACTCGATCGTCGGCGAGCTGCTGCGGCGCAACGAGATCACCGAGACCGATGCCCGGGAGCACCCGCACCGCCACGTCCTGACCCGGGCCCTGGGCGTGCGCGAGAGCGTCGAGCCCGACCTGGCCGAGATCTCGCCCACCCTGGGCGACTTGTTCGTCCTCTGCTCCGACGGGCTGACGAACCACGTCGAGGACCACGAGATCGCGAAACGTGGTGCGGAGGAAGAAGATCTTCAGGAGTTCTGCGATGGGCTCGTGGAGCTCGCGAACTCGCGCGGCGGCGAGGACAACACGACCGTGCTGGTGGCTCGGGCCGAGTAGGGCGCCTCGTAGAGCAGGGCGCCTCGTAGAGAGAAGGGAAGCGGCGACGGCTGCTCATCGAAGCGCCGCCGCTTCGCTCCTCGCAAGGGTCATCCCCGGTCGAGCGTGCCCTTGAGCTTCGATCGAAGACGAAGAACCGACTTGGTGTGGATCTGGCAAACCCGGGACTCGGTGATCCCCAGGATGTTGCCGATCTCCTTCATGTTCAGGTCTTCGTAGTAGTACAGCGAGATCACGAGCCGCTCCTTCTCGGGGAGCGTGGCGATCGTGTCGGCGATCAGGCCCTTGGTCTCGCAGAGCTTGAAGGTCGAGAACGGGTTCTCGGCGTTCACGTCTTCGATGATGTCGGCGAAGGAGCCCGTGCGGTCGCCGTCCTGGCCGCCGCCCCGGATCTCCTCGAGGTTGACGAGCGAGATGCCGCGCACCTGATTCATCAGCTCGTGGAACTTCTCGATCTGCAGGCCGAGCGAATCCGCGACCTCGTCTTCGTTGGCCTGGCGGCCGAGACGCTGCTCCACCTCGCCATAGGCGCGCTCGAGCTTGCGGCTCTTTTGGCGCACGCTACGCGGCACCCAATCGAGCGAACGGAGCTGGTCGAGGATCGCTCCCTTGATCCGAAACTCTGCATACGTCTTGAACTTGCAGTTCTTGCCCGGATCGTATTTGTCGATCGCATCCATCAGACCGATCACACCCGTGTTGTGCAGATCGTCCAGGTCGATATGCGACGGGAGCCGGACGGCGATCCGGTTGACGATGTACCGAATGAGCGGTGCGTGCTCGAGGACGATGGCTTCCTTCAGGTCTCCCGGGATGTCTCCATGCTTCTCTCTCGCGTCACGCAACTGAGCTTCCATTCGATTCTCCACCTTCTGCGCGGGCTGTTGCCGCATCTGGCCTCGGTGTCCTGCAGGCGACCCATCCTGCCGACCCGTTGCACTTCGGATGCGGGTCAAAGCAGACGTCGTGCCAAGGTCCCGGTTCTCGGACGCAGGACACCGGGGGGCTGCCGAAGCGACCGGCGGAAGCGCCCGCTAACCAGCTGAACTCCCAGGCATTTCGGGGAAAGCGAGGGGCTCCGCCCGGGCAAATGCCGCAGCGACACGGCTGGCGCAGCCCGCTGATGCACCCCAGCAAGCAACCGGCGGAAGCGTCAAAAGGCCGGCGGTGCGGGTTGCAATTCTGACATCCGAGGGACTCGGCTGGGAAACGCAGCGGGCGCCACGATTGCGACCCGACCTACGTTTCGGGTGTCAGGCCCTTCTTCTTGATCTTCTCGATCAAGGTCGTGCGATTCAGGCCGAGCAGCTGGGCTGCCTGGTTCTTGTTCCAGTGGGTGCGCTCGAGGGCTTGCCGGATCAAGTCCGCCTCGAAATCGTCGACGACCTGGTTGAATGAGAGGCCTGCCTCACCCAGCTTCAGCGGGGCGCCGGTGGGCCCGGCAGCGCCACCCGCATGGAACTCGTCAGGCAGGTTTTCCAGCTCGATCTGGCCTTCGCCCCGCATGACCACCACGCGCTCGATGGTGTTCTCGAGCTGGCGAACGTTGCCGGGCCAGGGGTGGGCCTCGAGGCGATCGAGGGCGGCCTCAGAGAGCTGGCAGGGCGGTTCGTCCGGGTTCGGCGCGTTCCGCGCGAGGAAGTGATGCACCAGCAGCCGGATGTCCTCCTGGCGCTCGCGCAGGGGCGGCACCTGAATCGGGATGACATTCAAGCGGTAGAAGAGATCTTCGCGGAACTGCTTGCTTTCGATCGCTTTGCCGAGGTCCTGATTGGTCGCAGCGATGACGCGTAGATCCACGTGCTCGGTTTGCGAGGAGCCGACGGGCTCGAACGTCTTTTCCTGGAGCACTCGGAGCAGTTTCACCTGCAGGTTCGGGCTCATGTCGCCGATCTCGTCGAGGAAGATCGTGCCGCCGTTGGCCGCGGAGAAGCGCCCCTCGCGATGGGCCACCGCGTTGGTAAAGGCCCCCCGGACATGGCCGAAGAGCTCGGATTCGAGCAACTCCTCCGGGATCGCGCCGCAGTTGACCGTGACGAGGGGCCGGTCGGCCCGGGGGCTGTTGTAGTGGAGCGCCCGGGCGATCACCTCTTTCCCGGTGCCGCTCTCGCCCGTGATCAGGACCGTGCTGTCGGTTTCCGCCACGCGCCGCACGATCTCGAGAACCGAGCGGAGGCCGCCGCGAGCGCCGACGATGTTGTCGAACTGGTAGCGATCGTGGAGCTGGTGTTGGAGGCGTCGGTTCTCGGATTTCAGTCGCCCGTGCTCGATGGCCTGGCCCACCAACCGGCGCAAGACGTCCTGTTGGGGCCCGTCCATGGCCTTCTCGAGATACCAGTAGGCCCCGGCGCGCAGCGCTTCTACGGAGGCTTCGGCGCCGCCGTAACCCGTCACGACGATGCAGGGCAGCTCGGGGTGCATATCGTGGATCTGGCGAACCAGCTCGAGCCCGCTGATTCCCGGCATCTTGACGTCGCACATCACCAGGTCGAGCGGGCCGGCCGTGACCGCAGCCATGGCCTCGGTCGCGTCCTTGGCGGATGAGACCTGGTAGCCACCACGGGTCAGCACCCGTTCGACGGCCCGTCGATACAGTTCGTGGTCGTCGACGACCAGCACGTGGGGCTTGCCCAGGGCGAGACCTCTTCCGGGGGGAAGTGGCCGCAAGGTAGGAATCGCGTGCGCTGCCTTCAACCCACCCGACAGGAATCGAGTGCGCTGCCTTCAACCCACCCGACAGGATCCGAGGGCGCGATTCAACCCGGCCGGGGTTGCCGCCGATGAGGCCTGCATGACTTCGGAGCGCGTACCCCCCGCGAGCCAGGGCTCGATCTCCGAGTTCGGCGCGCCGGCAAACCCGGATTCGAAGCCCGAATCGGCTTCTGCGACTCATGAGGCCGGCATCGCGGCTGGCGGTCGGATCCTGCTGGTTGATGACGAGCCGCTCTTCGTCCGTTCCATGGATCGCATCTTGCGCCCGGAGCGGCATACCCTCATGGCCGCCTCCAACTGGGCCGAACTCGAGCCTCGGTTGGCCGATCCCACCCTCGATCTGGTTCTCCTGGATCTGGTGCTGGGGACAGTCGACGGCATCGCGGTGCTCGAGCGGATCAAGGCGTTGCGGCCGGATCTCGAGGTGATCGTCTTGACGGGCCACGCCAGCGTGGAGAGCGCGGTGGGTTGCATGCGCCTCGGCGCCTTCGACTATCTCGAGAAGCCCGTGGGCGACATCCATCGTGTGCGAAATACGGTGCGTCGCGCCATCGAACGTCGGCGCCTGGTCCATCGCACGCGGATGCTCGAGCAGGAGCTGGCAGGGCGCGATGGTGCGCCCGAGCTGATCGGTGGTGTGCCGTCGATGCGGGCGATCGTGCGGATGATCGAGAGTCTCCGCCACAACGAGTCGAATGTACTCGTCCAGGGCGAGAGCGGGACGGGCAAGGAGATCGTCGCCCGAGCCATTCACGCCGCGAGTCGGCGCAAAGACCGCACCTTCGTCCCGGTCGATTGCGGTGCGTTGCCGGAGTCGATCATCGAGAGCGAGCTCTTCGGGCACGAGAAGGGCGCATTTACCGGCGCTGTGGGGGCCCCGGGGCTCTTCCGGGTTGCAGATGGCGGAACGCTCTTCCTCGATGAGATCGGTGAGATCCTGCCGAGCGTGCAGGCCAAGCTGCTGCGCGCCTTGCAGCAGAAAGAAGTCCGCCCCGTGGGCGCGACCCATGCCGTGCGGGTGGACATTCGAGTCATCTGCGCAACCAATCGGGATCTGTCCGAGATGGTTGCGGAGGGCAGCTTCCGCCAGGATCTCTACTACCGGTTGAACGTCGTTCGCATCGAGCTTCCGCCGCTTCGTGAGCGCAGCGAGGATGTGGCGCTCCTTGCCCAGCACCTCCTGCACAAGCATCGCCGGTTGGATTCCCCTGTGCGCGGCTTCACGCCGGAGGCGTTGGAGCGGCTGTGTAGACAGCCCTGGCCCGGCAATGTTCGCGAGCTGGAGAACGCCATCGAATCTGCCCTGGCGCTTGCCCAGGACGAGCGGCTGGGTGTTGCAGATTTTCGTGACGGCCATTTGCCGCTGCCGGTGCTCGCAGCGAAATCCGTCGGTGCGGCGGTGCCGCTTTCTCTCGAGGCCTACGAGCGCCTGGCGCTGGAGCGTGCGCTGGAGGAGAGCCGCGGCGATGCCAGCGAGGCTGCGCGCAGGCTCGGGATTGGCCGCTCCACCCTTTACCGCAAACTCTCCAAACACGGGATCGAGGCGGGGCGCCGCCCGGCGCATCCGACGGGGATGGTGGGTAGGCTCGAGGCCGTCCGGTAGACTGGCCTCGTCGCCCCCCGCGACCCCTGACAGGCGAGAGGATCGAGCGTGATCGGCGGGCTCCATCGAGGCGGGTGCGGGCTGTGAATGAGGCTTCCCGCGTGAGCGTCCACCTGCTGATCGCGGAGCCTTTCCAGGAAGGCCCCGCGGCGACATCCACCGCGGATGCGCTTCGGCGGCTGGGCCCGGCGGTTCAGCTCGAATTGCATCACGAGGTTCGCGTCGCTGCCGCCGCCCTGCGGGCTCGGCATGCGGATCTGGCCGTTCTCGATTGCCGCCTCGGCGACGATCTCTGGTCTCTTCTGCAACGCGCAGGGGAGGGTGCGACGCCGGCGATCGTGATCGGGGAGGCCGGCGACGACGCCTTCGCACTCCGGGCCTTCCGAGCCGGTGCCGCCGCTTGGGTGGAACGCGGTCCTGCGCTTGCCGACGAGCTGTCGATCGCCACGCGTGAGCAGCTCCAATGGCTGCGCCGGATCAAGGCTGGTGCCCCACCGATCGAGCGCGCAGAAAGCATAGATAGTTTGGGGCGTTACAGCCGGCATGTGATTGAGAACATGAACAGTGCGGTGCTCGTCCTCGACCGCGATGCGAAGGTCTCCTACGCCAATCCCACGGCCGAGCGGGTGCTGGGCGCGGGGTCCGGCGAACTCACCCGGCGGGACATTCGGGATTGGTTCCCCGGCGCCGCCCCGGGCGAGCTGCTGCCACTTCTGACCCTCGAAGAAGGCACGCGCTTTCGCGGCGTCGAGACGGTTCTGACGAGGGCCGACGGAACCTTGATCCCGACCGGAATCTCCTGCGCACCCATCGTCGATGCGAGCGGTGTCCGGGAGGGTGCAGTCGCGATCTTCCAGGACTTGACCGAGATCAAGCAGCTCCAGCGCCAGGTTCTGCAAACGGAGAAGATGGCTTCGATCGGCCAGTTGGCAGCGGGCGTGGCCCACGAGATCAACAATCCGATGGGCTTCATCCATGCGAACCTCTCCCAGCTCACCGAGTATCTCGATGACTTGCAGAAGGTCTGGGCCCATGTGGAGGGCCTGCGCGCTGCAGCCGGACGCGAGAGGCTGGATGACCAGGAGGTTCGGGATGCGGCCAGCGCGTTGGATGCCTCGATCCAGGCCGTCGACGCGAACTTCCTGATGCAGGATTTCGGCACGGCGATTCGGGAATCATTGGAAGGTTCCGAACGGATACGTGCGATCGTCACCGACCTGCGGGCCTTCTCACACCAGGACACGGCGGAACGTTCGCTCTGCGACGTGAACCGGGCCTTGGATTCCACGGCCCACATCGTGTGGACCATGATGAAGCACTCGGTCGTCCTGACGAAGCAGTACGCCGAGCTTGCGCCAGTTGTGTGCTTCCCGATGCAGCTGAAGCAGGTGTTCATGAACCTGCTGGTGAATGCCTACCAGGCCATCGAGGAACAGGCGGCCCGGGAAGAGTTGCGCGGAGAGATCCGCCTGCGGACGGAGCTGCAAGGCGATGAGGTCCTGATCACCGTATCCGACAACGGCGCGGGGATACCGAAGGCCACCCTCGACCGGATCTTCGATCCGTTCTTCACCACCAAGGAAGTGGGTGTGGGCACCGGGCTTGGCCTCTCGACCTCCTTCAATCTGATCCGGAACCACGGCGGTACGCTGCGGGTCGAGAGCGATCCGGGCCGCGGTACGAGCTTCGAGGTTCGCCTGCCTCTGGGCGATCCGGATGAACTCCTGTGAGCGCGCCGCACCCGGTCGTCCTGCTCGTGGATGACGAGAAGCACATCCTCTCCGCACTCAGCCGCTCGCTGCGCCGCGAGGGCTACGAAATCCTGACCGCAGGCGGCGCCGACGAGGCGCTTCGGCTCCTTGGCGAACGACAGGTCGACCTGATCGTCTCGGACCAGAAGATGCCGGGTACCCACGGCATCTCATTCCTTGCCGAGGTCGAGCGCGGCGGAAGCCGTGTGCCACGGGTTCTTCTGACCGGCTGGCCTGAAGAGATCCCCCAGTCAGAGATCGACCGCGCGGGGATCACAGCCCTGCTTCCCAAGCCGTGGGACGACGCCGAGCTGAAATCGACCCTGCGATCCTGCTTGGCGCCTTAGCCCGGACTATGCACGAAAGTTGGCTGAGAAGCTGACTTTCGATGGTTCCAGCGTGCTGTGCGGCGGTTGACCCTGATTGATGTCGCTTTCGGTGATCGAGGCTCGTTCCGCGGCACGAATTCGGGGCGTGCCTTGGCGCA
>JAJDAR010000419.1 GCA_029261775.1 Deltaproteobacteria bacterium | reverse complement strand
CATCACCGAGGCGATGGTCTGCTCACGGGCGCCGCGCATCAGACCGGGACTCGACGGCGCGCGCCGGGGTCGCCCGCGCTCACGCCCGCCAGACGCGCTTGTCCTGGCTGCCGAACATCTTGGAGAGCTCGACCCGCGTCGGCTCGATGCGCACGGCACAGTAGTTGGGGTCGCCCGGCCCCCCGGGCCAGAACGCTCCCAGGTCGTAGTCGAGTACGTCCCAGACGTGCTTCTTCGTCTCGTCGTCGTCGAGCAGGACCGCCCGGCCCCGGACCAGGACGTGCACGAAGTCGGGCGGTGCGACCTGGTACTGCACGTCGATGTGGGGGTTCGCCTGGATCTGCAGCGCCTTCGGCGTCGTCGGACCGGTCGCAAACCACAGCGTGTCGCCCTCCCAGGTGGGGTGCACGAGGCGAACGCGCGGCTCGCCGTCGGCCACGGTGGCGACTGCGGCCCAGACCGCCTTGCGGCAGGCCGCATCGACGTCCTCGAAGAACGGCTTCCGGTCGCTGTCACTCACACGTGCCACGTCGTCTCCTCCTGCGAAGGCGGCAACCTACCACACGCGCGAAGGCGGCAACCTACCACACGCCCGGTTCGCTGAGGCGCTCGAGCACGGGGCCGAGGTCCGGCAGCTCCACCCCCACGTCGGTACGAGGCAGGAACTCGGCCGCCACGATCTCGCGTCGATCGATCCGGATCGGCGGCGCCGACGTGCAGCGATGCTCGAACAGGTGGAGCTGGATCCGGGCGCCCCACTTCCGTTGCAGGAAGACCTCCCGAAGGCGCAGCTCGGTGGGCTCCACGACCAAACCGACCTCTTCGCGCAACTCGCGCGCCGCGCCCGTGGCCGCATCCTCGCGGCGTTTCAGCATGCCACCCGGCAGGCTCGGCTCGACGCGGTAGGAGTTGCGCAGCAGCAGCACCCGTCCGTCCCAGACCAGGATCACCGCTGCCGCTCGAACCTTCGGGTGCAGGACGGCGAACCACACGCGGGCGCCCATCCAGGCGAACCTGAGACCCTGCCGGTAGAGCACGTCGACGAGGTCTCTCAACGGGTCGTTTCCGTCGCTGGTGTGAGCAACGCCTCGGCTGCGAAACCCGGCGTCGAGTGGCGGACGCCCTCGCCATCGAGCATCCAGGCCTCGAGGCCAGGATGCGCGCGGATCCTCTCGAGGCCGCGCGCGGGCGACAAGACGAGCAGCGCCGTGCTCCACATCTCGGCCTCCTCGCCGTTCGGCGCACGCACCGCGGCGATGGCCGTGTGCTCCACGGGCAGCCCGGTGCGCGGATCGATTACGTGCCCGACCCGTCTTCCGGCGATCTCCCAGGACTCACCCAGGCTCTCGGAGACGGAGAGGCTCTCGTCGCGCAGCTCCACGATGTGTCGGCGGCCGGCGCGGCTGGCGATCAGGACCCGCCAGCCCCGCCCGTCCGGCGGCGCACCGCGGGCCAGCCAGCTGCTGCCGCCGAAGTCGAGGAGCGCGGCATGGACCGACTCGTCTTCCAGCCGCCGGCCGAGTCGGTCGAGGGCCAGGCCCTTGCCGAGCCCGCCGAAGTCCACGGCCATGCCGGCGTCGAGGGAGGCGCCTTCGGGCGTGAGGCGCAGCCGATCGATGCCCACCCGCGCGCGCGCCGCCTCCAGCTCCGCCGCCACAGGCCAGCGGCCGGCTCGCGCGGCCTCCCTCCACAGACGAACCAGGGGGCCGACCGTCACGTCGAAGGCGCCGTCGGTTGCAGCGGCGCCGCGCACGCTGGCCCGCAGTGCCTCCTCCAGCAGCGGAGGCACCGGCTGCGGGCCGCGGCCGGCCGCGCGATTGAATGCGGCCGTCGGGCTCGTCTCGTTCCAGGTGGTGAGCACCGACTCGATGCGCTGCGCGTCGGCGAACAGCGCATCGAGCAACATGCGGCCGCGCGCCGGATCCTCGACCACGAGGGTGATCTGCAGGACCGTGCCCATGGCCACCCGGCCCTCGGAGACCCGGAACGGACCGGGGGCGGGCGCTGTCGTGCAGCCGACGAGCGCAGCGAGGACGCCGACGAGAGCGCGGCGCCGAAGCGCCACCTAGTCCTCGCCGCTCTTGTAGTTCTTCGACGTGGCCGCGAACACGGACCAGAGCGAGATGCCCATCAAGGCCAGCAGGCTGCCCTGCAGGAGCAGGAAGCCCGTGATCTTGAGGTACGCGAAGCCCGGGTGCACGAAGCGCACCAGCCAGCCGGAGCCCTCGTCGAGGAAGGCGGCGAGGAAGGGCAGCACGATCAGCAGCGCCTTCAAGCGGTTCGAGATCGGCACGAACAGCATCAGGTGGGTCAAGACGAGGAGCAGCATGCCCATCGCGAAGAAGTGGAAGTGCGAGACCTCGAGCAGGCCCTGGTAGCTGCGCGGCTGCAGGAAGCGATCCTCGGCGCCGAGGTAGTACTCGACCACCGAGCTCGGGCTGAGGCTCATCTTGTTGAAGTAGAGGAGCGTGTTGGTGAGCCAGAGCCCCGCCACGTAGAGCACGTAGCAGACGACGATGGTCTGGAGCAGGCGATTGCGGTTCAGCTCCCCGGTGACGACGAAACGCACCGCCCGACCCTAGCCCGGATGCCGCGTGCGCGAGTTCGCGGCCCGCACGCTACCTGCCGCCGCCGGCCGGCCCGGCGGCCTTCTCGTGGATGGCGACGGGCGCGGCCTGGCCGGTCACCAGCACCTCGAAGAGCGCGAGGGAGCGTCGGACGCCGCTGGTCACGGCGCGCGCGGAGAGGGTCGAGCCCGCGATCCCATGGATGGAGCTGCCCAGCTGGAAGCCGGCCTCCCGGTCCTCGCGATCCTCGAACTGCGCGAGCCAGCGATCGCTCGGCTTGTACTCGGGCGGCTCGTAGAAGGCCAGGATGCGCACCGAGCGGATCTCGCCTTCGGGCGAGAGCACGACCATGAAGGCCTCGGGCAGGGTCCGCACCTGGTGCACGTCGATCAGCGCGTAGCCCGACACCGCGTCGTCCTGGATGGCGATGTAGAGCGTGACGAGCCGCGACTCGAGGCGCGCGCGCGCGACCTGCTCGATCCTCTCCGCCTGGGCGTCGGACAGGACCAGCGAGCGCCGGTCGATGCGCTCCGCGTCCGGGAAGGCCGTGGCGAGGGCTTCTTGCTTGCTCGCGAACACCTCCGCGCCCGCGGGCGCGGGGCCCGTGGCGAGCAGCAACGCGGCGAGCGCGAAGGAGAGCGTCAGGCGTCTAGAAGGCAAAGCCCATCCCCAGCGAGAGCTCGTCGGCGCGTGTGCCACCGCGGGTATTGAAGTTCCGATACTCGAGCTTGAGCACCACGTTCGGGTGCGGGTAGAAGCTGACCCCGGGCGTGTACAGCCAATAGGCCCGCGCCCGGTTCGGCGTGAAGCCCTGCGGCACCTCGAACTGCGTGTCGACGTACTCGACCCGCAGGAAGGGCTCGAGCGCCTTGCTCTCGTTTCCGAACAGGAGCGGCCAGATGTCGTACGCCAGCTCGCCGTAGCCGCCGATCATCTTGTCGGCGATCGGGCGGTTCTGGGCGCGGCCGAGGGCGAGGTTCAGGTCGCGCGCGTCCGAGAGCTGGGAGTAGGCGAGCAGGGCCCGGGCGTGGAAGGCGCCCGCCCGGTACTGCGCGTGCGCCTCGCCGATCCAGAGCTGCGAGTCCGGCACGTCACCGAAAGCGGTCTCGCCGTCCTGCCCCGAGTCTCCGACGTAGAAGGAGCCGCCCAGCTGGAGGCCAGGCACCAGATCCGGGGTCCAGTCGAGGCGGGTGACGAAGGCCAGGTCCTCCGCGAGGGCCTCGCTGCCCTTCTGCCGCCCGCCGCGGACGCCCGCGTCGGAGAAGCCCGTCGCGTCGAAGCCGGTGACGACGTAGCTGCGGTACTCGACGGTCTCGCCGAGCTTGCCGAAGATGCCGACGCCATTCTCCCGCCAGGTGCTCGGCAGGATCCGGCGCTCGGTCTCCGGGCGCTGCACGCCGTAGAAGAAGGGCGGCTCGTGGATCTCGTTCAGGAAGCCCATCGGCAGCAGCAGCAAGCCCGCGCGGAAGTTCATCTCGGGCTTCCAGAAGAAGTCGAGGGTCGCGAGCTCGACGGAGACGGAGCCGTTCTCCCCCGTCGAGGCGTGCTCGTACTCGATCTCGGAGTTGAACACGATGCTGTCGCTGAACTTGTACCCGATGTACGTGACGAAGCGCAGGAAGTCCGAGCGGTCGCGGTCCGTGTCCGACTCGTCACCGATGAAGTTCGTGTAGTAGCCCTCTCCATATCCCCCGATCGAGAGACCGCGCTCGGCGCCGTAGACCTTCGACGCCGCCGGGCCGAGCCCGTACACGCTCTTCAGGTCCGT
>JAJDAR010000418.1 GCA_029261775.1 Deltaproteobacteria bacterium | reverse complement strand
GTCTTCACCGACTTGAGCGGCGTGGCCTTGCTCTCGTTGGGCGTCCGCATGGTCATCTGCCCGTTGAAGCTGGCGCCCTCTTCGACGACCAGGGTCGCCGCCTCGAGGTTGCCCTCCACGACCGCGCTCTTGTGGAGCACGATCTTGCGGCTGGCCTTGATGTCACCGGTGACGCTGCCGCTGATGATGACGGTCTGGGACTCGATGTTCGCGTCGATCTCGCCGGTCTCGCCGACGACCAGCGTGTTCTCGCTGGTGATCTGACCGCGGAAGCATCCGTCGATGCGGACCGTGTCCTTGAACGAGAGCTTGCCCTCGAACGAGGATCCCTGATCGATGAAGGCCGTCAGACCGCCGCCGTCGACACCACCCTGCTTGGCTGCTGCCCTGGTTTCCACCATGCTCGTCTCCTCCTCGGTGCGCCCGCGCCCGAATGCCATTTCCGTTCTCCTCCGAGCGACCGATCGCCGGCCTGCTTGCACTCGAAATCGGCCGCAGCGGCGGAAACTTGAGGCCGGGCTTGCCGCTTCTTGGAGGATTTCTGCCGGGAGGCGAAATTCCCCAGTCGGTCCGGGGCCTTACCCTGACCCCGCCGCGGCCCCCCCCGCCCCTCCGGACGGCGGACGGGGCGCTAGACTCGCCGGCCCATGGCCCAAGCCACGCTTGCCGAGGGGCTCCGCGAGAGCCTGGTCGCGGACCGCATCCACTCCGCGTACCTGTTCTCCGGCCCGGGCGAGGGTCCGAGGGACGGCGCGCTGGCGTTCGTCCGGGCACTCGTCTGCCGGGGCGACCGCGCCCTGGCCCCCTGCGAGGCCTGCCGTTCCTGCCGCACCTCGACGCCGGGCGAGCCGATCGCGATCGACGGCACGGGCAAGAAGGGACCGATGCTCCGCCACGTGGGCGATCACCCGGATCTACTCTGGGTCGAGCGCGGTCCGGATGACACGCGGGTCCGCATCGGACAGGTACGCGCCGTCCAGTCGGCGCTGCGACTGCGCGGGCCCGAGGACGGCTGGCGCGCGGCGGTGATCGCCGACGCGGAGTGGTTGAACCAGGAATCCCAGAACGCCCTGCTGCGGCTGCTCGAGGAGCCGCCGACCCGCACCAGCCTGGTGCTCGTCACCCAGAGCCCTTCCGGCCTGCTGGCGACGGTGCGCTCGCGTTGCCAGCGGGTCGGCTTCGAGGCGCCCCGCGGCGTGGCAGCTCTGTCCGAGGCCGCCCGCGAGCAGCTCGCGGCGCTCGACGGCATCGGCCGCCTTTCGATCCCCCAGGTGCTCGACTGGGCCGAGTCGTATCGGGGGCCCCGGGCAGTGGCCGCCGAGGGCACGAACGATCTGCTGGCCGGCGCGGCCGCGTGGCTGCACGCCCGTCTATCCTCGGCCTCCGAGCAGGGGCGACGCGACCTCGACGCCGGGCTGCGTGCCTTCGACACCGTCCAGAGCTGTCGCAAGGCCCTGGCGCAGCGCAACGCCAATCCCCAGATGGTGGCCGAGCGGGCGCTCCTCGCCCTGCGAGAGGCGGGACTCGAATGAGCGCCTGGTCCATCACGACGCCGATCTACTACGTCAACGCCGAGCCGCACATCGGCCACACGTACACGACGGTCGTCGCGGACACGCTGGCCCGCTACCACCGGCTGGCGGGCGACGACGTCTTCTGCGTGACCGGGACCGACGAGCACGGTGACAAGATCGCCGAGGTGGCCGCTGCGGCCGGCGAGGACCCCCGGGTCTTCGCGGACCGCATCTCCAACCTCTTCCGCAGCACCTGGCAGGAGCTGGGGCTCAGCTTCGATCGCTTCATCCGCACGACCGACCCCGACCACGTCCGCGCGGTGCAGCACGTCCTCGAGCTCGTGCACGCCAAGGGCGACATCGACTTCCGCGAGTATCGGGGTCTGTACTGTGTCGGCTGCGAGCGGTTCCTGACCGAGCGCGACATGGTGGATGGCCTGTGCCGCGACCACGAGCGCGCGCCCGAGGAGCGCACCGAGTCGAACTACTTCTTCCGCATGACGCGCTACTTCGACGCCCTCGGCGAGAAGATCGAGCGCGAGCCGGACTGGATCCGACCCGCGCGCTACCGCAACGAGGTCCTCGCCATGCTGCGCGAGGACAGCGGCCTCGAGGATCTCTGCATCTCGCGCCCGAAGACACGCCTCGACTGGGGCATCGAGCTGCCCTTCGACCCCGACTACGTCTGCTACGTGTGGTTCGACGCGCTGATCAACTACCTCGCCGCGCTGGGCTACCCCGACCAGCCGGGCTGGGAGGCGCGCTGGGGCGGCGTAGAGCACCTGATCGCCAAGGACATCCTGAAGCCCCACGGCGTGTTCTGGCCCTGCATGCTGATGGCCGCGGACCTTCCGCTCTACCAGCACCTGAACGTGCACGGCTACTGGAACGTCGACGACCGGAAGATCTCGAAGAGCCTCGGCAACATGGTCTCGCCGCTCAAGATGCGGGACAAGTACGGCTTCGATGCCTTCCGCTACTTCCTGCTGCGCGACATGTCCTTCGGGCTCGATTCGAGCTTCAGCGAGGAGGCGCTGGTCACCCGGATCAACGCAGATCTCGCAAACAACCTCGGCAACCTGGTCAGCCGCACCCTGAACATGACCGCCCGCTTCGCGGACGGTGTGGTCCCCGAGCCCGACGCCGCCGGGCCGCTCGAGGCGGGTGTCGAGGCGGCGGCTCGCGAGGCCGCGCGCGAGGTCGCGACCCGGATGCGAGAGCTCGAGATGCACCGCGCCCTCGAAGCGATCTTCCGGCTCGTGGACGCCACGAACAAGTACCTGGACGAGCGGGCACCCTGGAAGGCGGCCAAGGAGCCCGAGCGCGCAGGCGAGGTGCGCACCACCCTGCACACCTGCTGCCAGGCGTTGCGCAGCATCGGCCTGCTGCTCTCTCCCTTCGTGCCCGACACGGCCGCGGAGATCCTCGACCGGGTCGGCGCGACCGACGCCCTCGCGAGCGCTCGGCTGCCCGACGACGCGGAGCGCTGGGGCGCGGTCTCGCCGGGCACGCCGACCCGCAAGGGCGACGCCCTCTTCCCACGCATCGAGCTCGAAACGGGCGACGCGTGAGCGAGGCGCAGCCCTGGCTCGACTCGCACTGCCACGTCACCGCCGACGAGTTCGCCGAGGACCGCAGCCAGGTCATGGAGCGCGCCTCGAGTCAGGGGGTGGGCACGATGATCGCGATCGGCGCCGGATACGGCGTCGACCACAACGCGCGTGCCGTGGCGCTGGCCGCCGAGGACGAGCGCGTGTTCGCGACGGTCGGGGTGCATCCCCACGACGCGGACCAGCTCGACGACGACGCGCGCGGCAAGATCCGCGGTTGGCTCGACGCGCCCCGGGTCGTGGCGGTCGGCGAATGCGGCCTCGACTACTTCTACGAGAACTCGCCGCGCCAGGCCCAGCGCGAGACCTTTGCCTGGCACGTGGAGCTGGCGCGAGAACTCGATCTGCCGGTCAGCATCCACGTGCGCGACCGCGGCGCCGAAGCCTACGAGGAGCTGCTCGACATCTGGCAGGCCTGCGGCCGGGGCGAGGTGCGTGGCGTCCTTCACTGCTACACCCACGACCTGGCGTTCGCGCGGCGCGCGCTCGCCAAGGAGCTGATGATCTCCTTCTCCGGCATCCTGACCTTCAAGAAGGACCGCGGCCTGCGCGGCGTCGCCGCGGAGCTGCCCCTCGAGCGGCTGCTCGTCGAGACCGACGCGCCGCTGTTGGCACCCGAAGGGCACCGGGGACGACGCAACGAGCCGGCCCACGTGGCGCTGGTGGGCGCTGCGCTGGCGGCCGCGCAGGACAGGCCCGTCGAGCAGGTGGCGCGGCAGACGGCATCGAACGCGCGCAGCCTCTTCCAGCTGCCGGAGGCCCGCGGATGATGACCGGCGCCGAAGCGGTCGCCCTCGCCTCCCGGCTCGCCAGGGAGGCCGGCGCCATCCAGCGCGAGCGCTACTCGACGGTGTTGGAGATCCGCACGAAGGGCACCTCGATCGATCTGGTGACCGAGGTGGACCTGGCCTGTGAGGCGCTGATCATCGCGGGCCTGAGGGAGACGCGCCCTCACGACTCGATCCTGGCCGAGGAGGGCGGGGGCGGCGAGCAGGAGGGCGCGGAGCTGCGCTGGGTGATCGACCCGCTCGACGGCACCACGAACTACGCCCACGCCTATCCCCGCTTCTGCGTCTCGATCGGCGTCGAGCGCTCGGGCGAGCCCCTGGCCGGCGTCGTCTACGACCCGCTGCTGGACGAGCTGTTCACGGCTGTGCGGGGCGAAGGCGCCAGGCTCAACGGTGCCCCGATCCATGTCTCGGCGGAGCCGAAGCTCGAGCGGGCGCTGCTCTGCACCGGCTTTGCCTACGACGTGCAGCGCAGCCGGGACGACAACGTCGCGGAGTTCGCCGCCTTCCTGAAAGCCGCCCAGGCCATCCGGCGCGACGGCAGTGCCGCCCTCGATCTCTGCTACGTGGCCGCCGGCCGCTTCGACGCCTTCTGGGAGTTCAAGCTCAAGCCCTGGGATGTCGCCGCAGGCTGTCTGATCGTCGAGGAGGCCGGAGGCCGAACCAGCGACGCCCAGGGCGGTGCCAGTCATTGGGGCGGGCGCTCGGTCGTGGCGAGCAACGCCGTGCTGCACCCTGCCATGCTCGACATCCTCGGGCACACGCCGTGAGGCAGGTACACGCCGTGACTCATCGCCCCGACCGAGGCGCACGTCGTGGGTGAGCGGACCTATCCGTTCTCACCCCAGCTGCTGGCGGGCCGCACGGCGCTCGTGACGGGCGGCGGCACCGGGCTCGGGCGCGCGACCGCGGAGAGCCTGCTCCGTGCGGGCGCCGAGGTGTGGATCGCCGCGCGCAGGCGAGAGGTCCTCGACGAGACGGCCGAGGCGCTCGCCGCGGAGACCGGCGGCACGATCCGGGCCGCCACCGTGAACATCCGGGATCGGGCGTCGGTCGAAGCCCTGGCCGCCGAGCTGGGCGCCCCCGACATCCTCATCAACAACGCGGGCGGCCAGTTTCCCGTCCGGGCCCGCGACATGAAGCCCAAGGGCTGGCAGTCGGTGGTCGATCTCAACCTCAACGGCACCTGGAACATGACCCAGGTGTTCGGCGACCTCATGCTCTCGGGCGACGGCGGAAGCATCGTGCAGGTGATCGCCGTGGTCGGCAGGGGCTTTCCGGGCCTCGCGCATTCGGCCGCCGCTCGCGGGGGTGTGCTCGAGCTGAGCCGCACCCTGGCCTTCGAATGGGGCCCCAAGCTGCGCATCAACTGCGTCGCGCCGGGACCGATCGTCACACCGGGCTTCCAGGGCACCTACCACCCCAAGATCCTGAAGAGCTTCCGCGGCGTGCCGCTGCTCCGGCCCGGCGCCCCCGAAGACGCCGCCTGGGCCATCACCTACCTCGCATCGCCCGCCGCCGACTACGTCACCGGGGAGGTGCTCTACGTCGCCGGGGGCCAGCAGATCTACGGTCCCAATCAGGCGCTCTTCGATGGCGACTTCCACGAGCGCGAGGGGCCGGAGGTCGGCGAGCCCGCAGGCTCCGAGGAGGACGGACGGTGACTCGGCGGTTCACGGCGCTGCTGATCCCGTGCCTCGTTGCCCTGGCCGCGGGAGCCCAGACGCCTCCGGTCGCCCCGCCGGGTGCGACCGCGCCGGTCGTCCCTCCCCAGCCGCCGACCCGCAGCGAGCTGCGGCGCTTCATGGAGCAGCGCAACCGCGTGCTCGTCGAGCGACAGGCGCCGCGCCCCGCGATTCCGATCGATGGCGGCCAGCTGACCATCTCCGGCCTCGGTGCGTTCGAGCCGGGCCTCGAGAGCCAACGTCTGCTCGGTCTGCGGATCCGGGTGGAGGCGCCTGGGCTCGAGGGCCACGAGCAGGTCCACTACCTCGATCTCCACGAGATCGAGAGCCTGCTCCGCGGCTTCACCCTGCTGCGCAGCGTCGCCGCCGAAGGCGGCCGCGGCTTCCCCACCGAGGCCCGTCACCTCTCGATCGAGGGCTTCGGCGTCGGCATCGCGCTCGGCGAGGGAAGCCTGCAGTACCGCGTCCACGCCGGACCGGACGGAGAGCACGTGCGCTCGATGTCCGCGAAGGCATTCCAGAGCCTCGAGAATGCGGTCTCGACGGCGTTGGATCGGCTCTTCAACGCCCCCTAGCGGCGCCCTGGGGCCACAGCCGAACGCGCTACGGGGAAGCCGGGGCGCCCGCCCCGATCTGGACCCAGAGGGCTTCTTCCCCGCGACCGCGCGCTACGTCCACGCCGTGACCCTTGTCGACGCGGAAGCGGATCTCCTCGACCTCGAGGGTGGGGGGACCGACGACGACATCACTCTCGCGGAAACCGTGGCCGTCGGCCCAGCCACCACCGCGAACCCGCCAGATCCAGAAGCGGCCGGGCCCGATCGGGGTGAAGAAGGCGCCGAGCTCCTGGACGAGCGCCCAGTCGGTTCCCTGGAAGGTGACGCGCGGGTCGCCGGTGCGCTTCAACCAGATGCGCTTTCGCTTGTAGTCGATCCGCAGCACGAACTGGCGCAACACGTCGTAGCCGATCACGGAGTCCGAGGAGGTCCCCTGGTTGTACCAGCCCCTCGGCGCGACGAGGACGGGATGGGCGCCCAGCTCGAAGCCTCCGAAGCGGAAGCTGCCGGTCTCCAGGAGAAGCACCCGCATGGGGCCGAGCACGGTTCCGACCTCGCCGAAGTCCTCGAGGGTGGTGAGATCGATCCCCAGCCGGCGGGCGAGCTTGCCCGAGAGGATCGCAGAGTCCGGGGCGCCCGTGTCCAGCAGGACCCGCCCTTCCTTTCCATCCACCGCGATGTCGACGACGATGCGGGTCCCCGAGCGCTTGAACGGAAGGACCGCCTCGTCGGCGGCTGCGGTGCTCTCGGGCACCCGGTATCGGCCGGGGTCGAGGAAACGCACGCGCTCGCCGGGATAGTCGAGTTCGAGCACGTAGTCGTCCAGGAACTCGCCGCCCAGCAGTCCGTACTCGAAGCCCGTCTTCGAGCCCGAATCGCTCGTACGAACGTCGACGTAGAACTGCAGGTCGCGACCCAGCCGGGTCGCCTTGCGATACGGCGAGTCCTTGGCCGCTCGCACGCTCACGCCCAGGGAGCGCGCCATCGGTGGCGTCATCACGCTGGTCGAGGCCCCGGTATCGAGCATCATCACGAAGGGCCTCTGCCCCTCGGGCGCCAGGTCCACCATGATCCGCGTCGGAAAGCCAGGAACGAAGGGAAGCTCGCCGACGACGGCTTCGGGCGGCGGGCCCGGGGCGCCCGCGCCGGGCAGCTGCGTCTCTCCGTGGGCCGCGAGCGTCAGGCTGATCCACGCCAGACCCGCTGCCATCATCCGCCCGACGTTTGCCCCCACGGACTACTCCTCCGGCGCCTCGCCTCCGCCCGCGTCCTCGGGTGCGTCGGCCAGACCCGTCGAATCGTCGCCCGCTTCCGCTTCCTCTGCCAGGAATCGCTTCCGGAACACGTCGAGCCCCAGCGGCAGGTGCTCCACCAGGTCTTCGGCGAGCCAGTAGACCACCGGATCCCCGGCCCGCTGCGCCGCGATGCCACGACCCTCCTGGTGCCGACCCAAGGAGACCTCGGCGAGGGGCTCGCCGCGTCCGCCGTCCTCCGCGCGCCCGTAGACGCGCAGGGTCGTGTGCGCAGGCGAGAGACCAACGCCGGCGAGCTCACCGGGCCCCATGCTGTCGGCGGCGATGTCGACGGCCTCGAGGCTCGAGAGCTCGGAGAGGATGCGGCTCGCCTTGCCGGGGGCCAGGATCTCGGGCTCGCTCTGCCAGCCCCCTTCTTCGGTGGGCGTCGCCTCGATCGCCACGCTGCCCTCGCCATCCTGAAAGAGCAGGTCGAAGCCGCCGACGTCGCCGACGGCGAAGGTGGAGAGCTCCTTGAAGCGGAAGGCGACTGTGGTGCGCGGCAGGTCGTCGAGGCGATCCGAGGCCAGGCGATAGAGATGGCCGTCGCGCCCCTGCACCACCCGGCTGGACCCGTCCCCTCCGGCCGCCACGCGCAGCTCGGCGAGCACGCTCTCGCCCTCTCCGCGCAGCTCGATGCGCAGGCTCGGCTCCGCGACGGCCTGGCGCGTCTCCTCGTCGGGCTCGTCCACGTAGCCCTCGGCGCGGAGGAAGCGCAGGTCGGCGAGCAGGCCCTCGAGGGTGCCCGCGTCGGCGGCGCCCTCGATGGGCTTCTGCAGACGCCACGCGTTGCCGTCCTTGACCGCCTGCACCCCCCCGCCCTGCCAGGCGACCTCGACGCCGCGCACCGCCTCGCGATCGAAGGCGAGCACCTGAGGTTCGCGAAGCTCGTCGAGGGACTTGCGCAGCGCGTTCGTGCGATAGGTCGCGACGGTGAAGACCCGCGGGTCGCCGGGGATCGCAACGTAGGTGTTCGAACCTGTCGGGGTGGCGTCGCCGATCACGAGGGCGAGCTCCTCGTCTCCCCGGTAGCCGCGGACGGTCGCCTCCCCGCCGAGCCCGTAGTTCTCGAGCGGCTCGGGGTCGTCGTAGATGGCCTCGGTCTGCAGATCGGCCACCGCCGTGGCGAGCGCATCCGCAGCGGTAGCGCTGGCAGGGAACTCGATCGGGCTCACCAATCTCCACCCGCCCTCCCGCTCGAGACGGACCTCGCGCTCATCGCTCGTTCGCAACACGACGGCGGTGAGCTCCTCCGGCTTCGTGTCGGGGAAGATCTGCTTGGCGGTCGCCTCGGCCTGGGCGCGCTCGTCGGCACCCTCGATCTCGAGGAACCACACGCCGGCACCGACCGCCGCGACCAGGAGTGCCAGGATCAGCGTGACCCGCGGACTCATGGAGGACCTAGCGTCCCGGTGCCCGGCGCCGCCGCCACCAGGCGATCACTCCGAGCACGGCGATCGCCTCGGGCA
>JAJDAR010000417.1 GCA_029261775.1 Deltaproteobacteria bacterium | reverse complement strand
TTCTTGGTCTTCATCCGAGCGCGAAAGCCATGACGTCGGAGGCGGCGGATGCGGCTCGGCTGATAGGTTCGCTTCATGTTCCCCAGCGCTCGCTGGTAAGGGGGCCCAGAGGGCCCGGAGAGCGCGGGATCCTAACCCGACCCCTTCCCGCTGGCAACGGAGCCGGTGAGGCTGCCCGGAGACGTCCCCCTGGCCCGACAGGGTGGTATGATTCCCACGGCTCAGTTCGGGGGGAGAGGGCTGCGCCAGCGGAGCGACCGACAGCGCCCACCGCCGTCCGTCCGCGACCGACACGACGCGACCTCAGCCTTTCCCGGAACTTCGGCTGTTTCTGTCGGTTTGTCGGTCCCTATCACGACCACTACTCCTTTTTCAAAAAACCTGAAAAAGAAGAAGAAGAGGCGAGACGTCATGAAGCTCGTGATCGAGAAGGGGAATCTGCAGCGAGGACTCGCACGTCTCCAGGCCATCGTGGAGAAGCGCAACTCGATGCCGATCCTCGCCAACGTGTTGCTCACCGCATCCGGTGGCAAGAAGGACGGACAGCTCGAACTCGCGGCGACGGATCTCGAAGTCGGCATCCGAGGTCAGCAGACCGCGGAAGTCGAGAAGGTCGGTGCACTCACCGTCTCGGCACGCAAGTTCTACGACATCGTGCGCGAGCTCCCCGATGAGGCCGTTCATCTGGAGGCGAAGGACAGCAGCTTTCTCGAGCTGCGTTGCGGAAGGGGACGCTTCTCCCTCGCAGGCGCCGATGCCGACGAGTACCCGAACCTCCCCGAGTTCTCGCCCGGCAAGCTCGTACGGCTCCAGGCAGCAGTTCTCTCGCAGATGATCGACAGGACCATGTACTCCGCTTCCGTCGATGAGACCCGATACAACCTCAATGGCGTGTATTTCGAGGTCATCGCCGAGGAAGAGAAGATCCGCATGGTCGCCACCGACGGTCATCGTCTGGCGCTGGTGGATCGGACGGTTGCGGGTAGTGATCTCGCTGGCCTCGCCAGTGGCGTGATCATTCCGCGCAAGGGACTCGCCGAGCTCAAGCGACTCGTCGATGAGGACGACGCCGACGAGGTCGAGATCGGCTTCGAAGCGAACAGCGGTCTCGCTCGCCGCGGTAGCGTCACGCTCGTGATGCGCCTGATCGAAGGCGAGTTCCCGAACTACCGCCAGGTGATTCCCAACGAGATCGGCCGTTCCTTCACCGTGCCTTCGGAGCCCTTCACCCGCGCGTTGCGGCGCGTCGCACTGCTGTCCGCGGAGCGAAGTCGCATGATCAAGCTGGATCTCGCCGAGGGAAGTCTGACGATCTCGTCGAACAACCCCGACCTGGGCGAAGCGCAGGAAGAGATCGACTTCGACTACGCAGGCGATCCGGTCTCCGTGGGATTCAATGCCCGGTACCTGCTCGATGCGCTCGGGGCCCTCTCCGCAAAGGAGATCCGGCTCGGTCTGCGCGACGGCAACACGGCCGCGGAGCTCCGACCGACCGACGACGACGACAGCGTCGCCGTGGTCATGCCCATGCGCCTCTAGCGCGAGAGGTCCCGCACCGCGGGTCTCGAGGCGCCGCCGAGAGCCCATTTCCCGCTGCTTTTCGCCCTCTTCCCTGGGCTGTTTTCAGCACACAAACCGCGTTCTGCATGGGTTCCCTCCGAGACCGCGCAAAGACCGGTTGAGATCGCTGTAAACATTTGAAATCCTTGATGTTTTCAGTCATCCAAAGGGTTTACGGGGCCGCCTGCGTTCGATAGTCTCTGTCGGCGCTCCGGGCTTCCCCCTGGCAGGCAAGCCGCGCCCGGGGGGACGAATCGGCGAGCCGCGCTGGCGCCCGGAAGACCCGCGCCCAGCCAGCTCGATGGAACGATCTCCGGCATCCGCACCCCTGGCGGATCCGGGTTCACGAAAGCAGGTCGACGGGTGAGCTACGACGCGAGTTCCATCGAGGTCCTGGAGGGCCTCGAGCCGGTCCGCAAGCGACCCGCCATGTACATCGGGACGACCGGGCCGGATGGCCTGCATCACCTGGTGTACGAGGTCGTCGACAACTCGATCGACGAGGCGCTGGCCGGCTTCTGCAAAGAGATCCAGGTCACGATCCACGACGACAACTCGGTCACCGTCATCGACGACGGCCGGGGGATCCCGGTCGACATGCATGCGACCGAGAACCGACCCGCGGCGGAGGTCGTGCTCACGACCCTGCATGCCGGCGGCAAGTTCAACGAGTCGTCCTACAAGGTCTCCGGCGGGCTCCACGGTGTCGGCGTCTCGGTCGTCAACGCCCTTTCCCAGTCCCTCGAGCTCGAGATCAAGCGCGGCGGCCAGGTCTGGAGCCAGCGCTATGAACGCGGGGATCCGAAGACCCCACTCACCGCGACCGGCACCACGGAGCAGACCGGCACGAAGGTCACCTTCCTGCCGGACTCCGAGATCTTCCAGAGCACGGACTTCTCGTTCGATGTGCTCTCGCAGCGACTCCGGGAGCTCGCGTTCCTGAACGCCGGCATCCGCATCGTGATCAAGGACGAGCGCAGCGGCAAGGAGCACGACTTCTGTTTCGAAGGCGGCATCGTTTCCTTCGTCGAGCACCTGAGTCGTACCCGTCAGCCCCTCCACGAGCCGATCCTGGTCACCGGCGAGCGGGCGATTCCGGGCAAGGACAAGGACACGCCGGTCGCGATCGAGATCGCGCTCCAGTACAACGACTCCTACAACGAGAGCGTGTTCAGCTTCGCCAACAACATCAACACGGTAGAGGGCGGGACCCACCTGATCGGGTTTCGCACGGCGCTGACCCGAACCCTCAACCGGTACCTGACGAACCAGCAGAAGAACGGAAAGAGCCAGAGCAAGGCCAAGAAGGACGAGGCCCTGTCCGGCGACGACGTGCGCGAAGGGCTGACGGCCGTCATCTCCGTGAAGCTTCCCCAGCCCGAGTTCGAGGGGCAGACGAAGACCAAGCTGGGAACGAGCGAAGTCCGGGGACTGGTCGAGGGCCTGCTCTACGAGAACCTGCTCGAGCACTTCGAGGAGCACCCCAGCACCGCCAAGGCGATCACCAACAAGGTCGTGGATGCGGCTCGCGCCCGGTTCGCCGCGCGCAAGGCCCGGGACCTGGCGCGCCGCAAGGGCGCGCTCTCCGATCACAGCCTGCCCGGCAAGCTGGCCGATTGTCAGGAGCGAGACCCCTCGAAGAGCGAGCTCTTCCTGGTCGAGGGAAACTCGGCGGGCGGCACCGCCAAGCAGGGCCGCAGTCGCGAGTTCCAGGCGATCCTGCCGTTGCGGGGCAAGATCCTCAACGTCGAACGTGCGCGGCTCGACAAGATGCTCTCGAACCTCGAGGTCCAGTCGATGATCGCCGCCCTCGGCTGCGGGATCGGCGAGGATTTCGACGCCAGCAAGGCCCGCTACCACAAGGTCATCATCATGACCGACGCGGACGTGGACGGAAGCCACATCCGCACACTGCTGCTCACCTTCTTCTTCCGCCAGATGCGCGACCTGATCGAGCGCGGCTACGTCTACATCGCCCAGCCCCCGCTCTTCAAGATCAAGAAGGGGCGCAGCGAGCGCTACCTGAAGGACCAGGAGGAGCGCGACAACTATCTCCTCGACCTGGCCTTCGAGGTGCTGCAGGTCGAGTGCGGCCCCGATCACCAGGCGATCGCGTCCGAGGACGCAAGACGGCTGCTCGATGCGGCCTCCGACTATGCGGGCCTCGTCGAGCACCTGTCGATCCGGCGCATCGACGAGCGCGTCGTCGACGCCGTCGTCCAGTGCGGCGGGATCGGCGAGGACGATCTGCAGGACGAGGCGTGGTTGCGCACCCGGATCGGAGACTTCACGGCGAAGGTCGGGGCGCTCTATCCGGAGTTCTCGGGTGTGGACTGGAACATCGAGGCGGATCCCGAGCACGGCGGCCACAAGCTGATCGCGGTCAGCCGCCGCTCCGGCCTGCCGCTGCGCACCGTCTTCGATCTCGAGCTGGTGCGCTCGCCGGATCTCCAGCGGCTCATGAACCTCGCAGAGCGCGCGCGCGACATCGGCGCGGAGCCCTACCGCCTGCTCACGGGCACGGCCGGCGAGGAGCCGGCAGAGATTCCGAGCGCGCGACATCTCGTCGAAGAGGTCCTGAAGTTCGCCGAGAAGGGTCTGACGATCCAGCGCTACAAGGGTCTCGGTGAGATGAACCCCGATCAGCTCGCCGACACGACGATGAATCCGGCGCACCGGACCTTGCTGCAGGTGCGCGTCGAAGACGCCGTCGAGGCGGATCTGGTCTTCACGACCCTGATGGGCGACGAGGTGGAGCCCCGCCGGGAGTTCATCGAGGAGAACGCGCTCAACGTCCAGAACCTGGACGTCTGACCCGAACCCCAGCAACCGGGCGCAGCGTGCTGCGTGCCGGGTGGATCACGATGGCCGAAGAGACCCAGGAAGCCCCGGACACCGAAGAGCTCGCGGCGGACGCCGTCGAGGCCGACGTCGACCCGTCGCCCGTCGCCGAAGGCGGTGACGCCGGCGACGGCGGTGGCGACGAAGGATCGCCCACGGGCGGCGGCCCGGGGGATGGTGGGTCCGGATCGCAGCCGGTGAACATCGAGGACGAGGTCCGCGGCTCCTTCCTCGACTACTCGATGTCCGTGATCGTCAGCCGCGCGTTGCCCAGCGTGCAGGACGGCCTCAAGCCGGTCCATCGCCGCATCCTCTACGCCATGCACGACGAGGGGCTGCAGCCGAACCGGCCCTTCCAGAAGAGCGCGGGTGTCGTCGGTGAGGTGATCAAGCACTACCACCCGCACGGCGACTCGGCGATCTACGAAGCGATGGCGCGGATGGCCCAGGACTGGTCGCTCCGCTACCCGCTGGTCAACGGTCAGGGGAACTTCGGCTCGATCGACGGCGACCCGCCGGCCGCCTACCGCTACACCGAGGCGCGCCTCCAGCCGATCGCCACGGATCTGCTTCGCGACATCGACCGCGAGACGGTCGACTTCACGCCCAACTTCGACGGCAGCACCGAAGAGCCGGTGGTCCTGCCGACGCGGATTCCCAACCTGCTGGCGAACGGCTCCCAGGGCATCGCTGTCGGCATGGCGACGAACGTCCCGCCGCACAACCTCTCCGAGCTGGTCGATGCGCTGCACCTGGTCGCGTCGAACCCGGATTGCAGCGTGGACGACCTGCTCGAGAAGGTCCCCGGTCCCGACTTCCCCACGGGCGCGCTGATCTGCGGAACCGACGGCATCCGCTCGGCCTACATGACCGGACGGGGCCAGATCACCGTACGCGGTCGCGCCGCCTTCGAGGAGAGCAAGCGCGGGCCGCGGATCGTCGTGACCGAGATCCCCTACATGGTCAACAAGGCCAGCATGGTCGAGCGCATCGCCGACCTGGTGCGCGAGGGCAAGGTCGACGGCGTCACGGATCTTCGCGACGAGTCGGATCGGCGCGGCATCCGCGTGGTGATCGAGCTGCGCAAGGACGCGCCCGAGGAGGTGATCCTCAACCAGCTCTACAAGATGACGCCGCTGCAGACGACCTTCGGTGTGAACATGCTGGCGCTGGTCGGGGGCCGTCCGCAGCTGCTGACCCTGAAAGACGCGCTGAAGCACTTCCTGGACTTCCGGCGCGAGGTGGCCTCGCGCCGCGCGATCTACGACCTGGCCCAGGCCGAGGCGCGCGCCCACATCCTCGAAGGCTTCGCCATCGCGCTCGATCACCTCGACGAGGTCATCGCGATCATCCGAGCGGCGGACAACACGGCCACCGCGCGCACGAACCTGATGCAGCGCTTCGAGCTCTCCGAGCGACAGGCCCAGGCGATCCTGGACATGCGGCTGCGGTCGCTGACTGCGATGGAGCGACAGCGCGTGCTCGACGAGCTCGAGGAGCTGCGCGTGCTGATCGAGAGCCTGAAGGAGCTGCTGGCCAGCGACGAGAAGCTGCTCACCCTGATCCTGGAGGAGCTCGACGAGATCAAGGAGAAGTACGGCGACGACCGGCGCACCGAGATCACCGGCGCGGTCGAGGGTCTCTCCACCGAGGACCTGATCGTCGAGGAGGACATGGTCGTCACCGTGTCCCATCAGGGCTACGTGAAGCGCAACCCGATCACCCAGTACCGCGCGCAGCGGCGCGGCGGCAAGGGCCTGCGCGGGATGCAGACGAAGGAAGCGGACTTCGTCTCCAGCCTCTTCGTGGCCTCCACGCACTCGACGATCCTGTTCTTCACGAACCGCGGCCGGGTGCACTGGAAGAAGGTCTGGGAGCTGCCGCAGATGGGGCGAGCCGCCCGCGGAAAGGCCCTCGTGAACCTGCTCCAGCTGCAGGAGGACGAGCGGGTCCAGGCCACGCTGCCGGTGCGCGACTTCAGCGAAGCGGCCGAGGACTTCGTGCTGCTGTGCACCCGCAAGGGCGTCGTGAAGAAGACGCAGGTCGACGCCTACTCGAACCCGCGCCGTGGCGGGATCATCGCGATCAACCTGTCCGACGACGACGAGCTGATCGCGGCGCGGCGCACGAGCGGCTCGAACGAGGTGATTCTCGCCTCGAAGGTCGGCAAGGCGATCCGCTTCCCCGAGAGCGACATCCGGGGCATGGGCCGCACCGCCGCCGGCGTGCGCGGCATGACCCTCGGTGGCGACGACGAGCTCGTGGGGATGGAGATCCTCTCTCCCGGCGCCACCGTGCTGACCGTGACGGAGAACGGCTTCGGCAAGCGCACCCCGCTCGACGACTACCGCGTCCAGAAGCGGGGGGGTCAGGGCATCATCACGATCCGCACCAGCAGCCGGAACGGCCAGGTCGTCGGCATCTCGCAGGTGATGGACGACGACGAGGTCATGATGATCACGAACGGCGGCAAGGTGCTGCGCTGCAAGGTGCAGACCATCTCGACGATGGGTCGCGCGACCCAGGGCGTGCGGATCATGGATCTCGGCGAAGGCGAGGTCCTCGTCTCGATGGCGCGGATGGCGGACGACGATGCGGGGGCAGGCGACGCCTGAGCCAGGGCCGGCCTGGCTCGGATCCCTCAAGTCTGGCGGCCCAGGGGACGATGGCTATGGTCCGACCAATCTGGTCAGACCACCCCGTGCCCCCAGGGGATCCTCCATCGTGTCCGAAACTGCCGTCGAGCGGGTCGCCCAGACCCTGCGCGAGGACATCCTGACCGGCCGCTACCGCGCCGGCGATCGCCTGCCGTCGGAGCGTGAGCTCGCCGAGCGCGCGGGGGTCAGCCGCAGCGCGGTCCGCGAGGGTCTGCGCACCCTCGCCCAGCTGGGTCTCGTGGAGATCAGCCCGAGCGGAGCGCGGGTGGGGGCCCTCCAGAACGCCAGCCTCGACATCGTCGGCCACCTGCTCGACCTGCACGACGTGCCCGATGCCACGCTGGTGGACCAGATCCTCGAGGTCCACACCCATCTCTTCTCGTCCTGTGTCCGGATGGCCGTGATCCGCGGCTCCGACGCCGAGCTCCATGCCGTGCGTGCCCACCTGCACGCGATCCAGCACGACGAGCTGGAGTCGTCCGCCTACCTGGAGCATCTCCACGGAATGGTGAACGGTCTGGTCGACGCTAGCGGAAACTTCGTGCTGCGGTTGCTGCGGCAGGCGCTGAAGCTGCAGTTCTGGGATCGGCTCGAGGCCCAGCAGGACATCTCGGTGCGGATGCCGCAGGAGGTGCTCGCGCCCCTGGCCCACCGACTCGACCAGGCGCTCGAGGCGCGCGACGCGACCAGCGCCGCGGAGCTGGTCTTCGAGCTGATGAGCGATCACCGCGAACGGGTCGTGAAGCTGCTCAACGCGGAGCAGGCTCGGCAGCTCGCGGGTCGGGTGACGAGCCATCTTCAGCACCTGTTCGATCTCCCCGCGGCCGAGCCGGGAGCTCCCTCATGACCCGTCGGCGCAAGCTGCTGCTGCCCTTCGTGGTTCTCGCTGCCGCCTTGTTGGGAGGCGCGGCGCTGCTGGCGACCGCGCCCGACGTACCGACCGGCAGGCCGCCCGAGACGCTGCGCGCGGTCCGCGTGATCGACGTCCAGCCCGGCCCGCTGCCGCTCTTCGTCCGATCCCAGGGCACCGTCGCGCCGCGCACCGAGTCGGAGCTGATTCCCGAGGTGTCGGGACGAGCCGTCTGGACCTCCCCTTCGCTCGTGTCGGGCGGCTTCTTCGCAGAGGGCGAGCCGTTGCTGCGCGTCGAGCGCGCCGACTACGAGACCGCGCTTGCCCGGGCCAAGGCCAACCTCGCGCGAAGCCAGGGAGAATGGGAGCACGCCAAGGCGCAGCTCGATCGTCGCGAGGAGCTCGCGCGTCAGGGCGTCGCAAGCTCTTCGCAGCTCGATGACGCTCGCCGTCAGTCGCGCGTGGCCCGGGCCGCCCTCGACGAGTCCGAGGCCGCACTGCGCCAGGCCCGCCGCGATCTCTCGCGCACGGAGATTGCCGCACCCTTTGCAGGGCGCGTGCGCGACGAGCGCGTCGACGTGGGCCAGTTCCTGAGCCGGGGTCAGCCCGTCGCGAGCCTGTATGCGACGGACTACGTCGAGGTGCGGCTACCGATCCCCGATCACGAGCTCGCCTATCTTGATCTGCCCCTGTTCTCCGGCGCTGCACTGGCCGAGGGCCCGGCGGTCACGCTGCGGGCCCGTTTCGCCGGGCGCGACCAGGCGTGGAGCGGGCGCATCGTACGGACCGAGGGCGAGATCGACCCCAAGAGCCGCATGGTGCACGTCATCGCACGCGTCGAGGACCCGTACGGCCAGACCGAGGGCCGGGCGCCGCTCGCGATCGGGCTCTTCGTGGAGGCCGAGATCGCGGGACCGGTGGCCGAGGACGTGCTGGTCGTCCCGCGCGGTGCGCTGCGGGATCGGCGGAACCTGCTGATCGTGGATTCGGAGGACCGGCTGCAGCTGCTGCCCGTCGAGCTGCTGCGTCTCGAGCGTGACGATGCCCTGATCCGCGCGACCCTCGAAGAGGGCGCTCGGGTCTGCATCTCGCAGGTCGACAGCTTCGTGCCGGGCATGCGGGTGAAGCCCGAGCTGCTGGCTGACGCGGACGGAGCCGCGGAAACCTTGCAGGCCGCGCCCGATTCCGGCGCGCGTGCCCCGCGCGCGGTCCCGGAGGTCGGAACGCCAGACGCCGCGGCGCCGTCGGCCCCGGAGAGCCTCGGGCCCGTCTCCTCGGAGACCGCTGGAAAGGCCCGCTCGTGAATCGCGCCCTCGCCTGGATGGTGCGCAACCCGGTGGCGGCGAACCTGCTGATGCTGCTCCTGGTGGTCGGCGGGCTCACGACGATCCCGACGATCAACCAGGAGGAGTTCCCGTCGATCGACGTGGACATGATCCAGGTGCTCGTCGAGTACCAGGGGGCTGCGCCGTCGGAGGTCGAAGAAGGCGTCTGCATCCGCATCGAGGAGGAGCTCGAAGGCCTCGAGGGCACGGACCGCATGACCAGTTTGGCGGTCGAGGGCGCCTGCGTGACGATGGTCGAGCTCGAGGCCGGCGAGGACGTCGATGCCGCCCTGGCCGAGGTGGACAGCCGGGTCAACGCGATCGACACGCTGCCCGAGGAGACGGAGCGGCCGATCATCAAGAAGGTCGTGATCAAGGATCAGGTGGTCAGCATCGCGATCACCGGCGATCTCTCGGAGCTCTCGCTGAGCCGCATCGCACAGGAGGTGCGCGACGAGATCGCGGCGCTCGACGGCATCTCCCAGGTGGAGCTGGACTACGTCCGCCCTTACGAGATCTCGATCGAGGTCGCGGAGGCCACGCTGCGGCGCCATGGCCTGACCTTCGACCAGGTGGCGAGTGCCTTGCGCCGCGGCTCGCTCGACATGCCCGGGGGCTCGGTGAAGGCCGCCGGGGGCGAGATCCTGCTGCGCACGAAGGGCCAGGCCTACACCGGGCGCGAGTTCGAGGACATCGTGGTGCTGACGCGCAACGACGGCACGGCGCTCACCCTGAACGAGATCGCGACCGTTCGGGACGGTTTCCAGGAGGGGGACCTGCGAGCGCGGCTCGACGGCAAGCCGGCCGCCATCGTCAGCGTCAAGCTGATCGGCGACGAGGACATCCTCGACATCTCCGGCAAGGTCAAGAGCTACGTCGCGGCGAAGCGGCTCGAGCTGCCGGCGGGGGTGAAGCTCCAGCTCTTCAACGACGAGTCGGAAGGTCTCGTCATCCGGCTGAACGCGCTGACCTCCAATGCGCGCAGCGGCCTGCTGCTCGTGCTCCTGACCCTCGGTCTCTTCCTGCGTTTCCGACTCGCGATGTGGGTCTCGGCGGGGGTGCCGATCGCGTTCCTCGGCGCCTTCCTCTTCTTTCCCTTGCTCGGCCTCACGATCAGCACCTTGTCGGTGATGGCCTTCATCCTCGTGCTCGGGATCGTCGTCGACGACGCGATCGTGATCGGCGAGGCCGCCTACGGCTACGAGCAGAAGGGCGTCGACCAGGTCGAGGCGGCGATCCGCGGCACGCAGGACGTGTACATCCCCGTGCTGTTCGGGGTCATGACGACCGTCGCGGCCTTCCTTCCCCTGATCATGGTCCCGGGCCACATGGGCCAGTTCTTCGGGTACATCGGGTACACGGCGATCCTCTGCCTGATCTTCTCGCTGGTCGAGTCCCAGTGGATCCTGCCCGCGCACCTGGCCCACCGCCGCACCACGAGCCGGAAGGGGAAACCGAACCCGGTCGTTGCCGTGTGGCAGCGCTTCCAAGGGGCCCTGAGCGGTGGCTTGCAGACCTTCTCCCGCAATGGCTACGGCCGTTTCCTCGAGCGGTGCCTCGAGTATCGCTACGTCACGATCGCGTCCGCCGTCGCGGTGCTGATCCTGAGCGTCGCCCTCTTCGCGAGCGGTCGGCTCCGCTACCAGTTCTTCCCCGCGGTCGAAGGCGACATCGTCTACGCCACCCTCACGATGCCGACGGGCATCCCGCTCGAGGTCACGGAGGCGGGCGTCCAGCAGATGGAGGACGCGGTGGAGCGGCTGCGCGCGCGACTCGACGCGGACCGCGAAGGCCAGCCGACGATCTTCCGCCAGGTGCTCACCACGATCGGCAAGCAGCAGGCCCGGGACGGACCGCCGGACCCTCGTGTGGTGATCGGCGGGTCCCATTACGCCGAGATCTCCCTCGAGCTCGTCCCCGACTCGGAGCGCAGCGTCGGCGCCTTCGAGATCCGCGATCTGTGGCGCGAAGAGATCGGCTCGATTCCCGATGCCGTCGAGCTCGCCCTGACGGCGAACCAGTTCTCGGCGGGCGAGGCGATCAACCTCGAGCTGCGCGGCGGCACGATCACGGAGCTGACGCGGGCCGCGGCTGCGCTGAAGTCCGAGCTCGCGAGCTACGCGGGCGTCACGGACATCGCCGACACCTATCGGGCCGGCAAGCAGGAGATCCAGCTCGCCGTCAAGCCGGAGGCGCGTCCCCTGGGCATCACCCTCGCGGACCTCGGCCGCCAGGTCCGTCAGGCCTTCTACGGCGAAGAGGTGCAGCGCGTCCAGCGCGGCCGCGACGACGTGCGCGTGATGCTCCGCTACCCGGAGGACGAGCGGAAGACTCTCGCCGCCCTCGAGGACATGCGCATCCGCACGCAGGACGGCACCGAGGTCCCCTTCCATGCGGTGGCGACCGTCGAGCTCGGCCGCGGCTACGCGTCGATCCGCAGGACCGACCGCATGCGCGTGGTCAACGTGACGGCGGACGTCGATCGGGCGGTCTCGACGCCCGAGGCCGTGCTCGCGCAGGTGCAGTCCAGGCTGCCGGAGCTGCTCGCTCCCTATCCCGACATGACCTACCGGCTCGAAGGCGAGCAGGGCGAGCAGGCGGAGGCGCAGAGCGGCCTGGTGCGCGGCCTGACCCTGGCCATGCTCCTGATCTACGGGCTGCTCGCCGTCCCGCTGCGCTCCTACACCCAGCCGCTCATCATCATGAGCGTGATTCCCTTCGGCTGGGTCGGCGCGATCCTGGGCCACTACATCATGGGCTGGGACGTGGTCTTCTTCTCGATCCTGGGCATGGTCGCGCTGTCGGGCGTGGTCGTGAACGCGAGCCTGGTGCTCGTCCACTTCGTGAACCGCGCGCGGAACGAAGGAGCGACGATCTGGGATGCGGTGGTCGGGGCCGGCATCGAGCGCTTCCGCCCGATCGTCCTCACCTCGGCGACCACCTTCCTCGGGCTCGTGCCGCTGATGTTCGAGGCCAGCGTCCAGGCGCGGCCGCTGATCCCGATGGCGGTCTCGCTGGCCTACGGGGTGCTGTTCTCGACCCTGATCACGCTGTTCGTGGTGCCGAGCCTCTACCTGGTCCTCGAAGACCTGGGCAGCCTCCGCCGCCGCGCCGCGGACCCCACCGCCCCCTCCCTCCCCGAGCCCTTCCCCGCCGCCGGCGGCCGCTAACCCCCAGCCACGCCCAGAACTGGGAACAGCCGGAGCGGGGGGGGGGGGTTGGTTTTTTGGGGGGGGGGGGGGGGGGCAAGAATAAACAACGACCCCCCACCCCCGGCCCCCCGGGCC
>JAJDAR010000416.1 GCA_029261775.1 Deltaproteobacteria bacterium | reverse complement strand
TCCGGCCTTCGACCGCGTCGATTGGGAGAGCGAGGATCCGGCGTTCCGGCGGATCGTCCGCCGGGTCGAGGGTCGCGCCCGGGCCGAGGAGCAGGTGCGGGTGCTCGGGCTCGGGTACCTCGTGCTGAACGCGCTGGGTCTCGGCTTCGCGGGCCTCGCGTTCCTGTTGATCGCGCCGTGGGGTCTCCTCTCCGGAGACCCGACCGCGACCTTCGTGCTCGGGACACTCGGCACGATCGTGGCGGGAGCGATCGCCACGCTCTCCCTGCCCGGCCTGCTGGCCGGGTTCGGGTTGCTGCGCCGCCGCCCCTGGGCGCGAACCCTCGCTCTCGGGCTCTCCGTGCTCGCGCTGTTCTCGGTGCCTTTCGGCACCGTCCTCGGTGTGCTGAGCCTGTACATCCTGCTGCAGGACGACGTGCGGGCGGTCTTCGAGAGCGCGGCCCGCTAGACCACGGACGAGCGGGCCGGTTTCGACCGGCCCGCTCGTGGTGGCCTGGCGGCGCGCCGACGCGCTCGACGCCGCCTCGGACCGCGGTAGCTTCCCGCCCCACCCCCGGCGAGGAGCCACCATGAGCCAGATCCTCCAGGTCGAGAAGCACGAGGGCGTCGCCACCGTCACCCTGAACCGGCCGGAGTCCCGCAACGCGCTGTCCCGCGCCCTGCGGCGGGAGATCGCCGAAACCTTCGCCTCGCTTGCGGCCGACGCCGACGTCGGCGCCATCGTGCTGACGGGAGCGGGGCCGGCCTTCTCCGCCGGGATCGACCTCAAGGAGCTCTCCAGCGAGGGTCCGGCCGAGGGCGGCGCCGGCGAACTGCCCGCCTTCGAGGATCCCGTCCACGCGATGGAGGATTGCCCGAAACCGATCATCGGCGCGATCAACGGGTTTGCGATCACGGGCGGCTTCGAGCTGGCGCTCGGCTGCGACGTGTTGATCGGATCGCCGGATGCGCGCTTCGCCGACACGCATGCCCGGGTCGGGATCCTGCCGGGCTGGGGCCTGTCCCAGAAGCTGCCCCGGCTGATCGGAATCCATCGGGCCAAGCTGGTCTCGCTGACCGGCAACTTCGTCGATGCGGAGACGGCCGAGCGCTGGGGCCTGCTGGCCGAGATCGTGCCCGCGGCGGAGCTGGTCGCCCGCGCGCAGGGCATCGCAAGGGACATGCTCTCCTGCGTGCCCGAGGCCGTGCTCGGCTACAAGAAGCTGATCGACGAGGGCTTCGCCATGGCCTACGGACCGAGTCGCCAGCACGAGCGCGACGTCTCGCGGACCCACGTCAAGGACGTTTCCGCGGATCAGGTCGCCGCGCGGCGGGCCGATATCCAGGCCCGCGGCAGGCGCCAGTCCGGCTGACACGCAGCGCAGCTTCCCTCCCGCACGAGAGGGCCGCGGAAGTGAGCTGCGTCGTGAGCGCGGCGCCTAACGGCGCAATCGCAGCCGCACGGGGACGGTGATCGTTTCGTCTTCGAGCACGGCCAGCGCGCGGCGGAGCTCCTCGGGAAGCGATTCGACCGAGATCTCGAGCTCGAGGGTCGAGAGCAGCCCTGCGGGCTCATCCTTCTCGAGGTCGTCGTCCTCGTCGAGGGACGCGTCGAGCAGATCGACGGCCGGCAGCTCGGCCGGGTCGCCGACGGCGACGTCTGCGGGCGCTTCGGGGCCCCCGCCGTCCTCCTCGGTTGCCAGGGGATCCGGGCTCACCGGGTCGGGCTCGAGGCCCGCCACGTCCTGCAGTTCCTCATCGGGCTCGCCGAACGGCGTCTCCTCGAGGTCTTCGAGATCTTCGAGGTCGGCGGGCTCGGCCGGTTCATCGAGGCCGAGGTCGTCGGCCATCAACAGCCCCTCGGGCTCGTCGTCTCCGGCCGCCTCGGATTCATCGGCGGGCGACCGGGACGGCTCGGCTTCGACCTCCGGGAGCTCGGACCTCTCGGCTCCGTCCCATGCGGCCTCTTCCCGGCTCCGGTCTCCCGCCATGCGGGTCGGATGCTGCTGATCGGTGCCCGAGGCATCCAGCAGCTCGGCCTCGGCCACCTGCACGCCGTCGGCGATCGGCTGCGGGTCGAGCACGAAGGTGATCTCGAAGGCGTCGATGCGAACCACATCGCCGACCTGGAGGTCGTGGTGGTTCACACGGGTGTCGTTGACGAAGATCCCGTTGATCGAGCCGAGGTCCCGCACCTCGTAGCGGTCGCCCTCGCGGACGAAGCGGGCGTGGCGCCTGGAAACCTCGGGCGCCTGCAGCAGGATCTGGCATCGCGAGCCGCGGCCCGCGACGAGCTCCTCCCGGTCCCACACGATCACACGATCGATCTGACCCGACTGCTGGATGATCAGCCCCGGGTGAAGGTCCTCCTGGGCGTCCTCGGCGGCAGACACCTCCTCGGACGGATAGTCGACCAAGGACGTGGGATCGTCGTCCACGTCGAACAGCTCTTCGGCCGACAGCTCGGCCACACCGTCGGGGAGCGATGCGTCGTCGGCGATCTCGTCTTCGTCGATGGCGAACGGCGAGAGGTCGTCGAGGCCGCCTTCTCCGTTCAGCACCGCCCGCGATTCCGGGAGCTCTGACGCGCTCGGCGGCTCGGGAGACGTGCCGGGACGGACCACTGGCGGCAGCGGGCGCTCGCCGACCAGGTCGCCGGCGGTCCCGGTGGGACCGTCCAGCGTCGCCGGCACGGGCACGGGAAACTCCGCGTCGTCCGCCTCCGACTCCCGCCGCAGGCGGATCTCGTGTTGGCCGATGCGGATCGACTCCTCGAAGGGCGCGATGGCACGTCCGGCGATGCGCTCCTCGCCGAGCCACACGCCATTCTGGCTGCCGAGGTCCTCGACCATCACCTCGCTGCCGTCGCGCTCCAGCTGCGCGTGGATGCGGCTCACGGAGAGGTGGTTCAGGACCACATCGTTCTCGGGCAGCCGGCCGATCTGCATGCGATCCCCCGTGAAGGGAACCTCTTGCAGGCACTGACCGTCGTGCCAGATCTGGACGTAGAGCGGCGCAGGCATCGGAACTTCCGGAGCAGGAGATGCCGGAGAGCCCGCGAACTTCCGCGGGAGCCCTCCTCCATCGATCTCCCGTTCTCATCGCTGGATCGGACCCTGGACTTGACCCCCGCGGGGTCATTCTTCCAGGAGCAGGGCCTCCAGCGAGAAGACGTGGGAATCCTCGGCTCCCATCGCCCGCAGCGCCTCGGCGAGACGCAGGACGTACTCCGGATTCGGCCCGCTCGGCCCGCTGGCCGAACGGACCTGGGCGGCAATCGCCGGCAGGGGCGCGGGACCCAGGTAGTTCGGATTGCTCGTGGTCGCGATGTAGACGACGCCGTCCACGTGCTCGCGGGGCGCCTCGAGCGCGAGCGCGGTCTCGACCCGCTCGTAGCCACCCTTCTCCCGCCAATCGAGATGCGCCATCACCCCCTCGACGTCGCGGGCCGCGATCCGGTAGGCGGTGCCCCAGCACTCCGAGGCGTCGTCGGGGAGCAGCGTGACGACGCGCCCGGGGGCACCCGGCACCCCGCGGTGGTCGGTCGAGCCCTGCCAGAAGCGGCGGATCCAGCCGCGAAGGCGCGCGGGGCGCCGATCCGCGAAGGGAAACGAAGGCCGCCAGACCAGCGAGCCGTAGCCGAACACCCAGAGATCCTCCGGGTCGGGGCTCACGAGCGGCCGGTGTCCTCGTCCAGGGCGTAGCGGATCGCGAGCACCTCGAGGGCGCCCGGCTCGCCTCGCGGTCGCGGGACTCGCACCTCGTCGCCCGGCTGCTTGCCCATCAGGGCCTTGCCCACGGGCGAATCGATCGAGAGCCGGCCCGCGCCGGGCTCGGATTCGTCCGGGCCGACCAGCTGGTACTCGACCTCGACCCCTTTTTCGTCGACGACCGTGACGAAGGCGCCGAAGTAGACGCGACCTTCCTGCTCGGGAGCCGGCGTCACGACGGTCAGATCGTCCATGCGCTTGGCGAGATAGCGAAGGCGCCGATCGATCTCCCGAAGTCGCTTCTTGCCGTAGATGTACTCGGCGTTCTCGGACCGATCCCCGAGCGCCGCGGCCTCCGAGACCTCGTGGGTGACGCGCGGCCGCTCGACCCGCCAGAGATGATCGGCCTCGGCCTGGAGCTTCTCGAGCCCCGCCTGCGTGATGTAAGACCCCACACCCCCAAGCTACCACCCCCACCCCCCCATCGACTCCAGTTGGAAGCCGGGCCATTTCCTTGAGTTGTTGGGGGCGGCGGGCGGTTCTTGAGTTGTTGGGGGCGGCTGGCGGGGGCCGGGGGGAGATGGGCGAGGGGGGTGGGGACACTCGCTAGGCTCCGCGGGCGGTGGACGAGCTGTTCGAAACGGTGCGTGGCGAGGCGTCGCGGGGAGCGTGGTCGCGTGGCGTCGAGCTGGCGCGAGCCGGCGCGGTCACCCGCGAGCCCGGCGAAAGCCGGGATGGCGGGGAGGTGCTGCTGCGTGTGCGCCCGACGTCCGGGGTCATCTACCCCACGGTCCTGCTCTACGTCGAAGACGCCGAGTGGGAGTGCGACTGCCCCGACCGCGAGGACCCCTGCGAGCACGTGGCTGCCGCCGTGATCGCGCTGCGCCAGGCGGTCCGCAGCGGAGAAGAGGTGCCGGAGACCGGCCAGGGGGCTGGCGCCGGGAAGGTCGTGTATCGGCTCTCGCGGGCGGGCGATGGCCTCGCCTTCGAGCGCTTCATCATCCAGGGCGAGCGCGAGACACGTCTCGCCACCACGCTCACGGCCGTCGCCACCCGCCGCGTCGACGGCCCGGCCGTGAGCCCGACCCAGTCCGACCTCGCGGTCGAGCGCGCCCTCGGCACCCGCCTCTCCGGCCCCATGCCGCGGGGGGTGATGCGCAGCCTGCTGGCCGCCCTCGAGGGCAACACCGAGATCACGCTCGACGACGAGCCCATCCGCACGAGCCGCGAGCCGGTCCTCACCGTTGCGCGCCTGCGCGAAGCCCAGGGCGGATTCCGCCTCGACACCTCGGTCGAGCCGCCGATCGACGAGAACCTCGGCGGCGGTCTGGTGCTCTGCGGGGACGAGATCCGGGAGCTGGCGCCGAGCCGGCTCTCGGGTCGGGAGGCCGAGGACCTGGGTCGCGGCCGGCTGTTCGGCGCCGACGAGCTGCCCGCGTTGCTGAGCGACGTGCTGCCGGACCTCGAGAGCCGCATCCCGGTGCGGGTCGAAACGGACGCCCTGCCGGACACGCAGAGCGTGCCGCCGCGGCTCCGCTTCGAGACGGAGCGGCACGGCGACCAGCTGAGCCTGCTGCCCCTGCTCGTCTACGGTGACCCGCCGCAGGCCCGGGTAGATGCCGGCCGCCTCGTGCACCTCGGCGGCGCGGTTCCGATCCGCGACGAGGAAGAGGAGCGCCGGCTCACCGGCTTGCTGCAGAAGCGCGTCGGTCTGACGCCGGGCCACCGCGCGAGCTGGGAGGCGCAGACGGCTCTCGAGCTGCTGCCCCGGATCGAGCGCCTCGGGCAGGTCACGGGGAAGGGGCACCGGGACTTCTTCGCGGTCGGCGCTCCCGAGCCTTCCTTCGCCTTCGAGGGCGAGCGGGTCGCCATCCGCTTCACGGCCGCGGCGTCACCCGACAGCGAGGCGAGCCCCTTCCACGCCGACGGCGAGGCCGTCCTTCGCGCCTGGCGCAGCGGCGCCCAGGTCGTCCCCCTGCTCGGGGGTGGCTTCGCTCCGCTCCCGGCCGATTGGCTGGCGCGCTACGGGCAGCAGATCGCGGACCTGCTCGCGGCCCGGGACAACGACGGCCGGATCGCCACCGCGGCCACGCCGGACCTCGCGCGGCTTTGCCGCGAGCTCGACGAGCCGCTGCCCGCGGCCTGGTCCGAGCTGGCCGATCGCCTCGAGCGCATCGGTGAGCCCGGCGAGCTCGCGCTGCCCGCCGACCTGCGCGCCGAGCTCCGCGACTACCAACGAACGGGAGCCCAGTGGCTCTGCTTCCTGCGAGAGGCCGGCCTGGGGGGCCTGCTCGCCGACGACATGGGCCTCGGCAAGACGCTGCAGGCCCTGTGCGCCCTCGAGACCGACACCCTGGTCGTGGCGCCGACCAGCCTGCTGGCCAACTGGCAGGAGGAGATCGCGCGCTTCCGCCCCGGCCTCTCCGTCGACGTCTACCACGGCGCCGACCGCGAGCTGCTCGAGGACGTGGACGTCACCCTCACGACCTACGCGCTGCTGCGCCGCGATCGCGAGAGCCTCACGCAGCGGACCTGGCGCGCGGTCGTGCTCGACGAGGCCCAGGCGATCAAGAATCCCACCAGCCAGGTGGCGCAGGCGGCGTTCGCGCTGCGCGCCGAGCAACGCATCACGCTGACCGGCACGCCCATCGAGAACCGGCTCGACGAGCTGTGGAGCCAGCTGCACTTCCTGAACCCGGGCCTGCTGGGCGGGCGGCGCGACTTCGAGGAGCGCTACGCGCGCCCGATCGCCGAAGGGGATCAGCAGGTCCTCGATCACCTGCGTGCGCGCTTGCGACCCTTCGTGCTCCGACGCCGCAAGGCCGAGGTCGCGCCCGAGCTTCCGCCCCGCACCGAGAGCGTGCTGCACTGCACGCTCAGCGACGAGGAACGCGCGATCTACGACGCCGTGCTGATCTCGACGCGGGACGAGGTCGTGCAGCAGCTCCAGGGAGGCAGCGGTGTCCTGGCTGCACTCGAGGCGCTGCTTCGGCTGCGGCAGGCCTGCTGCCATCCGCAGCTGCTGCCGGGGCAGACCCTCGACGCCTCGGCCAAGCTCGACCTGCTCCAGGATCGCCTGGAAACCGTCGTCGCCGAGGGCCACAAGGCCCTGGTGTTCTCCCAGTGGACCTCGCTCCTCGACCGGGTCGAGCCGCGGCTCAGGGCCTCGAGCCTGCCCTTCGTGCGCCTCGACGGGAGCACCCGGGACCGGGGCGCAGTCGTCGCGGACTTCTCCCGCGAGGACGGCCCGCCGGTGTTCCTGATCTCGCTGCGCGCGGGCGGCACCGGCCTCAACCTGACCGCTGCCGACCACGTCTTCCTCCTCGATCCCTGGTGGAACCCGGCGGTCGAGGAACAAGCCGCGGACCGCGCCCACCGGATCGGCCAGGATCGCCCGGTCTTCGTCTACCGGATGGTCGCCGAGAAGACGGTCGAGGAGCGGATCCTCGCGCTGCAGGCGGACAAGCGGCAGCTGGCTGACGCGGCCTTGTCCGGCGCGGGCGCCGCCGGTCGCCTCACGCGAGACGACCTGCTCGAGCTGCTGCAGTAGCGACGGTGCGGGGGCGCTCCGGCGCCCCCCGGCGAGGTCAGCCGAGCGGGCCCTTCGAGGTGATCTCGTACTTGTGGACCACCATCTCCTTGACCCCGAAGCCACCCATCGCCTGCTGGAACTTCGCCATGTGCGGGCTCTTGAAGTGCGCGTCGAGCGCCTCCTGGCTCTCCCACTCCTCGAAGATGAGGAAGCGTCCGGGCTGATCGAGATCCTCGGAGAAGACGTAGGCGCCGCAGCCGGCCTCCTTGTGCGTCTCGGCCATCATCTCCTTCGCGGCGGGCAGCGCCGCGTCGCGCTTGGCGGGGTCGAGGGTCACGTGGCCTGCGATCACGAGCATGGCGGTCTCCTTGCGAGGGGGCGGCAGGGTACAGCGGTCGCCGCACGCGACCAAGTCGT
>JAJDAR010000415.1 GCA_029261775.1 Deltaproteobacteria bacterium | reverse complement strand
GAGTTCCTGCTCGTCCAGTGGGTCGCGCCGCTCGCGTCCGAGTCGCCGGAGTTCATGATCGCGCTGCTGTTCGCCTACCGGCATCGCGGGGAGGTCGGGCTGGGTGCGCTCGTCTCGTCCAAGGTGAATCAGTGGACGCTGCTGGTCGGCGCGCTCCCGGTCGCCTACTGCATCGCGGCCGGCACGCTCGGCGGTCTCCCGCTCACGGACCGCCAGGCCGAGGAGCTCTGGCTGACCTCGGCGCAGTCGTTGCTGGCCTGTCTGATCGTCGCCGATCGTGTCTTCCGCCGCTGGGAGGCCGTGATGCTCGCCGCCCTGTTCGGCGTCCAGCTGATCTTCCCGAGCTCCGAGGTGCGCAGCGCCTTCACGGTGCTGTACCTCGCGCTGTTCGGCGGTCTGATCGTGCACTCGAAGGAGCGGCGCCGGCTGCTGCTGGACCTGCTGAGGGCCCGCTGAGCACCCCCGACGGGCGCGGCCGCCTGGGCTTCCCCGCCGCCGGCCGAATGCGCGAGCTCAGCCGCCGCGGAGCCACGCCACCGAGACGGCGACGTTGTCTCCCGATCGGGCCTGCTCCTGGGCGTCACAGGCGAGCTGGCACACCTCGCGAGCCAGCCGCATCGCCCGCAGCTCGGGGTCGGCCTCGGCGGCGATCCGCGCCGCCTCGGCGACGGCCGCGGTCGGGTCGTCCACGCCGATGCCGATCTCGCTCAAGCCGTCGGTCACGCAGACCACGGCCCGGGTGTCGTCGAGGCGATGGCTCTCGATCCGGCAGCGACGCGCCAGCCGCTCGGAGCTCTCGTCGGCCGTCCCAAGGAACCATGTCGGCCGCTTGCCGCCCGGTGCGAGCTCTCGTGCAGTTCCCTCGGCGTCGACCGTGAAGACGTGGCTGTCCCCCACGCCCAGGACCAGCAGCTGGCCCCCCGTCGGTCGGATCAGCGCGGTGCACAGCGTGGTGGCCGAGTCGAAGTGGACGCCGCGCAGCCGCTCGCGCAGCACCTCGTCGTTGGCGTCGTAGAGCGCGGCCACCGCGTGCCGGTTCCACTCGCCGTCGAGATCCGAGCCGCCGTCGGTCCAGTGAGGCGCCGGGTTCGCGAGCAGGTGCTCGACGACGACCTCGGAAGCCTCGAAGCCCGAGTGGCCGTCGGCCACCGCCAGCATCCATCCGTCGCTGCCCAGCGCAAAGGCGCACACGTCCTCATTGGGGTCGGTGTGGGGATAGGTCTTTCGCGCGCCGCCGCGCGAGATCGCAATGGCCGCGGGGCCCTCGCCGATGACGTCGATGGCTCCGATCTCGACGTGGTCGCGGCCGCGCAGCAGGGCGCTTCTCATCGCTCGCAGTATAGGCGCAGCGCGACGCTCGGGAGGTGCATCCATCGCGGCGAGCGGGGTTCCGGCGCCTCGTCCCGATGCGTCGTATCCTGCCCGGGTGAGCGATGCCTCCCCGGGGAGCGACTGGATCCGCCCCGTCGCGCACGAGCTCGGCAACCTGCTCGCCGGCGTGCGACTGACGGCGCACTTCCTCGGGGACGAGCCCAGGCAGGACCGACGCCGCCGTTGGACGGGAGACATCGAGCTGCTGACGACCCAGGCGGGTGCCTGGGTGGCCCTGCTTCGGCCGTTGCAGGGGGGTGAGCTCCACGTCGGCGCGTGCGCCAGCGACGAGCTGCTGGCAGCCGCGCGCCTCTCCGTCTTCGAGCTGCTGCCGACGCCGGAGGCCCTGCGACTGCCGAGAACCCGCACCCTGCCGCCGCTGCGCGCGGACGTCGACGCGGTCCATCAGCTGCTGGTGCTGATCCTGACCGGGGCCCTGGCCGAGGGCGACGAGCCCCATCTGCGCATCGAGCTGCGCGAGGAGGGCCGCTTCGGCGTGATCTCGGTCCTCGACGATGCGCCCCCGATCCCCGAGATCGGGATCGCCTCTTCACCGCGGGGGAGAGAGCTCGTACTCGGTGTGGGCGACAGCCTGCTGCGCGCGTTCGGAGGCCGTCTCGAGCACGCGGTCCGGCGCAAGGGAAACCGGGTGGAACTCTGGCTGCGCCGGGCGCCCCGGGCGCGAAAGACTCCGACGGCCCGCCGAACGGTGCGCTGAGCGCCGACGGACCTCAGGCCGCGCTGGCGAGCTCGCCCTTCGCGCCACGACCCTCGAGGACCGCGGCCGGAGGCACGCGGAGGTCCCAGACGATGCCGAACCACGACAGGGTCTTGAGCACGTACCAGGTCACGTCCACCTCCCACCAGAAGAAGCCGTTGCGGGCCGAGGCCTGGTAGTGGTGGTGGTTGTTGTGCCAACCCTCGCCGCAGGTGATCAGCGCGATGAACAGGTTGTTGCGGCTGGTGTCGGTGGTCTCGTAGCGGCGGCTTCCCCACAAGTGGGCCAGGGAGTTGACCAGGTAGGTGCCGTGCCAGAGCAGCGTGGTCGACACCACGAAGCCCCAGACCAGGCCCGCGAAGCCGCCGACGACGCCGCAGAAGACCGCGAGGACCAGCGGCGGGACCCAGTGGTTCTTGTTCAACCAGACCAGCTCGGGGTAGCGCGCGAAGTCCTTGATGACGTCGCTCGGCGTTCCCTCCCAGCGCGAGTCGAAGACCCAGCCCTGGTGCGAGTAGTACCAGCCGTCCTTGGGCGAGTGCGGGTCGCCCTCGTGGTCCGAGAAGCGGTGGTGGCGGCGGTGCGTGCCGGCCCACCAGAGGGGACCCTTCTGGACGGCGGAGCAGCCGATCCAGGCGAGCACGAACTGGAAGACCCGGCCGGTCTTGTAGGTCTTGTGCGCGAAGTAGCGGTGGTACCCGCCGGTGATGCCCAGGACCCGGATGAAGTAGGTGCCCACGCCCAGCAGCACCGCCTCGACCGGCGCGCCGGTCACGAAGACGAGCAGACACGCGGCGTGGATGCCCCAGTAGATCGTGCGGGAGATGATCGCGGTGCGTGTCAGCCAACCGTCGGATGTCTCGAACTCCTGCTTCACCGCGAGGCCGCGGGCCGCGCGGGCGCGGGGATCCGATCGATCGGGGCGGCTGTCAGCCGCCGGTGCTGCACTGGCCATGATTCTCTCCATGTCGGGCGATCGCGAGCATACGGGGGTGCTTCGGCGAGCGGATGGGGGCGCCTGTGAAACTTGGGTAAAACGCGCGATGGGCGATGCCTTTCGGCCCCGGAAGGCGGCCGCGAGCGCAACGGAGCGGGTTGGCCATCCCCGCCGCCATCGCCCACAATCGGGCGTTCCACCCATCCCCGTCGGCGGAGGGCCCCGCTCCGAGGTGACCCCGCCGACCCGGACCCACCGACGAGGCCCGCATGGCCCAACCCGAATCCGTCGAGGCCCCCCCGAGGGAGGGGCGCTCCGCCTGGACGCTCCACGCGGAGGAGGCACGCGCCTGGCGAAGGGACGGCTTCTTCCATCGCAGCGCCGTCTTCGACGAAGCCGAGCTTCTGGCCCTCCGCGCGGCCGCCGAGCGGATCGTCGCTCGGGCGGAGGCCTGTGCCGAGAGCAGTGACGACCGCTACCGCATCGACGGCAACGAGTACGTCGAGGCGCCGGAGCTAGCGCCCGGGGCGACCGTGCAGATGGAGCATCGCCCCGACTCGCGGACGATCCGGGTGATCGAACCCTTCCACACGCTCGATCCGCTCTTCGATCGTCTGGTGGACGACCCCCGCCTCGTCGAGCCCATGCGCGGCCTGATCGGGGCGGAGCGCGTCGGCCTGTTCACGGACAAGATCAACTTGAAGCGCCCTCGCGAAGGCTCGGGCTTCGACTGGCACCAGGACTCGCCGTATTGGAGCCACTTCTGCGACCACCTCGACCGGTTGCCCAACGTGCTGCTGGCGCTCGACGATGCGGACGAGGAGAACGGCTGCTTCCGCGTGATCCGTGCGAGCCACACGCGGGGCTGCCTGCCCGGACGAGAAGGCGCGGGTCGATTGGGACCGCTGTTCACGCACCCCGACGCCTTCGACGAGGGTGACCAGGTTCCCCTCGCCGTGAAGGCCGGCTCGCTCGTGTTCTTCAGCGCCCACACCGTGCACGGCTCCCAGCCGAACCGGTCCGCGCGGGCACGCCGCGCCGTCGTGCTGACCTATCAGCCCGGCGATCTGCGCATGTTCAAGGTCGACCGCGTGCGCAACGCAGGGAGCGCCTGAACCGCGCAACGCAGGGAGCGCCTGAACCGCGCAACGCTGTCGGCGCCTGAACCGGAGCAGGCGGATCAGCCGGAGCCTGCGATCTCCTCGCACGCCCGGTCGAAGGCGGCCCGCAGCTCGCCGTAGGTCCGGCACACGGGGTACTGCGGGAACTCCTTGACCACGTTGTCCGGCGGCCGGAAGAGGATCCCCGCATCCGCCTCCGCCAGCATCGAGGTGTCGTTGTAGGAGTCGCCGGCGGCGATGGTCTGGAAGTTGAGTTCGCGGAAGCCGTGCACCGCCTTGCGCTTGGGATCCTGCTGCCGCAGGTGGTAGGCGACGATGCGGCCGTCCGATTCGCGGATCTCCAGGTCGTGGCAGAAGAGGGTCGGCCAGCCGAGCTGCTTCATCAGGGGCTTCGCGAACTGGTAGAACGTGTCCGAGAGGATCACGACCTGCATCTGGGATCGGAGCCCCTCGAGGAAGTCCGCGGCGCCCTCCAGTGGTGCGAGACCGGCGATCACCTCCTGGATGTCGCCGATGCCGAGGTCGTGGCGCTCGAGGATCCCGAGCCGGCGGGTCATCAGCTCGTCGTAGTCCGGCACGTCGCGGGTGGTGAGGCGAAGCTCCTCGATGCCGGTGCGCTCGGCGACACCGATCCAGATCTCCGGTACGAGGACGCCCTCGAGGTCGAGGCAGGCGATGATCATTGTGCGTCCTACTCCGGGGCCGGGCCCGGAAACTGCTCGCGCAGGATGCGCTTCAGGATCTTCCCGGTCGGGTTGCGGGGAATCTCGTCTACGAAGTGGACGCAACGCGGCTGCTTGTAGCGGGCCAGCTTGCCCTGGCAGAACTCCAGGATCTCGTGCTCGCCCAGCTCGCGATCAGGCTTGGCGACGACGATGGCGGCCGCGGACTCGCCCCACTTCGCCGAAGGCATGCCGATCACCGCCACGTCGGCCACCCCCGGATGTGCCGAGATCGCGTTCTCGACCTCGGCCGGATAGACGTTCTCGCCGCCGGAGATGATCATGTCCTTCTTGCGGTCCGGGATGTAGACGACGCCCTCCTCGTCGATCGTCGCCAGATCGCCGGAGTGCAGCCAGCCGTCCCGCAGCGTCTCGGCCGTCGCCTCGGGGCGGTTCCAGTACTCCTTCATCAGGTGGCGTCCGCGGATGATCACTTCGCCGATCTCTCCGGGGAGGGCATCGTGACCGTCCTCCCGGACGACGCGGACGTCGGTGTGGAAGAAGGCGGGGCCGGTCGAGCCGGCCTTGGCGATGGCCTCTTCGGGGCTGATCAGGCAGGCGGGTCCGCCCGTCTCGGTGAGTCCGTAGACCTGGTGGATCTCGATGCCGAGGGCGGCGTACTGCTCGATCAGCGGAACGGGGACGGGGGCGGCGCCGGACATGAGCCAGCGCAGCGTCGAGCGGTCGTGCTTCTCGTGGTTGTCGGCGGCCAGCATGAAGCGGAGCATCGCCGGAACCGCGAGGCCGCTGGTGATCCGCTCCCGCTCGATGGTCGGAAACACGCTGGACGGATCGAAGGCGCGCATCAGGACCACCGTGGCGCCGCGGTGCACCGAGCCGGTCAGGGGGGCCAGGGCTCCGACGTGGAAGAGGGGCAGCATCTGCAGGTAGCGGTCGCCGTAGCGCATGTCGGCGGTCATGTTCATCGTGACCGAAGAGGCGGCCATCGACGCGTGGGTGTGCACGGCGCCCTTCGGCAGCCCGGTCGTTCCCGAGGTGTACATGATGAACAGCAGGTCCTCGTCCGCCGCACGGATCTCCGGCTCGGCGGGCGAGGCGGCCTCCGCGATCGCGTCGTAGTCGAGGGCGAACTCGGACGTCCCGCTCTCGCCACCCGAGACGCGGACCCAGTGGTCGAGAGCGAGCCCGCGCCCGTGCAGCTCGCCGACCACCGCATCGAACTCGTGGTCGAAGAGCAGGGCGGACGAGCCCGAGTCCTCCAGGATGAAGGCCAGCTCGTCGGCGACCAGCCGCCAGTTGAGCGGGACCATCACGGCCCCGATCTTGGCCAGGCCGAAGTAGCTCTCGACGAACTCCGCGCCGTTCATGGTCAGCACCGCGACCCGATCCCCGGCAGCGACGCCCCGCTCGGCGAGGGCGTTCGCGATGCGGTTGGCGCGGGCGTTGAGCTCGGCGTTGGTGAAGCGCCGACCCCTTTCGAGCTCGACCAGGGCCTCCCGCTGGGGTCCCAGCTGGGCGCGCTTGGCCAGGTAGAGTCCGAGGTTTTCCTGCATCGGGCCATCATAGCCCTCGCTCCGCGCGGAGTTTCCCCGATTTGCCCCTCGCGCCACGCGGAGTTTCCCCGATTCTCCCGGGGCACGATCCAAGCCCCGGAACCCGCGTCGGGGGCCGGATCGAAGCCGGCCGGGCGACCCCGGTCCTGGAGGTGGGTTGGATCCCTTCGAAGCCGCGCTGCTAGGTCTCGTGCAGGGCCTGACCGAGTTCTTTCCGGTCTCGAGCTCGGGTCATCTCGTGATGGCCGAGGCGTTCCTCGGTCGCGTGGAGGAGGGCGTCCTCTTCGAGGTCTCCGTCCACGTCGGCACGCTGGTGGCGATCCTGGCGTTCTATCGGCGGCGCATCCTGGGTCTGCTGGCCGGCTTGGCGCGCCGAGAGGCTGCGGCGTGGCGGGATGCGGGCCTGCTGGCCCTCGCGACCCTGCCCGCGGCGCTCGTCGGGTTGCTGGCGAAGGACTTCATCGAGTCGCTGTTCGGTGCCCCGCGCGTGGTCGGCTACGCCCTGCTGGTGACCGGAGGGCTCCTGCTCACGATCCGGCACACCTTGCCCCGGGCTCACGCGTCGGCGCCGACGCCCTGGCAGGCCCTCGCCATCGGCTGTGCCCAGGCGCTCGCCATCACGCCGGGCATCTCGCGCAGCGGGGCGACGGTGGCGGTCGCGCTCGCGCTGGGGGTCGCGCCTCTCGCGGCGACCGAGTTCTCGTTCCTGATGGCGGTCGCCGCGATCTCCGGTGCTGCGGTCCTCGCGCTGCCGGACGCGGCGGCTGCCGACTCCGCCACGTTGGTCGCCTGCGCGATCGGCGGCCTGACCGCCGCGGTGGCGGGGCTGGGAGCGCTGTGGGCCTTCGTGCGTCTGCTCGAGAGCCGGCGCTTCCACGCCTTCGCTTACTACTGCCTCGCCGCGGGCACGGGCTTCCTCGCGTACCTGGCCCTGCGCGGTTGAGCCGCGCAGGGCCGGATGATCGCTCCAGGAGCGGCTAGGGCTCCAGGATCGGGTGCAGCCGCTGGGCCGGCATCGTGTCGCGCAGCTTCTTCAAGGCGCGTGCCTCGAGCTGTCGGACCCGCTCTCGCGAGAGGCCGAGGCTCTGGCCGATCTGCTCGAGAGTGTGCTCCTCCTCGCCGGAGAGGCCATAGCGGAGCCGCAGGATCAGCTGCTCGCGGTCGGACAGGGCGCCGATCAGGTGGCCCACGCCGCTGCGCATCCGGTCGTCGTCGATGCCGCCGTCGGGAATGCTCGCTCCCGAGTCCGCCACGAAGTCCTCGAGCCGCTTCTCGGTGCCGGCCACCGACGACTCGAGGGAGATCGCTTCCCGCGACAGGCGGTCGAGGGCTTCGAGCGACTCGGTGTCGGTGCCTAGCGCCGGCGCCAGCTCGGCGGGCGTGGGCTCGCGCCCGAGCTTGCCGGTCAGCTCGGCCTTTACTCGCTGGCTCCGCTGGAGCCGGTCGTGGACGTGGGAGGGCAGCCGGATCGTTCGCGAGTGGTTCTGGATCGCCCGGACCAGAGCCTGGCGGATCCACCACACGGCATAGGTCGAGAACTTGAAGCCGCGGCGGTGGTCGAACTTCTCGACGGCCCGGATCAGGCCGAGGTTGCCCTCCTGGATCAGGTCGGGGAAGGAGAGCCCGAGATTGCGGTAGTCCTTCGCGATCGCGACCACCAGCTTCAGGTTGTGCTCGATGAAGCGGTTCTTGACGGCGGTCAACCGATCCTGCGCGGCTTCGACGTCGTTCCAGCGCTCGGAGAAGGTCGCCTTGTCGTGACCCAGGTGCGCCTCGAGGTCCTTCAGCCTGCGGCTGCCCTTGCGGGCCCGACGAAGATCGCGGCCGGCGCGGCGCACCTGCTCGCGGAGCTCCGCGAGCAGAGCGAGGGAGAGCTGCGCGTGGTGAAGCTCCTTGGCGATCGCCTTGTCCGCACGCGCGAGCTGCGCCTTCGGCGTCCGGCTCGGCAGGGCATCGCGGCGCTTCAGGTGCCGCCGCATGCGGTTGACGGCTGCCTCGACGCGAGCGGCGATCTCGGTGGTGTCCTCGTCGCCGGTCGACTCGGAGAGCTTGGCGCCGGTGTGCGACATGGCACGCAGCGTGTCCCAACGATGGATCACGTAGCGCGCCGAGCTCGGGATCGCGTAGAGCGCATCGCGTAGCTGCGCGGTGGCGGCCTCGAGCTCCTTGGCGAGGACGACCTCCTCCTCGCGCTTCAGCGTTCGGGTCCCGCCGATCTCCTGGAAGTACGACTCGAGCGGCCTTCGCTCGCGTGCCGCATCCATCTCCTCGGGGGGCGCGACCGGTGTGGCGCCCGTGGCCTGGGGCGCCGGGTCGGGGGTCGTCGTCGTGGGGGGCTGGGTCTGATCGTCCAACGGCACGTTGGCTCCTCTTTGGGTTTTCGGGCTGCGGTCCACTCCAACCGCCCGGGGGGACGACGCGCTCACGAGCGGCCCTCCCACCGGTGACCCACGCGAAGGCTCCGGGGCGACGCTGCACCCCTCCCGTGCTCGCGCCGGCAGATGCGGCCCGAGGCGCTCCGGCCGACCCGAGGACAGGTGGCACGGAGCAGGTTGGGAGGGGAAGGGGGGTTCGCCGTCCTCATCTCTCGTCTCAGGCGTTCGTCTGAGGCATTCGGTCCGGGGGTTCTCGCGTGAGGCGTACCGCACCAGATCCCCCGCGGGTGAACCAGGGGACCCGGAGTCAGGCGGTCCAACATCTTCTTACGTCCGATGACTCAAATCCAGCATTTTCTCGACACTGGAATCAATTTCGGTCCCGAGGGGACAGGATGCAGGGAAGCGTTGCGAAACCGATACGATACGTGCCAGGTCTGCCCTGGCGTGTCACCGGTCAAGGCACGGCGAAGATCAGCTCCAGGGCCATGTCTTGGATCCGGAACGGCACCGGCGGGAAGTGGGCCGCCATCGGTCTCGACTTCCCGCGGGCGAGGCCGACGAACGGCAGGCGGGCCGAGACCAGCTCGCCGCCGGGTCCGTGCAGCAGGATCCGCAGGAGTCCCTGGTCGATGTCGCGGGAGCTGCCGTTCTGCAAGGTGAAGTCGACCCGGATGCCATCCCCGGTCCGCTCGACCTCTCCGAGCCGCCAGGTGAGCGAGGCCGAGCGGAGGTGGGCGGAGCGCGCCAGGGGCGTTCCCGGTCCGCGCTCCTCCGGGGCCTCGAGGGGCAGGGTGCCGCTGCAGCTCAGCGCGAGCAGCGCTGCGGCGCCTAGAGCGGCGAGCGCCCCGGGGCGCATCCGTTCGGTTGCGGCGGCCGGCTGCGGCCGGTGGCTCCCCATCGGGGCGATTCTACGCTGCGAGACGCCTCGCGGGGTGCGGATCCGCCGCTGCGCTTGACCCCCGGGAGAGGCTGGCGGACAGTACTGACGCGTCAGTACCGCGCCCCGGGACCTCCCCCACCCCATGCAACCGCACAGCCGAAGTCTCGGCGCCTCTCGGGCGTCCCGGTCGACCGCGGCGGCCCGCCGTCGGGAGATCCTGCGCGCGGCCCGCGAGGTCTGTCTGGAAGAGGGGACTCCCGACGTCGCGATGGACGCCATTGCCCAACGGGCCCGGGTGTCGAAGGGCACGCTCTACCGTCACTTCGCGAGCAAGGACGACCTGCTGATCGCGTTGATCGAGGAGCAACTCGGGGCGGGCAGCGAGATCCTGGCCAGCGCGATCGGCGAGCCGGCCGACCCCCGGGTCGCGCTCCAGCGCACCGTCGACGGGCTGCTCGAGGTGATCGCCGTGCAATCGAAGGGCGCGTCGCTGGTCTACCAGTCCTGGGCGCTCGCCCGTCGCGACCCGGCGCTGGAGCGGCGCTTCTTCGCCGCCCTGCAGGGCTTCTTCGACCAATGGCGCGACGACGCGCGTCGCACCGTGGTGGCGGGTCAGGCAACCGGTGTGTTCCCCACCGAAGCCAACGCCGAGGGCTTCGCCGACGCCATCGTGTCCCTGGTGTCGGGCTCGATCTTCCGCGCGGCCTTCGACCCCGCCGCGGGAGACCCGGCGCGCTTGCGATCCGTCTTCCACGCCCTGGTCCACGAGCAGCTGCTTCCCACCCCGCACGAACCCGACCCGCACGAACCCGACGCGTCCCCCGGAGATCGTTCATGACCGACCTCGCAGCCCCGCCTCCCTCCAAGCGAGCGCGCTGGGGGTTCCTCGCCGTCGCCTTTCTCCTCGTGGCGGGCGCCTTCGCGCTCGGAGCCCTGGCTCCGGAGCCCGAGCGCAAGGCCGCGGCGGGTGCCGACGCCACGGCCGTTCCGGTCCGTGCCCAGGCCGTCGAGGCGAAGTCGATCCGTCGGCACATCGATCTGTCGGGTGTCCTGGAGCCGCAGCGCCGGGTCGAGCTGTTCGCCGAGGTCGGCGGCCGCGTGACCCGCCTGGGTGCTGCCGAGCTCGAGCGCGTCGAAGCCGATCAGGTGCTGGTCGAGATGGATCCCCTGCTCACGGAGGTCGCGGTCGAGCGCGCGCGAGCCGCCGTTGCGCGAGCCGAGAGCCAGCTCACCCTGGCCGACAGTGAGCGCGGCCGCTTCGAGAGTCTCGCCACGCGGGACGCCGCCAGCGCGTCGCGGCGCGATCAGGCGGTGAGCGCGCAGAAGGTTGCCACCGCCAACCTTCGCGAGGCGCGGGCCAACCTGGCCGAGGCCCGCGACCAGCTCGCGAAGAAGACGATTCGCGCGCCCTTCGCCGGCGTGCTGCAGGATTTCCCCGTGGAGGCCGGCGAGTTCCTGCGAGCCGGCGAGCGGGTCGGCGAGCTGCTCGATCTCGCGACGGCCCGGGTCGAGCTCGGGGTCACGGACCGCGAGATCGTCGTGCTCGAGGCCGATCTTCCGGTCACGGTCCGTCTGGAGGCCTACCCGGAGGAGACGTTCCCCGGCCGGGTGCTGCGTGTCGGCGCCGCCGCCGACACCACCAGCCGCAAGTTCCCGGTCGAGGTCGAGCTGCCGAACCCGGCGCAACGACTGCTGCCCGGCATGGTCGCCCGGGTCAACCTGCCGCTCGGCGAGCCTCAGCCCCTTCGAGCCCTGCCGCGCGACGCGGTGCTGGACCAGTTCGGCGTGCGCTTCGTCTACGTCGTGGCCGTCGAGGACGATGCATGGCTCGCGCGCCGCCGCCGCGTCGAGGTCCGCGAGATCCCGTTCCGTCCCGAGGACCTCGAGCTGCTGAGCGGGGTCGAGGACGGCGAACGAGTCGCCGTCGAGGGCCTGCGCGAGCTTCGGGACGGCATCCGCGTGCGGCTCCGGAACGAGCCGGCGCTGGCCGGCGTGCCCAAGGAGGGCGGATCGTGAGCCTTCCCGAGTTCTCGGTGCGCCAGCTCGTGCTGGTGAACGTGGTCTTCGTGATGGTGTTGGTGGCCGGCCTCTTCGCGTGGGTCGGGATCCCGGTCCAGGTGTTCCCGGACATCTCGTTCAACACCGCGATCGTGAACACGGTCTGGGCCGGTGCCTCGGCCGACGAGACCGAGCGCCTGATCACCACCAAGCTCGAGGAGGAGATCCAGGACGTCGATGGCATCAAGAACCTGATCAGCTTCTCCCAGAGCGGACTCTCCAACATCGAGATCGAATGGGACGAGAGCCTCTCCGAGAACGAGGTCGAGTCGTCACTCAACGAGCTGCGCGCGGCCATCGATCGGGTGAACGATCTCCCCGACGACGCGGAGGAGCCCTTCGTCCTCGAGCTCTCGGTCCACGAGGTCCGCCCCTCGTGCATGATCGCCGTCTCCGACGTCGGCGGGGTCGGCGAGTACACGCTGCGCGAGGTGTCCCGCGACCTCGAGAAGCGGGTCGAGCGGCTCCCGGGCGTGCGCAAGGCGGTGCTGCGGGGCGACCGGGAGCGTGAGCTGCGCGTCTACGTCGACCGGGATCGGGCCCTGCAGGCCGATCTGACGCTGCCGGAGATCAGCGCGGTCATCGCGCGGAACAACCAGAACATCCCGGCCGGCAACTTCCTGGACGCCGGACAGAACGAGATCACCGTGCGGGGGCTCGGCAGCTTCCCGACCGCCGCGTCGCTGGCCGCGACCGTGATCAAGAAGGATCGCAACGGCCAGCACGTGCGGCTCTCGGACATCGCAACGGTCGAGCCCGGCTTCGAGACGCGTCGCGTCTACGGCCGCTACAACGGCGATCCGGCCATCCAGCTCGGCGTCGCCCAGGAGAGCGGAACGGACGTGCGCGTGCTCGTCGGGCGGGTGCGGGAGCTGGTGGCGGCCTATCAGGCGGAGCTCCCGCCGGGCGTCTCCGCCACGGTGACCTGGGACTCGTCGACCTACATCGACTCGCGCATGGCGCTGCTCCAGTCGAACCTGGTGATGGGCATCTTCGCGGTGGTGGCCGTGCTGTGGTTCACCGTCGGCTTCCGAAACGCGCTGCTGGCCATCTTCGCCATCCCGTTCTCGTTCCTGTTCGCGATCTACATCTTCCCGTTCATGGGCATGACGTTGAACAGCCTGACGTTGATCGGCTTCATCCTCGTCAGCGGCATGCTGGTCGACCACGCGATCATCATCATCGAGAACATCTACCGGTACGTCGAAGAAGGGCACGACGTACGAACGGCGATCATCGAAGGCACCCGGCAGGTGATGTGGCCGGTGATTGCGACGGTGGCGACCACCCTCGCGGCCTTCCTCCCCATGCTGATGGTGTCCGGGACGTCGGGGAAGTTCTTCTCGCTGCTTCCGAAGGCCGTCATCGTCACGTTGATCGGCTCCCTGATCGAGGCATTGGTGATCCTCCCGGCGCACTACATGGAGTGGGGCAGCCGGGCGAGCAGCCCGGAGACACGGAAGGCCGGCATCGGCGGCGCCTCGCGACGCGCCCGGGACGCGGTCGACCGTGCGCTGGGGCGGGCCAGGGATCGCTACCTCCGCCTGCTCGAGCCCGTGCTGCGCTTCCGGGCCAGCTTCTTCCTGACCTGTGTGGCCGCGCTGGCCTTCTCCTGTGGGCTCTCCCAGCACATCCAGATCGATCTGTTCAAATCGGACTTCAATCAGTTCTACGTCTCGATCGACACGACCGTGGACAGCGGCATCCTCCAGACCGATCGCGCGATGCGTGGCGTCGATGGAGCGCTCCGGGCTCTCGGCGACGAGATCACCGACACGATGTCCTACGCCGGCATGAAGATGTCCTCGGATGGCGGTCCCACGAATGGCGTCAACTACGGGGTCTTCTACGTCCAGGTTCCCGACACGCCGGAGAACGTCTCGCACCCCGAGCGGGTCTTCGAGCGGGTACGCACGGCGGTCGAGACATCCGCGGCCGACGAACCCGAGCTGACCGGGGTGTTCGCCTTCGCGCCCCGCAACGGCCCGCCGGTGGGCAAGCCGGTGGCGATCCGCGTCCAGTCGGACGACTACGACCAGGCCAAGAGCGTGGCGGCGGAGCTGAAGGCCGATCTGGCGACCATCCCGGGGGTCTTCAACATCGAGGACAACATGCCCGTCGGCCCCCGGGAGCTGCGGGTGCGTCTCGACGACCACCGGGCCTCCCTGCACGGCCTGAGCTTCCAGGACGTGGGGATGGCGCTGCGTGCGGCGAACGACGGCCTGGCGCCGACGACCTTCAAGGACCCGGCCTCCGACGAAGACGTGGACATCCGGGTCATGTTTCCCGAAGCGCAGCGCCGCAGCATCGCGGATCTGCTCGACGTGGAGATCCGGGCTCCCGCCGGTCACCTCGTGAAGCTCGGTGACGTGGCGGAGATCGAGGTCCAGCGGAGCTTCCAGTCCCTCTACCACTACGACGCGCGTCGGGCCGTCGTGGTCTACGCCGAAGTGGACGGCCAGCAGGCGACCTCGGCCTCGGCCAACGGCGAGATGGCCGCCCGCTTCGCCGACGCGGGCGTGCGCTGGCCCGGGGTGACCCTGATCTTCGGCGGCGAGGCCCAGGAGACCGAGCGCAGCATCGCCGAGCTGGTCGGGAGCCTGGTGGTCGCCCTGATCGCGATCTACGCGATCCTGGCAGCGCAGTTCCGCTCGTATCTGCAGCCACTGGTCGTGATGAGCGTGATCAGCTTCGCATTCATCGG
>JAJDAR010000414.1 GCA_029261775.1 Deltaproteobacteria bacterium | reverse complement strand
GCCAACGAGGTGCTCGCCCAGCTGTCGATCACCGACGGGCTCACCCGGCTCCACAACCATCGGCACTTCCACGACCGCTACCAGGCCGAGGCGCGGCGCGTGCGGCGAACGGGCCATCCGCTCGGGCTGATCCTGATGGACATCGATGACTTCAAGGGCCTGAACGATCGCCATGGCCATAGCGTGGGCGACCGGGTGCTGGCGAGCGTGGCCGCCCTCATGGCCGAGCAGGTGCGAGAGACCGACTATCTGGCGCGCTACGGCGGCGAGGAGTTCGCGATCCTGCTGCCGGAGACCGATCTCGAGGGGTCGGCCCTGCTGGCCGAGAAGATCCGACTGGCGATCTCGGAGGCCGAGGTCGTGGCTCCGGACGCTGCCGGTCCGGTGCGGGTGACACTCTCCGCCGGGGTGGCGCTCTTCGACGGTGACACGGACCGAAGCTTCGACGCCGCCGACCGCGCCCTCTACCGAGCCAAGTCCCGCGGCAAAGACTGCGTCGTCCTCGCCACAACTTAAGAAACAAGCCGGGCCTTTTTCTTGAGTTGTTGGGTTCCTTCGTCACGAGTTGACTGAGAGACCCGGTCCCTTTGTCACGAGTTGACTGAGAGACCCGGTCCCTTTGTCAACTCAGGGGAAGACGCCGCGGCGGCGTTTGGCTTCGGCGACGCGGCCGATGCCGCGGATCATGGCGGCGGTGCGGAGGTCGACGTTCTCGGCCTTCGAGAGGTCGAGCACGTCACGGAAGGCGCGCTGCATCAACGCGATGAGCCGGTCGTTCACCTCCTCCTCGCTCCAGAAGAACTGCTGCAGACCCTGGACCCACTCGAAGTAGGAGACCGTCACGCCGCCGGCGTTCGCCAGGATGTCCGGGATCACGAGCACCCCGCGGTCCAGCAGGATCGACTCCGCCTCGAGCGAGGTCGGGCCGTTCGCCGCCTCGACCAGCAGCCGGCAGTGCAGCCGCCCCGCGTTGGTCTCGGTGATCTGGTTCTGGACGGCCGCCGGGATCAGGATCTCGCAAGGCACCTCCAGCACCTCCACGTTGCTCGCCGTCTCGCCGCCCGGGAAGCCCTCGATGAAGCGGTTCTCCGCCACCCAGGCTTCGAGCGCTGCGATGTCGAGGCCCTGCTCGTTGACGATCCCGCTCTTGACGTCCGAGATCGCGACGATCCGCGCACCGAGGTGCGAGGCGATGCGCGCGGCGGTCGCTCCCACCTGCCCGAAGCCCTGGATCGCGATGCGCGCGCCCGAGAAGTCGATGCCGAGCTCCCGGCACGCGTCGACCGTGCAGCTGATGACACCGCGCCCGGTCGCCTCGGCGCGCCCCTGCGAGCCGCCGACCTCGATGGGCTTGCCCGTCACCACACCGGGCACGGCGTGGCCCTTCTGCTGGGAGTACGTGTCGAGGATCCACGCCATGGTCTGCTGGTCGGTGCCCAGATCCGGCGCCGGGATGTCGCGGTCGGGGCCGATCATGTCGATGATCTCGGACGTGTAGCGCCGCGTGACGCGCTGGAGCTCCCGGCTCGAGCAGCTGCGGGGATCGATGCGTACCCCACCCTTGGCGCCGCCGAAGGGAAGGCCCATCAGCGCGCATTTCCACGTCATCCACATCGCCAGCGCGGTCACCTGTCCGAGCCCGACGTCCAGGTCGTAGCGAAGCCCGCCCTTGGTCGGGCCCATCGTCAGCAGGTGCTGGACCCGGTAGCCGAAGACGGTCTCCACGGTGTCGTAGTTGTCGCGCCGGAACGGGAACGAGACGACCAGACAGCGCTGGGGTGTGCGCAGGCGCTCCCAGATGTTCTCGTCGAGCCCCATGCGCTCGGCCGTGCGGTCGAGCTGCGCGACGGCCAGCTCGTGCATCGGCGACTCCCACTCGAGCAGGGCGGCAGAGCCGGGCGGTTCGTGCGTCTTCGTCATGCCGTCACCTTCGAGGCCCGTGTGGCCGTGCCTCAGTAGGGGTGGTCCTCGCCCTCCGGCTGGGTGCGGAAGCGCCGGTGGATCCAGATCCAATGATCGGGGGCTTCCCGGATGGCCGCTTCGATGGGCGCCGTCATCCGACGCGCGTTCTCCGTCAACGCGCCGTCCCGCTCCCCATCGTCGGGCAGCAGCTCGAGGGCGGGGAAGAAGCGTGCCACGTGGTGCACGCCGTCCGGCTGGCGGTAGATGAACACGGGCACCACCGGGGAGCCGGTCCGCATCGCAATGCGCGGCGGACCGTCGCGGGTGCAGGCGAGTCGCCCGAAGAAGGGCACGAAGACCCCCTCCCGACGGCGGCAGTTCTGGTCGTAAGGCATCGCCAGAACCCGGCCCCCCTTGAGGCCCGCGAGGGCGGCCCGCGCGGCATTGCCGCGGGCCAGCAGCTCGGCGCCGCCGGCGCCCCGCAGGCGGCCGACCAGCCCGTCGATCAAGGCGTTGTCGCGCGAGCGATGGACCACCGCCGCAGGGATGTCCCGGGCCACCATGGCGGCCGCGAGCAGCTCCCAGGAGCCGAAGTGACCGGTCAGCACGATCACCCCACCGTTCGGAGAGGCGCGGCGGGCGGCTTCGAGGTGCTCGAGGCCCTCGACGGCGACCCGCTCCCGGAGCTGCTCGCGGTCGAGCAGGCCCAGTCGCGCGAACTCGGCGAGCCCCCGGCCGAGGTGGCCGAAGGAACGGACCAGCACCCGGCGCCGCGCGGCATCGCTCCAATCCGGGAAGGCGATCCGCAGGTTGGCCCGCGCGTCCCCGATGCGGGGACCCCCGACCCGGGCGTACGTCGTGCCGATCCATGCGCCGATTCGCAGGGCCACCCGTTCGGGGACCAGGCGGAGTGCGCCGAGCAGCAGCGCCACCAATAGAGCTGCGAGACGATCGAGAAGCTCGGGAGCCGGGGCCGATCCGCTGTTCGCGGCGCCCGCTGGGCTCACAGCGCCTCCATCCAGCTCTTCTCGACGTCCTCGAGCTCGGCCCAGACCTCGCGGTCGATGCCGCGGAAGCGGGCCAACGACTCGTCGAAGCGCTCGGGCTTTCCCTCGGCCTCGGCGATCTGTCGGGCCTTCTGGCGGATCCAGTCGATGTGCCAGCCTTCGTCCTTGGTGACCGAGCGCAAGACCTCGAGGGTTCGCTCCGGCACGCCGCGGCGCTTCAGGTGCTCCTGGTAGCGCTTCAAGGCGCGTTGCTCGACGACGACCGTCAGTGCGAGCAGATCGACCGGGTGGCGCGGCAGGCCGGCGCGCTTGCCGAGCCGCACCTGGTAGCCGTCGGTGACCTCGAGGGGCGCGCGCCCGAGCTCCTTGATCCGCTCCGTCCAGAGCCACGCGTGACGGGTCTCGTCGGCGAGGTGCTCCGACAGCAGCAGCTGGGACTCGTCGTCCTTCAAGATGCGGAGCAGGCGGTAGATCAGGTTCGAGCCGCGGAGCTCCGCGTCCCGGTAGTAGGAGTAGATCCGCAGTTCGACGTCCTGGCTCTCGGGCCCGACCGCTGCGACTTCACTCGATGCTGCCATGACTACTTGGCCTCGATCTGTCGACCTACCCGGATCCGGGGAGATGCCGACCCCCGTCGGCCGCCGAACGATAGCCGGACGCCCCGGAGGAGTCGAAGGTGGTACGACACAGAATTCCCGAGGGTTGGCCCCTGAACCTCTTTGGATGGGTCGAAAGAGGCCCATCTTCTAGGGAATCGCGCGCTCCATCACGCGATGAGGGCCGATGCCCGGAAGCTCGAAGACGGCGCTGCGGGGCCGGAAGCCGTGCCGGAGGTAGAAGCCCTCCGCGGGGGTTCGCGCGTTGCACCAGATGCAGCCGCCGCCCTGGCGCGCGACCTCCCGCAGGGCCGCCTCGAGCAGCAGCGCGCCCACCCCGCTGCCGCGCACCGCCGGGGCGGTGGCCATGCCGCGTAGCCGATACGGGGAAGCGCGGGGCGGGTCGGGGCCCCGGAGGCCCGGGGCCGGCGCCGCCTCGGGAGACAGCGAGACGATGCCCACGACGGCCCCCCGAAGGCGGGCCGCCAGATGGAAGGCGCCGGGCACGTCGTCGCCCGGAAAGACCAGCTCGGCCGGCTCTGCACCCGGGCGCAACACTTCGCCGCGCAACGGGCGGACCACGGCCGCCGGTACCTGCTGGATCTCGATCCCGGCCGGGTCGCGCGGGGTGCCGTCCCGCGCCGAGCCTCCGCTCAATCGCGCAGCCTGCGGATGCGGATGCCGGCGTGCTCGAGGACCCCGGCGATCGGCGACGGCTTGCGCACCGTGATCGTCACCGCGTCCACGCCGAACTTCTCGAGGATCGCATCTGCGATGCGCTGGCCGAGCGCCTCCACGAGCTTGTGCTCCTGGTTCGAGGCCACGTCCTGCGCGATCTCGAAGATCCGCTTGTAGTGCACCGTCGACTGGATGCGATCGGTGCGACCGGCCGCGTCGAGGTCGGTCTCGACCTCGATGTCGAGCCGCACGGGGCGGCGCATCCGCCGCTCGGCGGCGGTGACGCCGAGCGCTGCGGGGACCTGGATTCCCTCGAGGAGGATCGTGTCGGGCATGGGGGGCCTCCGGCAAGCGGGCTCGAGAAGGGGTACAAGTTACCGTTTCGCGGCGCCCGGAACCCGTTCGGTGGGTGGGAGCCGAGAGAGCCGAGAGGAGAGCCCGATGAACCTCGAAGAGATCCAGCGCAGGGAGGCCCGCGTCTTCCTGCCCGTCGTGAACCGCATGCCGGTGGCGCTGGTCGAGGGCCGCGGCTCCCGGGTCGTGGACGTGGCGGGCCGCGAGTACGTGGACCTGACAGCGGGCTGGGGGGTGTGCTCGATCGGCCACTGTCACCCGACCCTGGTCGAGGCGATCCGCGAGCAGGCCGGGCGGCTCATGCAGACGACCAACCTCTTCTACACCCTGCCCCAGCTCGACGCTGCCGAGGCGCTGGTCGCGCTGGCCCCCGACCCGCTGACGCGGGTCTTCTTCGTCAACTCCGGCACCGAGGCCGTCGAGGGCGCCCTCAAGCTCGCCCACCGGGCGACCGGCCGCCGGCAGTTCGTCTCCACCGGCCAGTCCTTCCACGGTCGGACGCTGGGGGCGCTCGGGGTGATCGGGCAGGCCAAGCACCGCGATCCCTATCGGGACCTGCTGCCCGAGCCTTTGGTCGTCCCCTTCGGTGACGCGGACGCGGCGGCTGCAGCGATCGACGCGAGCACGGCCGCGTTCATCGTCGAGCCCGTCCAGGGAGAGGGCGGCGTCAACGTGCCCCCGCCCGGCTACCTGGCGCGCTTGCGCGAGCACTGTGACGCGGTCGGAGCGCTCCTCATCTTCGACGAGGTCCAGACCGGGATCGGTCGGACTGGTCGCATGCTGGCCATGGAGCACGACGGCGTGGTGCCCGACGTCGTGACCCTGGGGAAGGGGCTCGGTGGCGGTTTCCCGGTTGCGGCCTTCCTGTGCAGCGAGGGAGTGGCCGAGACCGTGAAGCCGGGAGATCACGGCGGGACCTACATCGGCAACCCGCTCGCGACGGCCGCCGTGAACGCGGTGCTCCAGGTGGTCGAGGAGGACAAGCTCGTGCAGCGCGCCGACGAGGTGGGGTCCAAGCTCGCCGCCCGGCTGCGGGCCTTTGCCGATGCGCATCCCGAGCGGGCCTCCGGCGAGCGGGGCCTCGGCCTGCTGCGCGGCCTCGTGCTGCGCGACGCGGAGGCGGCGGCCGGCCTGCCGAGGCGTGCCCTCGACGCCGGGATCCTCGTCAACGTGACCGCGGGCAACGTGATGCGGTTCTTCCCCGCCCTCAACATCCCCGAGGACGAGCTGTTCACCGCCACCGACACCCTGCTCGAACTGATCCAGGCCAGCTGACGCGCTGTCGATCGGACCCGGTGTCGACCGGGAGACCCGACCCCTTCGTCAACGCGGTGTTGACTGGGAGACCCGACCCCTTCGTCAACTTGATGTTGACTGGGAGACCCGACCCCTTCGTCAACTTGATGTTGACTGGGAGACCCGACCCCTTCGTCAACTCGGGGGGGTTTCGTTCTTGCCGAGGGTGAGGACTTCGACGCCGTCCTCGGTGACGTAGAGGGTGTGCTCGAACTGGGCGCTGAGCATGCCGTCGACGGTCACGGCGGTCCAACCGTCGTCCAGGATGTCGGTCTTCCAGTGGCCGAGGTTGATCATCGGCTCGATGGTGAAGGTCATCCCGGGCCGGATCGGCGAGCCGGTGCCCGGCGCGCCGTAGTGCAGGATCGAGGGCGCCGTATGGAAGATGCGTCCGATGCCATGGCCGGTGAACTCGCGCACCACGGAGTAGCCCTGCGCCTCGGCGAAGGTCTGGATCGCGTGGCCGATGTCGCCGATGTGGGCGCCCGGACGGACCGCGCGGATGCCCAGCCACAACGCATGCCAGGTGTCGCGGACCAGCTGCTTCGCCTTCGGGGCCACGTCGCCGATCAGGAAGGTCCGGGACGAGTCGCCGTGCCAGCCGTCGAGCAGCGGTGTGACGTCGACGTTCACGATGTCCCCGTCTCGCAGCTCGCGGTCACTGGGGATCCCGTGGCACACCACGTCATTGACCGACGTGCAGCAGTATCCGGGGAAGGGCGGTGTTCCGTGGTTCACGTACAGGTAGGGCGCGCTGGTCGCACCCGAGGCCCGGGTGACCTCGTCCACCGCCTTGTCGATCGCAGCGGTGGTGACACCGGGGGCGACCATCTCCTCGACCACGTCGAGGATCTCCGAAGCCAGCCGGCCCGCCGCGCGCATGCCGCCGACCTGGTCCGGGGCCAGCAGCTCGGGGCCGCCTCGGCCGCCGCGCCGGCTCTTCCGGGTCTTCTTCTTCAGTCGCACCACAGTCCGCGCCTCGAGGAGGGGAGCCGGGGAAGATAGGCCAGGGCCTCCGCATCGCGAGCCCGGCCGCTGACGACTCATCGGCGCGACACGCCACGGGCTTGGGCCTGGAGGCAGTCGGGCCCCCTCGGGGCACCTGGCGCTAGGAGAGCTCTTCGCGCAGCAGCCCGATCAGATAGGGGCGCATCCGCTGCGGCTCCACGATCGCCTCGAGGGAGCCCACCTCGAGCGCACGCTGGACCGAGTGGACTTCGTCGAACTCGCGGGCCAGCTCCGCCTGCTTCTCGAGGGTGACCTCGTCGAGGATCCGCTCGGCAGCGACGCGGGCAGCCTCGCCGTCCCGTTCGTTGCGCCGGGCCTCGACCACCCGTGGATCCGCCGCCGCGCGCGCCCTCACCTCGCGCGTGAAGACCACCGCGGCCGCCGGCCCTCCGCCGATCACCGAGGCGTATGACCCGCTCAGCGCCGCGACGCGGAGCCGGGGGTTCAGGGTGCGGGAGAAGACCACGTAGGCTCCGCCGTGGTAGCGCGACACGACCAGGAACAGGATCGGGCCGTCGAAGTTCACGACCGCGCGGGCGATCTCGGCGCCGTACTCGAGCTGCAGCTTGCGCATCGACTCGGGCGAGCCGTCGAAGCCGGAGAGGTTCGCCAGGATCACCGCCGGGCGGTTGCCGCTCGCGGCGTTGAGCGCGCGGGCCACCTTCTTGGACGAGAGCGGGAAAAGGGTGCCACCGGTCCAGGTGGCCGGGCCATCCTGTGGACGGAAGCCGTCCCGTGCCTGGTTCTGGCTCTCGATCCCGATCAGGCAGACCGGTGTGCCGCCGAGATGCGCGTCCCAGACGATGGCCATTTCCGCACCGACCCAGCTGCGCCAGCGCTCCTGGTTCCCGCCGTCGCGGTCGATGACGGCCTGCATCAGCGACCGCATAGGGAAGGGTCGCTTGCGGCCCGGGTTCGTGGCGTCGTCGAAGATCTCGCCGATCGTCTCGAAGTCGCCTGCGCAGGCGTCGGTCGTGACGTCGCGGTCGGCGGGGTCGTCGCTCTCGCCGTCCCTTGGCCGTGTCTCCCCGGGCACCACGTAGCTCACGCGGTAGTGCTCATAGAGGATCCGGTAGGCGTCTCCGAGGTCGGAGGCGAAGTACTGCGCTTCGCCGTTCGGGCCCATGATCCGCTCGAAGCCGCCGATCGCCAGCTCGTCTTCCGCCGAGACGGCGCCACTCGCCTCGAGTGCCGCCCGACCCGTCAGGACCATCGACGCGCCCTGGGTCATGATCAGGGCGCCCTTGGTGTGCATGAGCATCGTCGCCAGCGAGTCCCAGTAGCTCTGGGCGCCGACGTTCACGCCGGCGACGATGACGTGCACGGTGCCGCCGCCCTGGGTGAACTCGATGATGCGTCGCACGACCCGGGCGGTGGCGTCGAGGTTCTCGGTGCCGCTGTCCATCGCGATGCGCGCACCACTCGACACGGGCACCCACTCGAGCGGGACCCGCAGCTCCTGCGCGAGGTCGAGGGCCGCGAGGACCCGCTCGCACTCTGCGACTGCGAGGGAGCCCATGCCCTGGGTCGGGTCCGAGAGCACCAGCACCCGCTTCAGGCCCTCGGGCACCCTTTCGGTGGGTGTCGTGATCACACCGAACACCACGGAGCAGGTGTTGCGTCCGAAGGGCCGCCCCGAGCAGGGCAGGGCCACCGGCCGATCCGCCGCGGGGTCGAGGTCGTACTCGACGAAGCGTCCGCTCGGGAGCGGGCTCTCCGGGTCGCCGCTGCCCGGCGTGCCCGTCAGCATGCGGATGATCTCGTAGGGATAGACGAGGCGCCGGCGCCGGGCCTCGACGACGCGGCGCTCGTAGTCGCTGCGGGGGGAGAGCGGCGCGCGCCTCGGCTCGCGCCACTGCAGCGCCATGTTCGATCCGGTGATGTCCGAGATCACGATCTCCGTCTCCCGGCCCGGCAGCTCGGGTCGCTCGCGGTCGAGGACGCGGAGCCGCACGACGACCTTCTCGAGACCGAGGTTGCGGGTGGCCGGGGCAAGCCGACGCGCCAGGTGCTCGACGACTTCCGCATCGAGGAAGACCTCGGGCGCGACGTAGACCTGGATCCGATTCCACTGCATGCGCCGCTTCGGGTCGCGATCGGCCAGCATGGCGCGCAGCGAACGCGTGGCCTCGAAGAAGATCCGCTCGAACGCGGCCAGGTGCAGGGATGCGTCGCGGTCGTCCTCGGGAGAGCGGCTGCGCAGGTCGGCGAGGACCACGAGCCGCTCGTCGGCGTCACTCTCGCGACTGCGTCCGTGGAAGCAGTAGACGTCCTCCGGGCCCGGCACCCGCTCCAGCTCGAAGTTCGCGAGCCGGTCGAGATCGATGCGCGCTGCGGCCTCCGGGTGGAGGCCCAGGTTCGCGCTCGCCTCCCGGAACCCGGTCGGGGTCGGGACCCAGGTTCGGTGATGGTTCGCGCCCTCGTCGGCCACGACGCTCAGGGTGAACCCGGTCGCCGGCAACCCCTGGCGCAGGACCGCCTCGAGGCTCGCGCCCAGGTTCGCGGCCAGCTCGCCCGGGTCGTCGCCGTCCGCGGGCACGAACAACTCGACGGCGTGGACGCCCGGCCACTCGTGACTGTCCTGGCCCGCCGCCGCGGCCTTGACCAGCTCGAGGGTGATCTCGCCGACGGCCTCCGGCGGTGCCGTGCCAGCGATCACCACGCGCCCTCCCGGCAGCTCCACGCGCTCCAGCCAGTGCGCGCCGGCCCGGAGCGAGGCCTGTGCCAGCGGAACGGCAGGCGAGTACGTGCGCCGCAGGTGGGCCGCCAGGCCGATGGCGCGGCGACGGGGGTCCGGGTCCGCGAGCCAGCGCCCGACTCGGTCGAAGACCGAGCGCGGCGCGTCCGCCAGATGGAAGAGCACCGGCTCCGGCGGCGCGGTCGGCTCCGACTCCGCAGCGTCGAGCCAGGCCTTCACGTCCTTGGTGGTGCGCTCCGCGAGGCGCTCGATCTCGGCGCGCTCGAAGATCTGGTAGCGGGCCAGCGTGGCGGCGTCGGCCACCACGTGGGAGACGAGCCCGCGCATGCCGGAGATCGCGTCGAGCGCGTCCTGCAATGCGCGGTCGCCGGCCATGCGCACGCCGTCCTGACCCAGCTGACCGACGCGCCGCAGCATCGCGAGCACAAGGCGGTCGCGCAGATCGGGCTCGAGCTGACTCGCGAGCAGGCGGAGGACGGCGCGCTCGAGGGCCGGGGACGGCTCGAGGCTCGTCACTCCGTAGTGCGCGAGCGCCGCACGCGCGAGCGCCAGGTACTCCTCGGCGAGACCCGCGCCCGCGGCGCGCAGACGGCGCACGAGCATGCGCAATCGCGCGGCGTTCGAAGGTCCGAGGTCTCCGGACACCGAGGCGGCAGGCGAGCGGATGAAGAGCCTGGCGACGTCAGCAAAGGAGATCAGCTCTCGGCGGATCTCGGCGAGCTCGTCCTTGAAGGTCTCGCTGAGGTCGTCCGGCAGCGGCTCCTCCAGGAACGCTGCCAGGCGGCCGGCACGTTCGGGATTGGCGTCGTAGCCGAGCAGGACCCGTCGCACCTCCTCGCGCACCGCCTCGATCGCACCCCTCCGGATCGCCCGCGGGGCCAGCTCGGCGGCGCGCAGATCGGGGCGGCCCAGGCGCTCCTGGCCCTGCGCTTCGAAGAGCGGCTCGAGGGGATCGGGCACCTCCTCGAGCACGATGCGCGAACCCTGAGTCTCCGTCTCGCCACTCTCCGAGGAGGGATCGATCACGAGGATCACGTCGCCGGCCGCGACCTGCTCCCCCTTGCGCACCCGGACCTCGGTGACCGTCCCGGAGACCGGTGCCTCGAAGGCGACCTCCATCTTCATGGCTTCGAGCAGGCCGAGCGGCTGGCCTGCGCGAACCTGCTCGCCGGGCTCGACGTGCACGCCGACGACCATCGCGGGCGCCGCGGCGCGCACCTGACCTGCCGTCTGGGAGCCGAAGCGATGGGGGCGACCCTCGACCTCGATCCGGAGGTCGGCGTCGCTCACGTCGTAGAGCAGCCGGTAGCTGCGCTGCCCGACTTCGAGCCTGGCGGTGTGGTGGCCTTCCTCGCGCAGGGTGGCGATCACCACGCGACCGTCGAGGTGGACGCGGTAGCGCCAGCTTCCCATCGCGAAGACGTGGAGCCGATAGCCGGCAGCGCCGTGGCTCAGGTCGATCTCCTGCCCGGCGGAAGCCGGTGGTCGGCCCGAGGCGAGCGTGCTGGCGTCGGAGAAGAAGTTCAGCCGGGCGAGGGCCCGGTTGCGCTGATAGGCCAGGATCCCGGCGGCGAGCAGCGCCGGACCGGCGTGCTCGCGCTCTCCCCGCGCCGCGCCCAGCCGATCGAGCCAGGTCGTGTCGACGCCGCCGGCGCGAAAGTCCGGATGCTCGAGGATCTCGAGCAGGTAGCCCTTGTTGGTGGTGCCGCCTTCGATCACGAGATCGAAGTCGAGCAGCGCCGCCGCCAGGCGTGCGCGGGCCTCCTCCCGGGTCTGGCCGGTGGCGATCACCTTGGCCACGAGCGAGTCGAAGGACGGCGGCACCTGGCTGCCGGTGGCGACGCCCGAGTCGAGGCGCACGCGGGGGCCGAGGGCTGGGTCGAAGCGCACGATCCGGCCCGGGGCCGGGAGGAAGCCGGCATCCGGGTTCTCGGCGCAGACCCGCGCCTCCATCGCCGCGCCCCGGTCGTCGAGCTCGAGCGTCGCGATCGTCTCGCCCCGGGCGATGCGGATCTGCGTCCGCACGAGATCGATGCCGGTGATCTCCTCGGTGATCCCGTGTTCGACCTGCAGGCGTGGGTTCATCTCGAGGAAGAAGGCCTGATCGCCCGAGACCAGGAACTCGACGGTTCCGACGCCGACGTACCCGACGCTCTTGGCCAGGCCGACGGCCGCGCTCATCAGCTGGTCGAGGAGCGCGGCCGGCAGATGCGGCGGCGGTGCCTCCTCGATCACCTTCTGATGGCGCCGCTGCACGGAGCAGTCCCGGCAGCCGATCGCCCGCACGATGCCGTCCCGGTCCGCTGCGATCTGCACCTCGACGTGGCGGCCCGCCTCGACCTTCTTCTCGAGGAAGAGCCGGTCGTCGCCAAAAGCGGAGCGGGCTTCGGCCGAGGCGGAGCGGAATGCGGTCTCGAGCTGCTCGGGCCTCTCGATGACGCGGATGCCCCGACCGCCGCCACCGGCGGAAGCCTTCAGCACCAGCGGGTAGCCGAGGCGCTCCGCGTGGGCGGCGGCCTCCTCCACGCTGGCGAGCTCGCCGCCGCTCCAGGCGGTGACGGGGATCCCGGCCTGCTCCGCGAGTCGCTTGGAGCCGATCTTGTCGCCGAGAGCCCGCATGGCCTCGGGGTCCGGGCCGAGGAAGCGGATGCCCTCGGAGGCCAGGCGTGCGACGAAGGACGCGTCCTCTGCGACGAAGCCCCAGCCCGGCCACACGGCGTCCGCACGCGCCGTGCGCAGGGCCCGGACCAGCCCTTCGTGGTCCAGGTAGGCGGCGACGTCGCCGGCGGGCGAGGGGAGGAGCACGGCCTCGTCCGCGTGCCGGACGAAGGGCGCGTCGCGGTCCACCTCGGTGTAGAGCGCGATCACCCGCAGGTCGGAGCCTTCCTCGGTTCGCAGCGACTTCACGGCGCGAATGCAGCGCATCGCGGCCTCGCCCCGGTTCACGATCGCGAGGCGCAGGATCGGTTCGAAGCGGTTCACGCTCAGGGTCCCTCCACCCCGTGGTTCTGCCGCCAGGCCGAAGCGCCCTCGCGCAGGTCGCAAGCGAAGGCGATGAAGCCTCCGTGATGGGAGAGGGACAGATCGACGTCGAGCTCGCCGTGGCAGGTCGCGGGAACCGGGATCCGGTCCACCCGGTCGATCTCCAGCTCCTCGACCGGAAGATCCAGGGCGGCGGCCAGCTCTCGCCGCGCCAGGGCGCGAACGGCCTTGCTCGCCGTCTGCGCATCGCCCTCGAAGGGCGCGACCCGCCACAGCAGATCGGCCTCGTGAAGGGTCATCTCGCTCGCGAGGGCGTGGATCCGCCCGCCGGCTTCGTCGACCCGCAGCTCGAAGCGGTCCCCGCCGTGGTGCACGCATCCCTTCAGGGTCGCGTCCACGTCGACCTCGAAGCGGGAAGGCGAGAACACGGTTCGCGGGTCGATCTTTCGCGCCACCTTGTAGGCCGCCTCCTTGGCGGCCCAGAAGATCCAACGCAGGCGGTCGGGTGCACCCGAGGCCCCCAGGACCTCGCGCTCGCGTCTGGAGAAGACTCGTCGATCGAAGCGCGGATGGCGTCGCTCGGGAGCGAGCTCCGGGTCCCCGAGATCGACGAGATCATTGCCGATCATCGAAGTGACTCCGTTCCATGTCTGCCAGGCGGCGGACGATCTGCCGAGAGACCTCGACCGAGCCTCGCAAACCCTTGTGGTCGGTCTTGGGCTCGAGGGTGCTGCCGCGGACGTCGAAGATCTCTCCGCGTCTGGGGCTCCCGCCCCAGGTCTCCTGTCGGCGGCCGCGCAGATAGACACAGAAGACCCGACAGCCCGGCACGTGGTTGACGAGGCGGCCGACGCCGTAGGCCGCGGCCTCCTCGTCGACCCGGCCCGACCGGCTGCGCCCTCCCTCCGGAAAGATCAGCACGCTCTCTCCCAGGCCGAGCAGCAACGCGACCTTGTCGAGGACCCGGGCGACCTCGGCCCGATCGTCCCCGCGCTTGACCGGCACACACTTGAGCAGGTACACGAGAGCGCGCTTCCACCACGTGGAGGCGAAGTTCACCTCCTCGGGGGTGTTCCAGGGCAGCCAGGCGAAGTGGCGCAGGTACGTGCCCATGCCGCCGAGCGCCCAGCCGATCGCGAACGAGTCGAACATCGTCAGGTGGTTGGCGCAGACCAGGACCGGCGCGTCCGACTCACTGCGGAGCCGCGCATACTGCTGCCGGAGCTCCGCGGCGCCGACGATGCGCCAGCGCATCCCCCACGCCATGACGGCCGTGAAGAGGGGGATCCAGAGCGGCGCGAGCGCCCGGCTGATGCGGAGCTGACGGAGGAGTGCCTCGTGCTCCGCCAGCTGCGGCGAAGCCGCGCGCCCCCCTGCATCGAGCCCGCTGGCCACGTCCCGGGTCAGACCTTCTCGCTGATGAGGCGCACGCAGTCGCCGACCGTGTTGACCTCGTCCACGTCGTCGTCCGCGATCTCGATGTCGAAGGCATCTTCGAAGGCCAGCACCACGTCGACCAGTCGGGCCGAGTTGACCTTCAGGTCTTCGAGGATGTTGGTTTCGAGCGAGACCTTGGCAAGGGCCTGCTGGTCCTTGACGTAGGGGGTCAGGATCTTGACGACCTGCTCCTGGATTTCACTGGCTTCCATCGGGTTCTCCTTCTTCTCGTTCGTCCGGTTCTGGAGGCGCCTCGCCGCAGCGTGCGCCGGGTTTCAGGCCTCGAAACGGCGCACCACGAGTGCGGCGTTGACGTCGCCGAAGCCGAAGCCCGCCTTCACGATCGTGCGCAGGTCCTGGCGGGTCTGCAGCTCGTGGGGGATGGAGTCGGCGTAGGGCTCGATCTCGGGGTGGACGTCCTCGCAGTTGATCGAGGCGTGGACGAAGCCGCCCTGGAGCATCAGGATCGCGGCCACGGTCTCCATCGCTCCGGCCGCGCCGAGGCCGTGTCCGATCAGCGACTTCGTCGACGTGATCGTCGGGAGCGAGCCCGGTCCGCGCTCGAGCGCGGCGGACCAGGAGGCGACCTCCTTCGGGTCGGCGCCGGTCGCCGTCAGGTGGCCCGAGATGAGATCGACCTCTTCGGGTCGGACGTCGCCGTCCAGCAGGGCGGCGCGGATGCAGCGGCGCACGCCCTCCGGGTTCGGAGCGGTCATGCTGCCGCCCATGCGGTGGCCGCCGCAGTTCGTGGCGCCGCCGGCGATCTCGGCCCGGATGGTGGCGCCGCGCTCGAGTGCGCTCTCGAGGCTCTCGAGCACGAGGATGCCGGCGCCGGCAGCGGGGATGAAGCCGCCGGCCGAGGCGCTCATCGGACGCGAGGCCTTCTCGGGCTCCTCGTTGAACTTGCGGGACAGGACGCGCATCGCGTCGAAGCCGGCCCAGATGTAGACACTGGCACCTTCGACCCCGCCACAGACCATCCGCGTCGCCAGGCCGCGCCGGATCCTGTCCGCGCCCTCGACGATGGCCTCGACACCGGTCGCGCAGGCCGTCGAGTTCGTCGTGACGTGGTTGCCGAGTGCGAGGATGCCCGAGACCCGCGCCGAGGGGCCGCTGGCCATCACCTGCTCGACGCCGGTGGAGCCGATGCGCCGTGTCTTGCCCGCGTTGACCATCGGCACGACCCGCTCGCCCATCGTGTCGATGCCGCCCACGCCGGTGCCGATCACCGCACCCGTGTCCCACTGGACCGTGTCGTCGGCGGCGTCGGGTACGGCGAGGCCAGCGTCCTGCCAGGCTTCGACGGCCGCCAGCGCGGCGTAGCGGTGGGAGCTGTTCATCGCGAGGAGCAGCTCCTCGTCGAAGGTCGCACGTGCCAGCTCCTCGACGCCCTGGGGAACGCTCGCGACCTGGCAGGCCAGGCCGGCCTCGACCATCGACGGCTCCGTGCGCAGCCCGCTCTTGCCCTTGCGCAGGGCCAGATCGAACTCCGCCTTGCCGTTGCCGTTCGGAGCGATGATGCCCATCCCGGTCACGACGACGCGTCGATCGCCCATCAGCGGATCACTCCGATCCCCGCCAGCTGTCCCGCGCAGATCACCGTGCCGTCTTCGAGCCTCATCTCGACGTCCGCCTTGAGCTTCCGGCGCCTCCAGTAGATTCGCCGTGTCTCGGTGATCACGCGATCGCCGGGTCGCACGATTCCCGAGAACTCCACGTTCGCCTCGGTGAACAGGGTCTGGAACTTCTCCGCGTCGGCCTCCTCGAGCTCCAGGAAGCTCAGGTACACCGCGAGGGGCACCACGCCGCACTGGGCCATCGACTCGACCAGCAGGACGCCGGGCGTGACGGGGTTGCCGGGGAAGTGACCGCGATAGAAGTCGGCCTCGGGTCGCCAGCGGTAGGCACCGAGCACCCGCTCTTCTTCGATCTCGAGGATCTCGTCGACGAAGCGGAAGGGCTCCTGCTGGGGGATCCGCGTCATCAGTTCGGCTCGATCGAGGGCTCTACCCACCGTACATCCCTCCGTTGACGTGCAGCACGCAGCCGTTGACGTAGCTGGCGCGAGTGGCGAGCCAGGCCAC
>JAJDAR010000413.1 GCA_029261775.1 Deltaproteobacteria bacterium | reverse complement strand
GAGCTTCCCGTAGAGGCCGCCGTTCGTCTTGCGGTCGATGTGCTCCAGGATCAGCTCGGAGTCCGCGACGATCGTCCCGCCGTCGTCGAGGTAGGGCATCTTGCCCTTCGGCGCCGTCCTCGGATCGGGAGACTCCACCAGTTCGAACTCGAGCTTCGAGTGAAGGAGCGCCAGCTCGCACTTGAAGGCGAACGGGCCGGTGTTGCGCAGCCCGAAGGCGGGGGGCAGGACGTAGAGCTTCATCATGGAGAGACCCTTGGCTGGTTCCGCGAGAGCCTAGCTGTCGGGGCTGCCCGACCCGGCGCTCTGCGAGGTCCTGGTGCCAAAGGGTGGCAGCCACGGCCTCTGGGACGGCCCACGTCGGTCCTCGTGATTGGATGCGTCGGCCCGGCGCCCTCCACGCCGTACCGGGCGATGAAGAAGGCGGCCATCTCGCCTCCTCGGGATCGGGTGGGTGTTTCGGCTGGCATCCCGCGTTCGCCGGCTCGATCTGGAGGATCGGTCTACCCCACGAGCCGACCGGAAGGCCCGGGAGTGGCCCTCGAAGGTCAGCTGCCGCATGGGCGCTCGAGAAGCCATCCGACGCCCCCTGGGGGGTCCGGGTGACACATCGATGTGGCAGCCGCCACTTTAGAACCAGATGCCGATGTCGCGCGCCACCTTCTGCGTGTTGTCCCTCCTCCTGCTCCTGCCGAGCCGGGCGGACGCCGCCTTCATCTTCACGTTCTCGCCGGAGTCGGGAGGGACGCAGACGCGTGTCACGCTGACGGACACGGGATCGACCCTCGCGCTGGGCAACAACCTGAACATCAGCGACAACACGCTGTCCTTCGACTTCCTGCTCCCGGCGATCCAGGCCTTCGCGTTCCCGAACCCGGGGAACTTCATCGTCGTCGGCTCGGTCTCGGGAGCGCGCCCGGCGACGCGGCTGCTCATCGACGACGATTCGCCGGGCACCGACGACTTGCAGCTCGACTTCGTCACTCCGCTCGTCGCCGGCGAGACGCTGACGCTCGCCGGCAGCCTGACGACGGTCGGCGACATCGCCTTCAGCAACTTCCTCGCCGGTGGGGCCGCGAGCAGTCCCGTCGGTGCGCAGTTCAGCATCGTGCTCGTGCCCGAGCCGTCTGCTGCCGTGTTTCTGGCGATCGGGGGCCTCCTCTGGCTGGGGCGCAGGGCTTCGCCACGACGACGCAGGCCCTAGGGAGCGGCTGGGGTCGCAGGCGTTCGGCACCCGCGCACCCGCCTTTCAGGCCGCCGCCAGCCGAAGCGGGATCGCGGTCGCGGCGCGGAAGACCGGGCTCGGGTGAAGAGGCAGCGGCTCGTCGGTCGCGAGCTCGAAGCTGCGGGTGCGCTGGAGCAGGGCCCGCAGCGCGACCTCGGCCTCCAGCCGCGCGAGGTTCGAGCCCAGGCAGTAGTGGACGCCGAGACCGAAGGCCAGGTGCGGGTTGCGCGCGCGCCCGACGTCGAAGACCTCGGGGCTCTCGAAGACGGCCTCGTCGCGGTTGGCCGAGCCCAGCCAGCAGAGCACGATCTCGCCCTGGCGGACGGTCTCTCCCCCGAGCTCGAGGTCGCGGGTCGCACGTCGGGGATCGAACTGCACGGGCGACGCGAAGCGCAGCACCTCGTCGATCGCGCGGGGAAGCAGCGAGAGGTCCTGGCGCAGCCGCGCCTCCTCCTCGGGGTGAGCGAGCAGCTCGAGCACGGCGTTGCCGATCAAGGTCGTGGTGGTCTCGTTGCCCGCCACCAGGATCAGCGTGAGCATCGCCAGCATTTCCTCGTGGGAGAGACTCGAGCCCTCGTGCTCCGCCTGGACGAGCCCGGTGAGAAGATCTTCCCGCGGGCTCCTGGTCCGCTCCCGGGCCAGGGGCAGGAAGTAGTCGTGCATCTGCTCCCGCAGGCGGATCTGCCGCCGCAGCCGCTCGGGATCGACGCCCCCGAAGAAGCCCGCACCCAGGATCGACACGGCCTCGTCCGACCAGCGCTTGAACTGCTCGCGGTCCGCGGCGGGGATCCCGATCATCTCCGCGATGATCGTGACCGGCAGCGGGTAGGTCAGGACCTCCACCAGGTCCACCTCGCCCCGGGCCACTGCCTCGTCGACCAGGCTTGCGGCGATCTCGGCCATGCGCCGCTCCAGGCGTTTCACGATGCGCGGCGTGAACGCCTTGTTGACGAGGCTGCGCAGGCGGTGGTGCGCGTCGCCGTCGAAGCCCAACATGCTCGGGGGCCCGACGTCCTGAAGCTCGGGGTCCTCGACGCCGCCGAAGGCGATCGCACGGAAGTCGTTCGACCAGGCCTCGTCGTCGCGCAAGACGGCCTGGCAATCGCCGTAGCGAAACACGGACAGGAGCGGCACGGGGAGACCCACGTGTCGGACGATCCGCCGCTTCCGTCCCTCGCCGTAGAGCGCGAAGGGATCGCGGCGGGTGGTGGGATCGAGCGGGTTGAAGACGAAGGCGTCGCTCACGGGTTCCTCCCCATCGAGAAAGTGCGCCAGAAGAGCGCCGGAAGGCAAGCGAGGTCCGGTCGGTACCAGCCCGCGCCCGCGCGGAAGGTGCATGGACAGGGAGCGATCGGGGCCAACGCCGACCTCGCGGCGCGGTCGAACTGGGAAGGGAGTTCGGGCCGAGCCTTCAGAGAGGGGCGTGGAACAGATCCTGGACGCGCGGCAGCCAGCCGGCCACTGACCCGAAGGCCAGGACCTCGTCCTAGCCCGACTTCGGGCCCGCGGTGCGGCGGCGGCCCCGACCGGATGTGGTTCGGGTCCCTACCACTCCGGTGGGTCGTGGTCGTGTCGATCAGGCCTGGCGGTTGGTCAGGGCGTCGCGGATCTCACGCAGCAGGACGACGTCCTCGGGCGGCACGGCAGGCGGCGCCTCCTCTTCTTCCTTCTTCAGCGAGTTGACCGCCTTGACCACCATGAAGATCGCGAAGGCGATGATCAGGAAGTCGATGGCGGTCTGGACGAAGGCGCCCCACTTGAGGCTGACGGCCGCGGCGTCCGCGGTCTTCTCCTGGAGCGTGATCGCGAGGCTGCTGAAGTCCATGCCGCCCAGCAGCAGACCGATCGGCGGCATCAGCACGCCGTCGACGAAGGAGGAAACGATCTTGCCGAAGGCACCGCCGATGACGATGCCGACGGCCATGTCGATGACGTTGCCGCGTGCGGCGAAGTCCTTGAATTCGGAAGCCATGCTCATGGGGAGCGTTCTCCTGTGCCGGTCGCAACCGGTGAAATGGGGGCGCAGGATAGGCGCAGGCCTGCGGGGCACCAGTCGCGTTCGGTTCGGGACGGACCGGGAGTCAGTCGGCAGCCGAGCTCCTAGGACTTGCCTCGTGCCCGTTCGAACGCCGCGAGGGCTCGCGTGCGCGCCTCTCCGTGGTCCACGACGGGGGGCGGGTAGTCCGGGGCCAGGGCAGGGGCCTTCCAGGGCTCGTGGGCGTCGGCGCCGCGCAGCTCGCGGAGCTCGGGGATCCAGCGCCGCACGTACTCGCCGTCGGGGTCCCAGCGAGTGCCCTGGCTCGTGGGGTTGAAGATCCGGAAGTACGGCTGCGGGTCGGTGCCGGTCGAGGCGGCCCATTGCCAGCCGCCGTTGTTCGAGGCGGGATCGCCGTCCACCAGATGCTCGAACCAGAAGCGTTCGCCCCAGCGCCAGTCCGTGAGCAGGTCCTTCGTCAGGAAGCTCGCGGCGATCATGCGGACCCGGTTGTGCATCCAGCCCGTGGCGACGAGCTGACGCATGCCGGCGTCGACGATCGGGTAGCCGGTGCGGCCCGTGCACCAGGCCTCGAACGCCTTCTCGTCGTTGCGCCAGCGGACGCGGTCGTACTCTTCGCGAAAGGACTGTCGCGCGACGCGCGGATGGGTCTCGAGGATGGCCGCGTAGAAGTCCCGCCACACCAGCTCGTCGATCCACTTGCGCGCGCCCTTGCCGAGGCGCGACTCAGCGGCTGCCGCGTCGCGAGCTTCGTAGACGCACTCCCGGATCGAGATCGCGCCGAAGCGCAGGTAGGGCGACAGCCTCGAGGTGCCGTCGCGGTCGGGCCGATCGCGCAGCTCGTCGTAGTCGCCGACGTCGGACTCGAGGAAGCTCTGCAGTCTGCGCCGCGCCGCCGCGCTGCCTGCGGTCGGCAGTTCGGCCGCGCCCTCGGGATCCAGGCTGGCCGGATCGGGCAGCTTCTCGCTCGAGAGCTGGGGGATCGGGTCGGGCAGTCGAGGGGCACGCTCCGGCCGCATCGGCTCGTCTGCGATGCGCCGGTACCAGCGTTTCGCGTAGGGCGTGTACACCACGTACGGCGAGCCGTCGTCCTTCGTGACCTGGTCGGCCTCGAACACGACCCGGTCCCTGCGGGCGATCACCTCGACATCCAGCTTCTCTGCGGCCCTTCGAACCCGCTCGTCGCGCGCGGTCGCGAAGGGCGTGGTGTCGCGGTTGAAGCACAGCTGCGTGGCCCGCGCCTCGCGAAGCACGGCCGGCACGACCTCCTCGGGCCGGCCGCGTCGGACGATGAGCCGATGCGGGTCGGGCAGGTCGGCATCGAGGCGCTCGAGCGTCTCGACGAGATGGCGGGCCCGTGTGCCGCTGCGGGAGAGCAGGCGGTCGTCCAGGACGTACAGCAAGGCCACCTGGTCGGCCTGAGCCGCGTCCCGCAAGGCCGTGTTGTCCCGCAGCCGCAGGTCGTTGCGAAACCAATGGATCGCGCGGGTCATCCGTCCTCCGGAGCCTGAAGGCGGCGGAGCCTAGCCCCGAAAAGAAAACCGCCCACCCGGGAACGCCTTTCCAGGTGGGCGGCAGCTTCTCAGCGCCGAAGCGCTGTCTGCTTCCCGCGTGAAGCGGGTTGCAACCTACGCGCTGGTCTCTCGCAGCCCGCTCTGTTCGAGCTCCTTGCCGAGCTGCTGGACCTTGCGCTTGAACTCATCGAAGGGGTCGTCGAAGGAGAGGATGATCTCCGTGGTGCGCGGGATCTCGTCGCCGTTCAGCAGGCCGCGGTAGCGATTCAGGTTGGCGAGAATCGCCTCGGCCACCTTGAGGGCACGCTTCTCGGTCTTGATCAGCGGAGACTGCAGGGTGTAGACGTTGTTGCGACCCCAGAGGCTCTCGTCCCGGACGATCGCGATCTCGCGGTAGACGCTGTTGATCGGATCGAAGTTGTACTCGACCCGGACCTCCTTGAAGATGTCCGAGTTGCCGGTGTAGAAACCACGCTCCTTCTCGACCTTGCCGAGCTGTCGGCAGCGCGGGCAGTAGAAGGTGTCGCCGTGGTTCAAGAGGAAGACGCCCTTGGCGTAGTCCTCGCAGTCGGTGTTCTCGCAGTACCCGACTCCACGCTTCATGCTTGCCATCGAATTGCCTCCGGGTCTCGCCCGTTTTTCTGATGCGAGCGCCGTTCTGTTCGCGCTCGCCAGCCGCGTGTCATCCCATCAAGACGCGTCTGCCGAGCCTTCGAGCTGCTTCGCTCTACGGCTATCCGTGGCAAGCCCCGTGCCATGCGGCGATGGGGGGAACACCGCGGCGCAAACGTGAGCGTTTCCTTTGCTCTTGGAATCCTAGCTGCTCTCGCGTTGCGGCGGGCGTGGGTCCCGAGCGAACCCCGCTCTGCACCCCCCACCCACTCATTGCAGGAAAGAGACTTCCCTGCTCCAGCCCGCAGGCCCCGGCCCCGCAATCTTGCGCGTACCCTGGCCCGTCATCTCCGTCCCCGTCCCGGCTGCCGTGGCGCCGATCGCGAATCCTGAAGATCCGCGAGGCGCGCTGCCCGCCCGACCCGAGGCCGGAACGAGGCGTTCTGGGGGGGTGGTGGCGGCTCCTGGGAGTGGCGAAAACGCGAATGGCGTCGTGGACTTACAGACGTCCATGCTTATACTGCGCCGCGCCTTCCGTTGTCAACCGGGATTTGATTCTCCCCCGCGGGAGAGCTGCTCGCGGAGTCTGGCGCGCTCGCGCCGAAGGCTGACGGCGTAGAGCAGGAGGAGTCCGACGGTCAGGCCGTAGGCCGCGATCACGTAGCTCATCCCTCGGCTCCCAGGGCGTCGTGGGCTTCCCGGTGGGCGGCCTCGGCTCGCAACCCGCCCACCTCCAGCCGGCGCACGAGCAGGTACGCGAAGGCGGTCAGCGAGGTCACGACTCCGGCCCAGAAGGGGGCACGCATTCCCTCCCCGAGGCTTCCGTCCCCCAGGTTCTCGGGATGGATGGAGCGGCCTGCGGCCAGGTCGATGGCGAAGTAGTTCAACGGGATCAGCACCACCCCGATGATTCCGTACACGGCGGCGAAGCGGGCCGCGCGCTCGCTGCCCTCGGTGAAGGAGCGGAGCAGCAGGTAGGCCACATAGACCATGAACTGCACCAGGGTGAGGGTGAGGCGCAAGTCCCACGACCACCACTTGCCCCAGGTGCCCTTGGCCCAGATGGGTCCAGAGAGCAGCATGAGGACCGCGAAGAGGACTCCGACCTCGGCGCTCGAGGCCGCGAAGCGGTCGTAGCGGGCATCGCCGCGCCAGAGGTAGAGGGCACCGCCGACCCCGGTCAGGACGAAGCCCAGGTACATGGCGAAGGCGGTCGGGGGGTGCACGTAGAGGATCTTCTGGACCACGCCCTGCACCCGGTCGATCGGGGCGTTCCACACCAGATAGATCCAGAGGGCCGCGAGCACGAAGAGGAGTCCGGCGGTGGCGCGGTGCCAGGGGGACGAGGTGTGGTCCGTCATGTTCCTCTAATCGTCCAGGACGTACTCGAACCCGAGGAACGAAACTATCAGAAAGACCCCATCGGTCACGAGCAGCAGCTGGAGGGCCGAAGCGGGCACGGCGCCGTCCTCGAACAGGCCCTGGGTCGCGCGCACGGCGCCCAGCAGCACCGGAATCATCAGCGGAAGCATCAGCAGGGGCAGCATCACCTCCCGGTTGGTGGTCCGGACCGCCATGGCGGAGAACAGCGTTCCGAGCGAGCACAAGCCGATGGCTCCGAGCACCGAGACGCCCGCCAGGGCCGGGGCAATCGGCCACAGATCGAGATCGAAGGCCAGAGCGAAGGCGAACGCGGTCAGCAGCTGGACGACCATCACGATCAGGACGTTGGCGAGCGCCTTCCCCAGGAAGATCCAGCCCCGGTCCGCGGGCGCCAGGGCCAGCCCGGACATCGCCTCGTTCTCCAGCTCGAGCGCAAAGGACCGGCCGAGCCCCAGCACGGTGGCGAAGACGTAGGCGACCCACAGCAGGCCTGGAACATGAGCGTGGCCGCCCTCAGCCCGGTTGGGGGGAGCGGCGAAGTACAGGATCAGCACGACGAGCACGGCGAACACCGACATCGCGACCAGCCGATCGCGCCGGCGCCACTCGATCAGCAGATCCTTGCCCAGGATCGCGAGCAGGACGTTCACGCCGGCACTCCCACGACGCGCGCGGCTCTGACGACTCGCACCGCAGGCCGGGTCACGCCGTGACCTCCGAACGGGAGCGTGAGGCCGCCTCGACGATCTGCCGGTACTGGTCGGCCAGCCGGGTGGCGTCGGCGTGGCCGTCGGGCGGTGCTTCGTGGGCGGAGCCGCGAACCAGCACGAGCACCGCGTCGGCCAGCTGGGCCGCGCGGCCGAGGTCGTGGGTCACGAGGACGGTCGTTCGCTGCGCCGTGTGCGCCTCGCGGAGCCGCTCCGCCAGCCGATCGGCCGCCGTCGGGTCGAGGCCGGTGAAGGGCTCGTCGAGCAACAGGATCTCCGGGTCGTGGACCAGCGCGCGCGCGATCGCCACTCGCTGGCCCATGCCCCGCGAGAAGGCGGCCACGGGTCGATCGGCAGCGGCGCCCAGGTCCTGCTCCTCGAGCAGCTGGGCCGCCCGCGCCGCGGGGTCGGCGACCCCCCAGAGCCGGCCGGCGAGCACGAGGTTCTCTCGTGCGGTCAGCGCGGGATAGAGAAAGGTCTCGTGCCCGATCATGCCGATGCGCCGACGCCTGCGGACCCGATCCTCGTCGGTGTCGGCGAGGCGCAGCGTGCCCCCGCTCGGGCGCGCCAGGCCCGCCAGCAGGCGAAGCAGCGTGGACTTGCCGGCGCCGTTCGGTCCGAGCACGGCGAGGGTGGTGCCGGCCTCGACCCGCAGGTCCAGGGGGCGCAGGGCGACGACGGGCCCGAATCGCCGCGTGAGGCCGTGCGCCTCGATCGCGGGGCCCCTTCCGCTCACCCGAGCCCTTCCTCGGGACCGCTGGCATCCGCCAGCGCCTTTCCGCAGCCTGCGCAGAAGCGGTGCTGGGGCTCGGCCCGGGAGCCGCAGTCGGTGCAGAAGCGCGCCACGTCCGGGCTCGGCGCAGCCTGTGCAACTTGGGCGGCCGGACTCTCCTCGGGGGCGGGGCCGTCTCGCGCCTCGCGCATCAGAGCCAGGGCCTGGCCGCGCAGCTCGGTTCGAATGGTCTGGTAGTCGCCCGGCTCGATCTTGCCCGTCTCGAAGTCGTGCTCGAGATCGCGAAGCGCAGCCACGACGGCGGCCCGCTCGCGCTCGGCAGGCGGCTCGCTCTGGGACACCAGGTCGCCCCCGCCCCGCGCCGACCACAGCGGCGCGATCAGCAGCGCCAAAGCCAGCAGGCCGGCGACGCCCACGGCACCTCGGTGGAGCCACGGCGGAGCCTGCAGCCGCGGTGGCTGGCGATCGAGCACGAGCGACAAGGTTTCGCCAGCCCCGATCTGGTAGGCCTCGAAGTGGAGATAGGTCAGGTCGGCGGTTCGCACGGGGCGACGGCGATGCAGGCGGTCGGAGGCCGGCCGCAGGTTGCCGGTGTCCGCCACGAAGATCGACGCGAGCGGGACCGCGCTGTCGAAGCGGCGCGAGAAGGTCGTCGGGAAGCCCTCGGTGGCCAGTCGATAGGCGATCTCGATGCGCAGCTCGCCCGGCGCGGCTTCGCCCAGCACCAGCAGGCCGCCGGCGCCATCGGGCAGCAAGGAGGTTCCCGGGGCGTTGGCGCCGAAGCGCAAGCGGTCGACGTCGGGCGGCAGCAGGATGCGATGGATCGGCTGCTCCTGGGTGCCCAGTACGCGCTCCTCCCCGCGGATCTGCAGGACGTGCGTCTCGGTGACGGCCAGCGCCGCGTCGTCGACGGTCACGATCGCGCGCACCTCGAGGGGGTGGGTGGCGCCCGGCGCGAGCCGCGCCGGCGGCAGGGCGAGCGCCACCTGAAGCGTGCGACCCTTCGGAACGGCGCCCGCCTCGAACAACGAGAAGCCCGGACCGCTGCCCTCCGACAGCTCGGCCGGGGAGAAGCCCGGGGATTCGAGCCTGGCACCACTCGGCACCCAGAGCCGCACGGCGCTCGCGCCCTCGGGCAGCGTCCACGCGACGCGCAGCGCCTCGGGGTCCTCGGTCTCGACGTGGTACGAAAAGGAGAGGTCCTGGGCGCCAGGATGCACGGGACCCCACCAGGCGAGCTCGCGTCCCTCCCGCTCGACGCCCTCGGGCACGACGCCCAGGGGCATCTCGAACTCGGAGAAGCCCTCGGGCAACTGCGCGCGCAACGCGGGCGTGCTGCCGCCCCGCGCGTCGGGCGCCACGTAGAAGGTGCGGCTCCCGCGGTTCTCGATGCGCAGGGTCTCGACGATGCGGGCGCCGTCGGCGAGTCGCTGCAGCCGCAGCTCTGCGCGTCCGGCGACGATCTGGCTCCGGTCGCCGGTGAGCCCCGAGATCTCGACCTCGACCTGCTTCTCGCTGACGCCGGGCTCGAACACCACGCGGGCGCCGGGGAACGGCACGCCCTGATGACGCGCTCCGACCAGGTAGGCGAGGTTCGGCGTGCGGGCGATGCCCTCGAAGGCGAAGCGGCCCTCGGCATCGGAGGTCCCCCGGCGCAGCCCCGGCACACCCTCGGCGGTGAGCGCGTACAGCGCGATCTCGACGTCGGCGAGAGGTGCGCGGGTCTCCGCGTCGATCACCTGCCCGCGGATGGCGCCGTCCCCGGCCGGGACGTCGGGCGCCTGCTGCGCCTGCACGCCGCCGGCGGCGATCAGGAGGAGCAGGGCCAGGATCGGTCGGCCACGGGTGAAGCTCACCCGTCGACGTCCTCTTGCGGCTCCTTGCGTCGGCCCGCCACCGGAGCATGGGGCCACATGATCAGCAGGGTTCCGACGACGAAGGTGTAGCCGCCGATCCAGATCCAGTTCACGAG
>JAJDAR010000412.1 GCA_029261775.1 Deltaproteobacteria bacterium | reverse complement strand
GGGCGACAGGGCGCTGCACACGTAGCGCGCGGGATCCGGGCTCCACGGCACGATGTCGATGCGCTCGCCACGGAGCTCCTGGACCACCGCCTGGACGCGGCTGCCCTTCATGCCCACGCAGGCGCCCACCGGATCGACGTCGCCGTCGCGCGAGGCCACCGCGATCTTGGAGCGGCCACCGGGCTCGCGGGCCGCCGACTCGATCTGCACGATGCCCTCGTAGATCTCCGGCACTTCCTGCTCGAAGAGCTTCGTCAGCAGCTTGATGCTGGCTCTGGAGAGGATGATCTGCGCGCCCTTGGCCTGGTTGTTCACGTCGAGGACGTAGGCGCGGATGCGGTCGCCCGGCCGGTAGTTCTCGCGCGGCACCTGCTCCTTGGCGGGCAGCACGGCCTCGGAACGCCCGAGGTCGACGATGATCGAACCCTTCTCGAAGCGGCGGACGATGCCGTTGACGACCTCGCCCTCCCGGTCCTTGAACTCCTCGAACACGATGTCGCGCTCGGCATCGCGCACGCGCTGGATGATCACCTGCTTGGCCGTCTGGGCGAGGATGCGACCGAAGCCCTCGGTGTCGAGCTTGACACCGATCTCGTCGCCGACCTCGGCCTCGGGATCGAACTCGTGCGCCTCCGCCACGCGGATCTGCGTGTCGCGATCCGTGACGACTTCGACGACTTCGCGGAACTCGAACAGCTCGATCTCGGCGGTCTCCTCGTTGAAGCGCGCCTCGATCTCCTTCTCGAGACCGTACTTCTTGCGGGCAGCCTGCTTCATCGCCTCTTCGAGGGCGCCGATGATCGTCATCCGATCGATGCCCTTGTCCTTGGCGATCTGATCGATCTCGCGCTTGAGGGGGTCGAGGTTCATGACGTCTCCTCGAAGGCTTCAGCTGGCCCGCCGACCGCGTCGGGAAGCGGTGGCGAAGTCATCTTTGGTGAACTGATAGACGGTGCGGGCGCGGGCGATGGCGGCGAAGGGAACCTCTCGGGGCTCGCCGTCCACCTCGACCTCTGCGACCTCGCCGTCGAAGGAGAGCAGGCGCCCCCGGAAGCGGCGGCGCCCCTCGACGGGCTCGCGGGTCTCGATGCGAACTTCCGTGCCACAGGCCGCGTGGAAGTCCTTGGCGCGACCGAGGATGCGATCGAGGCCGGGCGAGGAGACCTCGAGGGTGTACCGGCTCTGGATCCAGTCGGCGGCATCGAGCTGGACCGCGATCTCACGGGAGAGCTCGGCGCAGCGATCGATCGGCACGCGGCCATCGCCCGTGGGCGTGTCCACGAACACGCGGACGGCCCAGGGAGCGCGTCCCTGCCGAAGCTCGACATCTACCAGCTCGAAGCCGTGATCTGTGACGATCGGCTCGATCAACCCTCGGTATCCTTCCGGGATGTCCCGGTACACATGTCACCCTTCCGGAAGCCGGGATGGCTCCAGAAACAAAAAAAAGTGGACGGCCCGTCCACTTCATCCACGCGACCAAAGCCCGCGTAACCTATCCAAACCATTGAGGTTTGGCAAACACCGCGGGGCCGGATGGCCACCCGGGGGTCACCCGTGGGGACCGCCCTCCCGGCTCCAACACAGCAGCAGCGCATCGTCCCCCTCGGGGTAGTAGGCGCGACGTCGGCCCGCCTCGAAGAAGCCCCGCTGCCGGTAGAATGCCTGCGCTTCCCGGTGGTTGGCCCGCACCTCGAGGTGGCAGCGAGAGCAGCCGGCGAGTGCGGCATCCAGCAGCCGCGCCCCCACCCGGCGCCTTCGTTGCCCGGCGTCGACCCCGAGCCACAGCACCTCGAGCTCGGCGTCCACGCGCAAGGCGACCAGGAACCCGACGATGGCGGCGCCCGAGACGGCGACCCAGAGCTCCGCGGCAGGCCGCGCCACCGACGCCTGGAGCGACTCCGCACTCCCGACGTCGGGCAGGACGCGTGCCGCGAGAGCTGCCACCTCCCCGAGCTCGTCGTGGACCGCCCGGCGGATCTCCAGCCCGGCCCTCCCATCCGCTCCCAGCTCGGGCGCGGTGCGGCCCGGGCCCGTCGTCACTCGCGCGGGACCTTGATCTTGTAGCTGCGCAGCTTCCGGGAAAGGCTCTCCCGCGCCATGCCGATGGCGTCCGCGGTGCGCGAGATGTTCCAGGCGTTCTCCTCGAGCCTCTCGACCAGGAAGCGGCGCTCGAAGTCCTTGCGGGCCTCCTCGAGGGTGGGAGCCTCTGCACCTTCGGCGCGACCGCCGCGACGGATCTCCTCGGGCAGGTCGCGGTCGCGGATCTTCGGACCGGGCGTCATCAGCACCAGACGCTCCATCAGGTTCCGCAGCTCGCGCACGTTGCCGGGCCAGGCGTAGCCCTGCAGCAGGTTCGCAGCGCGCGCTGCGATCTCCTTCGGCCCCGCTCCGGAGTCGGCGCAGAACTCGCGGACGAAGGCCTCCGCGAGGATCGGGATGTCTCCCCGCCGCTCCCGCAAGGGGGGGACGTGGAAGGGAATGACGTTCAGCCGGTAGTAGAGGTCCTCGCGGAAGTTCCCCTCCTGGATCTCCTTCTCGAGGCTCTTGTTGGTCGCCGCGATCACGCGCACGTCGACCTCGAGGGTCTCGGTGCCCCCCACCCGCTCGAACTTGTGCTCCTGCAGGATGCGCAGGATCTTCGCCTGGGTCCGCAGGCTCATGTCGGCGATCTCGTCGAGGAAGATCGTGCCCTGGTCGGCCAGCTCGAACTTGCCGCGCTTCTGCACGATCGCCCCGGTGAAGGCGCCCTTTTCGTGGCCGAAGAGCTCGGACTCGATCAGCTCCTCGGGGATCGCCGCGCAGTTGACCTCGACGAAGGGATGATCCGCGCGCTTGCTCTGCACGTGGATCTGCTTGGCAACCATCTCCTTGCCGGTTCCGTTCTCCCCGGTGATCAGGATCCAGCCGTTGGTGGGCGCCGCCAGCTGGATCTGGTCCTTGAGCTTCCGGATCGGCGGCGTCTCGCCGAGGATCTCCTGGGCTCGCAGGGTCTCGGCTCGCAGGCGAAGGTTCTCGTTGCGCAGGCGCGACTGCTCGAGGGCGTGGCGCACCGTGAGCAGGAGCTTCTCGAGGGAGAGGGGCTTCTCGACGAAGTCGAAGGCGCCGAGCTGGGTCGCGCGCACGGCGGTCTCGATGGTGCCGTGCCCGCTCATCATGATCACCGGCAGACCGGGCCACACCTGTCGCAGCTCTTCGAGGATCGCGATCCCGTCCCGGCCCGGCATCGCGATGTCGAGCAGCATCAGGTCCGGGAGCCCCTCGCGGAGGGCGGCCAGGGCCGCCTCCCCGTCCGCGGCGCCGTCGGTGCGAAAGCCCTCGTCCGACAGGATCCCGGCCAGCGAGCGTCGGATGCTCGCCTCATCGTCGACGATCAGGATGCGTTCCATGTCGGGAGCCTAGGTGCTCTTGACCGGAAGCTCGACGATGAACCGGGCGCCCCCATCCCGGCCCCCGTGCACGCGGATGTAGCCATGGTGGTCCGCGACGACGCGCGAGACGATCGCCAACCCGAGGCCGGTGCCGTGGTCTTTGGTCGAGAAGTAGGGCTCGAAGACGCGCCGGCGGTCTTCGGTCTGGATGCCGATGCCATCGTCCTCGACCTCGATCCGCGCGGTCTGCAGCGGTGCATCGTGAACGGTGCGCACGGCAACGACCCCGCCCCGGCCGGTCTCGGCGATCGCAGCGCAGCCGTTGTCGAGCAGGTTCGTCAGCACCCGTCGCATCTGCTCGCGATCGAAGTCCACCTTCGGCAGGGAGGCGTCGAGCTCGGTCTCGAAGCGCACGCCCTCCGCCCCCGCGTAGCTCGAGATGGCTTCCTGGACGAGCTGGTTCAGGTCGTCCGGTCTGGGCTTGGCGGCCGGAAGCCGCGCGAAGTTCGAGAACTCGTTGACCAGGACCTTCAGCCCCTCGACCTCGCGGGTGATGGTGTCCACGCACTCGTCGAAGACCTGGGCGTCTTCGGGAGAGGCGCGCAGTCCATCCCGGAACCGGCGCCGGATGCGCTCGGCCGACAGCTGGATCGGGGTCAGGGGGTTCTTGATCTCGTGGGCGATGCGGCGCGCGACCTCCCGCCAGGCGGCCATCCGCTGGGCCCGCACCTCCTGGGTGTAGTCGTCGATCACGATCACCGAGCCGAGCGGCCCGCCCTCGTCGTCCTGGAGCAGGGAGAGGGTGACCGAGAGGGTGAGGACCTCGTCGCCGCTGGGCACCACCGCCTGGCGCCGAGCGCTCTCCCGGATCCCGATGCGCGTGCGGCCCTGCAGCTCGCGGATCACCTCGAGCAGCTCCGGGCGCTCGAGCACCTCGTCGAGCTTGCTGCCGAGCACCGACGTGCCGGGCGCGACCTCGAGCAGGCGCTGGGCGGCGGGATTGATCGTGCCGATGCGCCCTTCCGCATCGAGGGAGACGACGCCGGCATCCACGTTGCGCAGCACGATCTCCATGTAGCGCCGCCGGCGCTCGATCTCGGTGTTGCTGCGCTCCAGCCCCGAAAGCGCCTCTCGCAGATCGTGGGTCATCTGGTTGAACGAGTTGACCAGGAACCCGATCTCGTCGTCGGACTCCTGGGGGATCACGACGGTCAGGTCGCCCCGCGCGACCTTCTCGGTGCCCTCGGCCAGGGCGCGGATCGGGGTCGTGACGCCCTTCGCGATGCGCAGGCCCCACCAGGTGGCGAAGAGCACGATCACGAGGGAGAGCAGCAGCAGGACGAGCTGGTAGACGCCCGCGATGCGGCCCGCGAGGGGTTGGATGGTCCGGTACTCGTCGACGGCACGTCGGATGGTGTCGACCTTGTACACCAGGGCGTGCGGCACGAAGTGGTTCACCACCACCGCGCCGACGATCTCCTCGGGACGGAGGGGATCGGAGGACCGGATCGGCACCGCGCCCCGGATCACGTCCCCGACGTCGGTCCCGGTACCCTCGACGATCGTCGTGGTCTCGCCCGAGAGCGCCGACGCGACGATGGCGCTCTCGCGCTTCACGAAGGCGGCCGCCGGGATCTCCGGGTTGACGAGGGTGGCCGTCGGCTCGGCTTCCGCGAAGGGAAAGATCTGCACCACGCCGAGGTTGTACTCGCGCTGCTTCCGCTGGATGAACGCTTCGAGCTCCGTCCGCTGGTCCTCACGCAGCAGTCGCTGCGCCGTGATCTGCTCGGCGATGCGCTCGCCGTAGTGGATCGCGTTCTGCGCCCATGCGTCGTAGTAGGCCTCGGCCACCTCGCGGCTGTCGTCGATCGCCCGGTCCATCTGCAGCGAGAACCAGGCATTGATGGATGCGGTGATGAAGGAGGAGGAGACGACGTACTGCACGCCCATCGGGACGGCGGCCATCAGGAAGAGCGCCAGCACGAACTTCAGGTTCAGGTGCGACCCGAGCGTCCCGGTGCGGCGCTCGAAGATCAGCTTCACGAAGGATCGGCCGATCAGGTACACGAGCAGGACGATCAGCACGACGTTGAACGCGTTGAGGAACAGGAACAGCAGGCTGTCGCCGAAGGGCAGCGCCTGGGGCAGCTCCGCCACGCGCTGTTCGACCAGCACCACGGCCGCGATCGCGAGCAGGACCCCGGCCGTGATCAGCAGATCGCGGCGACGGCGGCGACGCTCGGCGTCGGGAAGGTCCGGGACCGCGGGGGTGGGATCAGGGGGCGCTTCCACCTCGGGGTTCTCCTGGATGGCGGGGGGCGAGCGGGGCCGGGACCGGCTCCGGCCTGGCGGGGGCGGCATGGCAACCCTGTAAGCCCGCGAAAAAACTAATCAAAGCGACCTCCTCGAACAAGCCCGGAAAGGTCAAGAGAATGGCCCGTGAGGCCGATGAAGGTCGCCGAGGGCAGCCCGATGCACTGCCCCTGGGGGATTCAAGGTGGACGCGACTTTGGAGGGGCTCTGCGCCCGGTTCGAGGCGGACCCGGGTGACACCGTGGCGTTCGAGGCGATGGAGGAGGCCCACTTCCTCGCCGGCGAGTGGCCTGCCCTGGTCGCGCTCTACGAGCGACGGCTGGAGAGCGCGGATCTCGCTGCGACCACCCGAGCCGGCGCGCGGGCCCGCATGGTCGTCCGCCTCGCCCAGGTGCTCGAGGAGCGCTGCGTCGACCTGGACGCCGCCGAGGCCCGCTACTGCGAGGCCGTCGAACTCGACCCGGGACACCGCCAGGCTCTCGCGCAGCTCCGCCAGCTGTACGCCGCGAAGGAGCGCTGGGACCGCTACCTCGCCGTCGCCCAACAGGAGATGGAGCTCTCGATGCGGCCCTTCGAGCGGGCCAGCTTCTTCACCGAAGTCGGAAAGGTCTGGCTGCACAAGCTGGGCGACCCCCAGCAGGCCGTGGCGCAGTTCGAGCTGGCGCTCGAAGCGGACGCGGAGCACGCCGAGGCCTTGCTCGGTCTCGCGGATGCCCAGGCCAAGCAGGGAGCCCCGGACCGTGCGGCACTCGCGCTGGCGCGCGCCATCGAGCGGCTGCGCGGCACCGACCGGGCGCCCGCGCTGGTCGCCCTCGGCGATCTGTACGCGACGGCCCTCGACCAGCCCGAGCGCGCCCAGGAGGCGTACCAGCGGGCCCTCACCGACGATCCGGAGAACCTGCTGGCACTCGAAGCTCTCGCCGACCGGGCCGGCGGCGAGAAGAACTGGGATCTCTTCCAGGAGCTGCAGGAGCGGCGCTGGGAGGCCGCGCGCGACGACGTCCGGCGCCTGACGATCGCGCACGACGCGGGGCGCGTGCACCTGGAAGAGCGCGGCGACGCGCCGACCGCGCGCCTGTGGTTCTCGCGCGCCCTCGAGCTGTTCCCGGAAGATCCGGTCGTCCACCTCTACCTGGCCGACATCGAGCGCCTGTCGGGCAACCAGGAGGCACGGAGCGATCACCTGAAGCAGGCAGCCGCGCTGGCCGACGATGCGGCACCCGCCGACCTGCTGCAGGAGAGCGCCAAGCTGGCCACCGACGAAGGCGACGACGACTTCGCGGTGGAGCAGCTCAAGCGCGCCCTGGCCAAGAGCCCGGGCGACCGCGAATTGAGCAGCGACCTGGCGGCCGCATTGACCCGGCTCGGACGCGACGGAGAGCTGATCGAGTTGCTCACCGACGATGCCGAGAGGGCCGAGCCGGGCTCGCCGGCGCAGCGGGACGCCTGGCTCCGCGTCGGAACCCATCACGAGGAGCGGCTCGGCGATGCCGTGCTCGCCCGCGAGGCCTACCAGAGCGCTTTCGACCTCGACCCCGGTTCCGAGGCTGCCGGGTTGGCGCTCGCTCGGGCGTTGACCCACGCCGGCGACGGCGATGGCCTGCTGGAGATGTACCGGCAGGTCGTTGCGAGCGAGAGCGCTGGCACCGCCCAGCGCGTGCACGCCTGCTGCGAGCTCGGTGACCTGGCCATGGCACGCACGGACGTGCCCGCAGCCCAGGAGGCTTTCCAGCGGGCGACCGAGCTCGACGCCGATTCGGCCCGCGCCCGGGAGGGCCTCGAGCGGGTCTCCCTGACGCTCGGCGACGACGAGACCCTGATCGACACCTTCGAGCGCGAGGCCCAGGTCACCACCGATCGGGAGCGGCTCGGATTCCTCGTCTGGGAGCTGGCACGGATCTTCGAGGAGAAGGAGCAGCCGGAGCGCGCGCTGCACTGGCTGGACCACCTGACCCAGGCGGCGCCGGAAGACGTGCGGGCCTTGCAGGCCTGCGCGCGACTGCGCGAGGGCCTGGGTCTGCGCGAGGAGCTGATCCGCAACCTCGAGCGCCTCGACCCGCTGCTGCACGGCGAGGCCCAGGCAGACAACCGCAAGCAGATCGCGGAGCTCTGGCTCGCGCTCGGCGATCGGGCCCGGGCTCGAGACGCGCTGCAGGCCGTGCTCGAGGCCCGGCCCGACGATCTCGAGGCCCTGAAGGAGCTCGAGCGCTGCCTCGCGGACGAAGGCGACCGGGACGTCCTCGTCGACGTGCGTCGACGCCTCGCCCCCCGGCTGGAGGGGAACGACCGCCTCGAGCTGCTCGACGCCCTGGCGCGACAGCTGCGCGAGCGCGGCGAGGCCGCCGCCGCGCTCGATGCGTTCTCGGAAGTGCTTGCCGGCCCGAGCCCGGCCGCCGACGTCGGCCCCGCCGTCGAGGAGCTCCTCACCGAGCTCGGCCACTGGGAGCAGCTCTGTGCGCGACTGGCCGTGCGTCGCGAAGCCATGGACCCGCTCGACCCGGAGGCGTTCGCGACCGACGTCGCGCGCGCCGAGCTGCTGCTCGACCGCCTCGACGATCCCGCCGCGGCCATCGAGCTGTTCGACCTCGCCCGCGAGGCCGATCCGGCCTCGGAGCGTGCGCGCCAGGGCCTGGAGCGCGCCTTGCGACGCGCCGAGCGCCACGACCGGCTGGCCATGCTGCTCGACGAGCAGGCCGAGACCGCAGAGGACGACGAGCAGCGTGCGAAGCTGACCCTGGAGCGCGCCACGCTCCTCGAGGACACCCTCGAGCAGCTGCCCGAGGCCAAGACCGTCCTGGCAGGCATCGCCGATGGCGACTCCGGTCTCGCACAGGAAGCCCACGACCGCCTGCTCGCGCTGCTCGAGCGCACGGGAGACTGGGCCGCGTTGCGCGACCGCAAACGCGACGGACTCGGTCAGGGCAGCCGCGAGGACGATCTCGCCCTGCACCTGGAGCTCGCCGACCTCTCGCTCGAGCGACTCGAGGACCGGACCGCAGCCATCGCCCACCTGGAATCGGCTGCGGAGCTCGCGCCCGAGCGCGCGGCGACCTGGCAGCGGCTGGCGGCGCTCCATGGCCGCTCGGGAGATCCGGCGGGGTGCCTGCGTGCTGTCGAGGCCGAGCTGGCCACCGGGCCCGAGCTCGAGCGCACCGTGCTGCTGCGAGCGAGAGCCGCCGAGCTGGCCCTCGACGCCCTGGAGGACGAGGATCGCGCAGCTGCCCACTTTGCGGCGCTGATCGAGCTCGATCGGGGCCACGCCCGCGCTGCCGAGTTCCTGGCCGGTCGCTTCGAGACCGAGGAGCGACACGACGAGCTGGTCGCGCTCTGGCAGGCCCAGGTCGACGCCCTGCAGCCGGAAGATCTCGAACGCGGTGCCGATGCCTCGCTGCGATTGCGCATGGCCGCATTGCAGGCCGGCCCGCTGGACTCGGCCGAAGATGCGATCGCCACCCTCGAGCCGGCCGCCGCCCGCGACGTGACCCTGCCGATCGTCGCGGAACCCCTCGCCGACCTCTACGAGCGCACGGGCTGCACCGGACAGCTGCTCGAGCTGGCCTGCCGCGCCGTGGACACGAGCGAAGTTCCCGAGGAGCGGGCCGGCTGGAACCTGCGGATCGGCGATGCACTGCGCCGCCAGGGTGAGCTCGGCCGCGCGGCCGACGCCTACCGGCGCAACCTCGTCGACCGACCGGGAGATCGCGCGGCGCAGAGTGCCTTGCGCGAGCTGTACCGCAAGCTCGACGAGCCCGAGCCCCTCGTGCGCTTGCTCGAAGCACAGCTTTCCGAGGTCGCCGGCCTTCCCGAGATCCCGATCCGCGTGGAGCTCGCGAGCCTGCTCGCCGATTCGCTGGGGCGCGGCCCCGATGCGCTCGTGCACCTGCGACGGGTCCTGCAGCTCGAGCCGGAGCATGGCGCGGCCCTGGAGCGTGGCCTGGAGCTGGCCCGTGCAGCCGAGCGCCACGACGACACCTTCGAGCTGCTCGGGCTGGCCATCGCCCGGGCCAAGGATCCGGTCTCGCGCTCCGCACTGCTCACCCGGCGCGGTGAGCTGCAGGCGGACGTGCTCGACCGGCGGGCCGACGCCCTCGAGAGCTTCCGCGCGGCCGCCGAGCTGGCGCCCCACGACCCGGCCCTGACCCGCCGCGTTCGCGAGCTGCTCGGCGAGCACGGTGAGTGGGCCGAGGCCCTGGCAGCCCTCGAGCGCGAGGTCGGTCAGCTTCCCGAAACGGAGAGCGAGGCCCGAGCCGGGCTGCTCGAGGAAGGCGCCGCCCTGGCCGCCGAGCACCTGTCGGCAGAAGCCGCCCTGCCCTGGCTGGTCCGGCTCCGCGCACACCGTGCCGACGACGCGGGCCTGCTCGAGAAGATTGCGGCGGTCCACCGCGAGGCGGGTCGCACCGAGGCCTTGCTGCGCACCCTCGAGGACGAGATCGCTCTCGGTCCCGAGGCACCGCGACGCGCCGTGCTCGAAGCCGAGCGCGCCAGACTGTTCGAGGAGCAGCTGGGTGCACCCGGTCGCGCGACGGCGGCGCTCGAGGCCGCCCTCGAGGCCCAGCCCGACTCTCTCGAGGTCCTGTCGGGGCTCGAGCGTCTCTACGCAGCGGCCGACCGCAAGCGGGACCTCGCGCAGGTGCTCGACGCGCTGATCGCGCACAGCACCGGAAGCGATCGCCTGACCCGACATCGCGCGGCCGCAACCGTCTGGCGCGAGCTCGGCGACCTCGAGACCAGCATCGACCACCTGTGGCGGGCACTGCCCGAGGCGGCCGGAGCGATGGAACGCGTGGAGATCCTGCGCGAGCTCGAAGACCTGTGGCCGCGCCTCGGCCGGCGCGACCTGTGGGCCCGGGTCGCCGAAGCCGAGCTGCTCGTCCTCGACCCCGACGCCCCCGTCTTCGCCGAGCGCCGCCGCGAGCTGCGCTGGCTGCTCGCCGACGCCTACCGCAGCGAGCTTGCTCGCCCCGACCTGGCCGAACGCCATCTGCGCGCCCTGCTCGACGGGGCCGGCGAGGACGTGGAGCGCCACGAGACGATCCGCGCCGAGGAAGCGTTGCTCGAGCTGTTGCGACGCTCGGGGGACGCGGTGGAGCTCGAGGACCGATTGACCCGCCGGCTCGCCGGAGCGGAGGACTCGGACGACGCGGAGCGCGCGACCCGCTGGCTCGAGTTGGCCCGTCTCCGGCACGAGCGGCTGCATCGGATCGGCGACGCCGCCGCGGCCTACGGCGAGGCGCTGGCAGCGAGCCCTGAGAACGTGGACGCGCTGCGCGGTCTGCGCGTGTGCGCCGAGCGCCTCGGACGGCACCCGGTCGTCGCGGACACGTTGGAGAAGGAGCTGGAGCTCCGGGACGACGCGAGCGCGTCGGAGCGCGCGGCCCTCTATCGGACGCTGGGCGAGCTGTCCTGGCGAGAGCTGGACGAGACCACCCGCGCGAGTCGCGCATTCGCCGCGGCCCTCGAGGCCGACCCCGCCGATCGGGTCTCGCTGCGCTCCCTGCAGAGCCTGTTCGAGACCATGGAGGATTGGCGCGGGGCAGCCGACCTCTACGAGAGCGAGGTCTCGGTGCTGGGCGACGCGGAGCCGGACCGCCGAAGCGCGGCGTGGCTCCGTGTCGGTGCCATCGCCCGGGACCAGCTCGAGGACCCGACGCGAGCGCTGGCCGCCTACGACGCCGCTGCGGCGATCGGATCGCTCGAGCTGCGCGAGCGCTGGAAGCATGCCGAGCTGCTGCACGTGGCCGGCGATGCCACCCGCTTCGTCGAAGTGTTCGCGAGCTGGCTCGATGCCGAGGGCGCGGACGGGCAGATCGCGGACCACCTGCGGCTGGCCGACGTGCTGGAGGAGCTCGGCCGTCACGAGGCCGCACTGGCCCGCGTCGAGCGCGCCCTGGCGCTGGAGCCCGAATGCTGTGAAGCGTGGGACGCGGCGGCGCGCCTGCACGACCGCCTGGGTCGCAAGCAGGACGCGGCGCAGGCCCACGAGCGCGCCGCGGCCTGCTGTCACGGCGTCGACGCCGCGCGCCAACGACTGGCTGCGGCCCTCCGGGTCACGAGCGACGAAGAGCGCACCCGCCTGTTGGACCGCGCCGTGGCGGACGATCCCGCCTGTGCCGAAGCGCACGCCCGCCTGGCCATCACCGCAGGCGGCCTCGGACAGGTGGCCCAGGCGGAGCGCGCCGCCCTGCGCACCACCGAGCTGGCGTCGGCGAGCGAGCTGCCCCAGGAGCTCCTGCTCGAAGCAGCGCTCGCCGGGGGGCGCGCGGCGCGTCTTCAGGAGCACACCGTCCAGGCCCTCGGCCTCTTCGACGCCGTCCTCTCCCTCCAGCCGGACCATCCCGAGGCGCTCGCGGGTCACGGCGACGTGGCCCTGCACCTCGGGGACGCCGCACTCGCCCGACCCTCCCTCGAGCGGCTGCTGGGGCTCGCCGAGGACCTGCCCGACCGGGCGACCCATCTCACCCAGCTCGGCCAGGCGCTCAAGATCGAAGGCGAGGCGGCGGCGGCGTTGGAGCGCTTCCGTTCGGCCCTCGAGATCGACCCGCGACTCGACGAGGCCCATCGCGGTCTCGCAGAGGTCTACGAACGCGAGGAGCGGATCGACGAGGCCGTGGATGCGCTGCAGACCTGGGCGGCTCGCACGCAGGAACCCGACATCCGCGCCGGACGCCTGATGCACGCCGCGCGCCTGGAGCTCGACCGACCGGATCGCGAGGAGCCCGCCGAGGCCCTGCTCCGCGAAGCGGTGGACAGCCTGCCGGAGCATGCAGAGGCGTGGACGCTGCTCTGCCAGCTGCTCTGGGCCCAGGGGCGCGTGACCGAGGCTCTCGACCAGTCGACGCGAGCGGTCGAGGCCCTCGGAACCGGTGCCGAGTCGGCCACCTGCTCGCTGATCCGCGGCCGAGCCATGGAGCAGCGCGGTGATCACCGCGCCGCCGCAGATGCGTTCCAGGCCGCCACCGCATCCGACCCGCGCTGCAGCGAGGGTGCGCTTTCGGCCGCCCGGCTGTTGCGAGCCCTCGGCGAGTGGCGGGAGTCGGCCGACGTGCTGCAGCGGTTCGTCGCGTCCGCCCCCGAAGATGCCCGCGAGCACCTGGCGCCGGCCTGGCACCAGCTGGGTCGCCTCCTCGCGGGTCCCCTCGAGGACGTGGACGGTGCCATCGAGGTGTATCACCGCGCCTTTGCGGCGGACCCCACCCTCGTCGATGCCCGCCATGCCCTGGCCGATCTGCTCGTGCATCGGCCGGAACGCTGGGACGAGGCCGTCGCCCTCCACGTGGAGCTCTTGACCGCAGACCCGACCCGGCTCACCTCGTTGCGGGGCTTGCTGCGGGTCGCCCGTGGGCGCGAGCGACGCGAGGCGGTGCAGGCCGGCCTGGCGATCCTGCGGGCCCTCGGCTGCGCCACACCCGAGGAGCGTCTCGAGGCGCCGTCCCGATTGCCGGCCGCCGCCGGTGCGACCGCGGTCTCCGACCCCACCGGTGAGGTCCTGCGCCAGCTCGCCGTCGAGATCAGCGCGGAGATCGGCGAAGCGCTCGGCGTCGGAAGCTCCGCTGACGGTCCTCCTGCTGGAGCTGCTGGCGATCCCATCAAGCGGCTGCGCTCTGCGCTGATCCGGACCGAGGGAGAGCTCCTGGCGCCGGCCCTCGTCCCCCTCACCAACGAGGAGGTGGGCGCCGTGCTGTGCCTCGCGGCCGAGCTGGCCCTCGAGGTCGAGGCGGTGCACGGCGATGGCGACCTCGTGAACGCCCTCTCCCAGGCGCTCGGCCGGCGGGTCCGGCGGCGCATCCGCAAGACCCTCGGGTCCGTCAGCGCGGATGATCTCCAGAGCGTGGACTGGGACCGCTGGCGGCTCGAGCTGCGCGCTCATGCCGGTCTGCTGGCCCTCGACGCAGTCGACGGCGAGCTGCGCAGCGCTTTCCTCGCCTGGCTCGAAGCGACCGGTGGCGAGGAAGCCCGCGACCTGCCGCCCGAATCCGATCTGCGCGATCGGGTCTCGGCCGATCCGCAGGCCCGGACCTTCCTCGAAGGGCTGATCCGCTACTGGCGACAATGCCTCTAGCCGGGGAAGCCGCCATTGCGAACCCCCGCCGGCCCCGGAGCCGCAGGAGCGAACCGCTGTGAAACGACGCAAGAACGACCCGCTCGAGAACCTGGACAAGTACCCCTGCAACCGGCGTCACCGTCGGCGCACGCTGCGCGTGATGGTCGACTACGTCGCCGAGGGTCGGCCCTGCTGCGAGTACGCGACCACGCTCGGTGCGGGCGGGATGTTCATCCGCTCCGACAACCCGCTCCCGAAGGGCAGCATGCTGAAGATCCGCTTCCGTCTCCCGACCGAGGAGGAGAGCCCGCTCCTCGAGATGGACGCCCGGGTAGCCTGGAGCCAGACCCCCGTCGAGGACGACTCGACCCGCGACCCCGGCATGGGTATCGAGTTCACCGACAAGCTGGCGGTGGCCGAGCTCGGGCGGATGCTCCTGAAGATTCCGTAGACCTCGGCCCGCACCGACGTCGCTTCCAGCCACTCGGCTTCCAACCAACCGGTCTGGAGCGAGGGATCGCCGGCGGCCGCAACCAGGGCCGTGAACTCCGCGACCCGGCGCCTACATCTCGAGCCGGCGCAGCACCTTCTCGACCAGGATCTCGAGGTTCGCCTCGGTCTCGGTGGAGAGGCCCGAAAAGCGGATGGCCATGCCGTTCGGCAGGCTCGGGCGCATCAGGTTGCCGACCACGTTCGTCATCACGACCCGGGCCGGCACCCGGCGCTGGATCCCCGGGATGCCCAGCTCGAGCTCGAGCTCTGAGCCGCGCAACGACGGATTGGGCGTGGCCAGGAAGGCGCCGCGGGCGGAGAACGTGTAGAGCCGGGCGGCCTTGCGGCGATGCCGTCGCCGCGCGCGGATGTGCACCTCGTGGCTCGAGGGAGCCCGCCTGCAGCCTCGCTCCCGGCGAGCGGGGATCGGCCCGGACATGGCCCGGTTCAGCTGGAAGCGGAGCGTATGGGCGTTGATCGGCTCGAAGAGCGGGAACTCCACGCCCGCGCGCGCGTGGCGCGAACGCCCGGCGCTGCCCATCCGTCCCCCGGTCACCAGGAAGGGCAGGCTGTCGTTGCCCCCCGCCATCCGCAGCGCCGCCAGGGTGGAGCCCAGATCGGCCACCGGCAGGTCCTGGGGAAGCACGACGCAGCCGACGCTGAAGCGGGGATCGGTGAGGATCGGGATCGCGTCCTCGGCCGTCTTGACCCGCACCGCCCGGAAGCCGAGCCGCTGGATCCTGGCGGCGAGGATCGCCATCGGGTCGACCCCGACGTCCATCATCAGCACGCTGCGTTGGTACATGGGAGGCCCTCCTCCCACCGTGCAACGGCAGATCGGGCGCCCGGATCCATGACGCCCATCACACTTCTGGCCCGCCCCGGGTGGGGGCTGCCGCAGACACTCGGACCGGTCGGGCGTGGCCCGACCCGGCGGGCTCGGGCCGGCTAGGCCGAGGCGCGGGCCGGCGTCTGGAAGGTCACGGGGCCGAGGGTGCTCTCGGCGTCTCGCCCCTCGATGACCCAGGCCGAGGGCTCCGCGAGGATGGCCTCGACGAGAGCCGTGTGCAGGGCGTGGCCGCCGCGCACGGCGATCACGTGACCGGCCAGCGGCAGGCCGAGAAGGGACAGGTCGCCCACGAGATCCAGGATCTTGTGCCGCACGAACTCGTCCGGCCAGCGCAGGCCGTCGTCGTTCAGCACGCGGTGCTCGTCCATGACGACGGTATTGTCGAGATTGCCGCCGCGGGCCAGGCCGTTGCGCCAGAGGGCCTCGACGTCCTGCAGGAAGCCGAAGGTGCGCGCCCGCGCGATGTCGTTCTCGAAGGTCTCGCCGTCGATCTCCACGGATTCGAGGCTCTGGCGGCCGATCGCGGGATGGGCGTAGTCGACGAAGTAGGAGACCCGCAGGCCGTCACAGGGCTCGACCCGCAGGGAGCGATCGCCGTCGCGAACCTCGACCGGCTTCTGGATCCGCAGCCTGGGCCGCGCTGCATCCTGCTCGAAGAGCCCGGCCGAGCGGATCAGGAACACGAAGGACGCGGCGCTGCCGTCCATCACGGGAATCTCGGGGCCATCCACCTCGACGCGGACGTTGTCGACGCCGAGGCTGTACAGCGCCGACAGGAGATGCTCGACAGTGCTGACCGTGGCATCACCGACGCCCAGGGTGGTCGCCATCTGGGTAGAGGTCACGGACTCCCGTCGCGCCGGGATCTCGACCGGGTGGCTCAGATCGCTGCGCACGAAGACCACACCCGTTCCGACGCGAGCCGGATGCAGGGTCAGCTGGACCGGTGAGCCGGTGTGCAGCCCGATGCCGGTGCAGGAGATCTTCTCCGCGATGGTTCGCTGACTCAAACCGCCCCCCCTTGGGCTCTGCGGGTCTGTCGGGCCCGCACCCGCCTCCCACCAAGCAAGACGTGTGCCAGAACGGGCCGATTTCGGCGTTGCAGCATGAAGGTTCGATTGATGAGTGAAATCCATGCGTTGGCGTGACGAATCTCACATCTCCGAGATCGGCCGACCGGCAAGCGCCTCCGAAGAGCGTCGATTCGAGTGACATTTCGGTCACGTCCGTGACGTCTACGTCACACCTGAGCGCTCTGGGCGTGGCCGACCCGGGCCGCACCCTACTCCCTGGGCTGGCACGCCGCTCGGGCGGGGCCGGGCTCAGCCGGCTCGCAGGCTCCGGATGGCGTCCACGATCTCGCCCGCATCCTGGTACCGGTCGCCGGGGTCCTTCTGCAGGCAGCGGAAGATGATCTCGGCGAGCGGCTCCGGCAGCTTGGGATTGACCTGGCGCGGATTCGGCGGCGGGGTGTGGACGTGGTGGTACGGCACGTTGCCTTCCTTGAAGGGCAGCGTGCCGGTGGCGAGCTCGAAGAGGGTCACCCCGAGGCTGTAGATGTCGGTGCGGTGGTCGACGTTCTTGCCGAGGGTCTGCTCGGGGCTCATGTAGTAGGGCGTGCCGCTCACCAGGGTCGTGTGGTTGCGGACCTCTTCGACGACCTTGGCCAGCCCGAAGTCCATGATCTTGGCCTGCTTCTCACGGGTCCACATGGCGTTCGCCGTCTTGATGTCGCGGTGCACGACCTTCTGGGAATGGGCGTAGCGCAGCGCCTCGCACATCTGGAGCGCGACGTGCAGCACCCCATTGGGCGCGATCGCACCCCGGCGACGGACGATCTCCTTCAGCGTCGTGCCGTCCACGTACTCCATCGCGATGTAGTAGCGGCCCTGCTGCTCGCCGGCGTCGTAGACCGTGACGATGTTCGGATGGTTGAGCTTCGCCGCGCTCTTGGCCTCGCGGAGGAAGTTCTTGAGCGCCTGGGGATTGTCCTTGAGCGCATCCGGCAGCACCTTGAAGGCGACGGTCCGGTCGAGCACGCTGTCCGTCGCGCGGTACACGATCCCCATGCCGCCTCGGCCCAACTCGCCCTCGACGAGGTAGCGCCCGGTCTCCTGGGTCGAGGTCCCGGTGCCGCTGCTCCCAGCGCCCGGCGGCATGCTCTCCTGGAGGTCTCGCAGCCGGACGATGCGCGCCTCGACGTCTTCGTAGTTGTACTGCGAGGCGTTGATGCGCTCGTAGGCCGCGCGGGCGTCGTGGACCTGGCCGGCCTCCTCGAGAGCGACGGCGTGGGCGTAGAAGACGGCGACCGTCTCCGGCCCGAGGGCCAGTGATTCGCTCGCCTGGGCGAGGCGGGTCGCGGCGAGGGCCGGGTTCCCGCGTGCCCGGAACACCTCCGCGAGCAGCACCGCAGCGGCCCCGAAATCGGGGTCGGTGGCGGGGACCTGCTGAAGGACCTCGATCGCGGCGTCGTCCTGGCCCTCGCGGTGGAGCAGACGGCCAGCCCGCAGGTGGGAACCGGACCGGCTGAGCGCCGCCGCCTCCTTCTCGGTGTCTCCGACCTGCTCGTAGCACTCCGCAGCTTCCTCGAAGTGCGACATCCGTTCGTAGTTCTCGGCCGCCCGCCGGAAGTCGCCCGCCAGCCGGAACATCTCACCCGCCTGATACCCGTCGGCGACCCGCTCGTAGCACTCGCCCGCCAGCGTGAAGTCCTCGAGGTTCCGGTACAGATCGCCCGCCTCGCTGAAGTCGCCGGCCTGGACGAGCAGGCGCGCGGCTTCCTCCTCCTCGCCCTGGTCGCGCAGGTGCTCGCCCAGGATCTGGGCTGCGGCCGTGGCCTCCCCGATCCCCTGCAGGGCTTCTGCGGCCCGCGGCGCATCGCCCGCGCGCTGGAAGAACTCCGCGGCCTTCGACACCTCGTCGAGCCGAAGCGCGATCTCGGCCGCTGCGGACCAGCACTCACCGTGCTCGAGGATGCGTTGCGCCGACTTCAGATCGTCGGCCTGCTCGTAGAGCTTCGCGGTCTGCAAGACGAGCTTGCGGATCTCCTCGCGCTTGGAGGGATCGTTCTGGCGGGGTCCCTCCTCGCGAACGACGTCTTCGAGACTCTTGGCTGCGCGCGGCCAGTCCTGCGCCTGGATGAAGGCGCGCGCCGCGTAGCGATGGAACTCGCAGGCGACATAGCACTCCCCGGCCTTCTTCGGGTTGCCCGCCTTCTCGTACATCTCGGCAGCCACGCTCATGCGACCGGCGCGGTGGTAGCAGTCTGCGGCCTCGGTGAACGAGTCCTGGGCCGCGAAGATCGTCCCCGCCGTGTCGAACTGACCCGCGCGCACGTACAGCGCGGCGGCGTCGCCGAAGCGGTTCTGGTCGTGGCGGATCTCGGCCGCCCGCACGAACTCCTCGGCCTGCTCGTAGAAGCCCGCGGCCCGCTCGAGCAGGCCCGATGCAAAGCACAGCTCTGCCGCCTCGGCGACCTGGCCCCGCTTCGCCATCTTTGCCGCCTGCTTCTCGACCTTGCGCGCCAGCCGCGGCTCGCTGACCGAGAGATCATCCAGCGCGCTGTCCTGGGTGGCCCCCGACCCGCGCGACTTCATCGCGAAGACCAGCGCAGCCAGCCCCAGCGAAGCGAACACCGCACCCGGCACGACCCCGCGCAGGGCTTCGGCCACTCCGCTTGCGCCGAGACGGCCTGCGGAACCCTCGACCACGCCGGCGAGCACGCCCACCAGGGCGTTGCCCGGGGCGAGTTCAGCGCCGAGACCGTAGGCTCCGAGCAGCCCGAGCGGCACCGACGAAAAGATGAGAAGGAGACGGGTCATCAGCGAGGTGGGTCCGCAACATGTATCGGCCGACGGCCGGGACGAGATGAGCGCGGAGAGAGTGTCTGGGGCCGACGGCAGCGGGGGGATTCGACCCCCTCTCTCGTGGCCGACAGCCCTCCTGGCGAGCCTCCTGCTTTGCCTCCCTGGTGGGGGGGCCTTCGCCGAGGGCGGTCCCTTCGTGCTCGAGACGCAGCAGGTGCCTGGCCGGCCGGTGGAGGCCTTTGCGATCCCTGCCGCGGAAGGCGACGGAGAACGCGTCGTCGTGCTGTCCGTCGCCGGAAGCCCGCCCGACGAGGTGCGCAGCGTCTCGCTGTTGGCCGTCGGCGCGCGACCCGGCGGTCCTGCGGGCCGGGTGCTGGCCGGCACCCCGACCGGCTTCGGGATTCCCCACGAGGTGGTGGCGATCGACGCCGGGGACCTCGATCCGGCGCCGGGCCTCGAGGCGCTCCTCGTGACCCCGAGCGCCCTGCACATCGTGCGGCTCGCCGACGGCGCCCCGATCCGGAGCCTGCCCCTGGACCCGCCCGTGACGCTGCCGCCCAGGACCCGTCAGATCTCGCGCCTGGAGGCGGTGCGAACCTGGGAGGGCGGAGAGCAGCTCTCGGCCCTCCTGCCGACCTGGAATGGAGCCGTGCTCGTGCCGCTCGACGGGAGACCCATCCAGCGCCTGCCGCTTCCGGTGCTCACGGACTACGAGACCATGGACCCGTCGCGGCCGGTCTACGACGGCTACGCCACGGCCCGGCTCGTCTGGCCGGCCATCGGCCGGGCCGATGACGACGGCGACGGCGTGCCGGACCTGTTCGCGGCCAGCCGCTTCGAGCTCGCCGTGTTCCGGGTAGGCGATCAGGGCTTGCCGCCCACGGCCAGCCGCCGGACCCGCTTCGCGCCCTTCGCGTTCGAGGACGAGCGCCGCCATCAGTCGCACACCCTGCGGGCCTACTTCCACGACATGGACGGCGATGGACACGCGGAGGTGATCGAGCATCGCAGCGCGGGCAGCCTGCTCGAGAGCCACTCGACCACCCGCGTCTTCGCCGGCTCGGAGCGCGGCGCGGATCCGTCCGGTCCTCACGCCGCGGAGCTCGTGGACGATCGCGGTTTCGCGGGGATCGAGGTCTTCGATCTCGAGGGAGACGGACGACTCGAGATCCTTCACAACGTCGTGCCCTTCGGCATGCTGCAGCTGGCGCGGGCGCTGACCACGCGGCGCGTCGAGTCGGAGCTTCGCGTCTTCCATCTGCCCGAAGGACCCGTGTCGCAGCCGGTGTCGAGCTGGCAGGTCGACCTCACCTTCCCCCTCGACTTCAAGAGCCAGCGCATCAAGGGCCTGCTTCCCACACCCGCCGGCGACTGGAACGGGGACGGACTCAAGGATCTCATCCACGGCGACGGGCCCGAGGCGGTGGTCATCCGGCTCGGCCGGGTCGACGACGGCGGACCGGGCTTCGGAAGCGTGGCGGCGCGGCAGGAGCTTCCCTTCTCGGATCTGGCGCTGGTGGCGGACGTCAACGGCGACGGCCTGGACGACCTCGTCGCCTACGACACGCTCGACCTCGAGGGTCGGGTGGTCGTAGCGCTCAACCGGGGACGCCTGCCCGGGACGGCGCCGCGCATGGGTCTCGCCCCGACGGGCCGCTGAAGCGCCACGCGCAGCGGGCTGCTCGACGGGGTCGCGCGGGCGTGGGCGACTAGAAGAGCTTGCGCTGGACGCCAGCGCTCGCCATGCCGGGCTCGATTCCGAAGTGCTCGAAGGCGCGCGGCGTGGCCACGCGCCCGCGCGGCGTGCGGTTGAGGAAGCCGCCCTGGATCAGGAAGGGCTCGACCAGATCTTCGAGGGTGCCCTTGTCCTCGCCGATCGCCGCGGCCAGCGTCTCGAGACCCACCGGACCCCCGTCGAACTTCTCGATCAGGGTCAGCAACAGCGCCCGGTCGAGCTTGTCGAAGCCCTGGTCGTCGACGTCGAGCCGCTCGAGGGCGTAGCGCGCGAGATCGGCATCGATGCGCGGTCCCGCCTCGCGGTCGACCGCGGCGAAGTCGCGCACGCGCCGCAGCAGCCGGTTGGCGATGCGCGGGGTGCCCCGCGAGCGACCCGCGATCTCGCCTGCGGCCTCCGGCTCGAGCTCGAGTTCGAGGAGTCGCGCCGAGCGGGCCAGGACCCCCGTGAGGTCGGAGGCCGGGTAGTAGTCGAGCCGCGCCGACCAGCCGAAGCGGTCCCGCAGCGGCGACGTCAGGAGCCCGGCCCGCGTCGTCGCCCCGACCAGCGTGAAGCGCGGCAGGTCGAGCCGGATCGAGCGGGCGCTGGGGCCCTGCCCGATCAAGAGATCGAGCTGGAAATCCTCCATCGCCGGATACAGGATCTCCTCTACGGCGGCGGGCAGCCGGTGGATCTCGTCGATGAAGAGCACGTCGCTGGGCTCGAGGTTCGACAGCAGCGCGGCCAGATCTCCCGCCCGCTCGAGCACGGGCCCGCTGGTCGCGCGGAACTGGGCCCCCATCTCCCGGGCGACGATGCGCGCGAGCGAGGTCTTGCCGAGGCCGGGCGGCCCGTAGAAGAGCAGGTGGTCCAGGGGCTCCCCGCGACCGTGCGCGGCCTCGATGAAGACGGCCAGGTTCTCCCGCAACCGGTCCTGACCGATCATCTCCGCCAGCGAGCCCGGGCGGAGGCGATCGTCGAGACCTCGCTCCTCGGGCAGGGCCTCGCCACTGAGATCGCCGCGCAGCTCCTCACCCACCGGGCGACCCCTCCAGGGACGCGACCGGCGACCCCGGCAGGAAGGAGCCGGGCCACCCGCTCGAGGACTGGCGCGGCTCGCGCGCTTCCGGTCGCGGCCGGGGGATCAACGGGCCAGGCTCCGGAGGGCGGTGCGGACCAGCTCTTCGATCGGCGTGTCGTCTGCCGCCGTCTCGAGCACCAGATCCGCCACGCGCTCGGCCTTGGCGCGCGGCGTCTGCAGGTTCACGAGGGCGGACACGAGCTCGTGACGTACCCCCTCCTCTGCGCGGACCCCGGGTGCCGCGGGAGTGGCCGGCTCCGAGCTGCTCATCCACTCGTCGACGCGGTCGCGCAGCTCCACGATGATCCGCTCGGCCATCTTGGCCCCGACTCCCGGCGCACCTCGCAGGGTCGCGATCTGCCCCTTGCGGATGGCCGTCACGAGATCCTCCGCGTCGACGCCGGAAAGGATCGTCTGGGCCAGCTTCGGCCCCACCCGGCTGGCGTGCAGCAGCAGCTCGAACACGGCGCGCTCGCGCTCGGTGGCAAAGCCATAGAGCTGGAAGGCCTCCTGCCGGACGTGGGTGTGGATGCGCAACGCGACGATCTTGCCCTCGTCGGGGAGCGCAGCGAACGTGGAGAGCGGGATCAGCGCCTCGTAGCCGACCCCACCGACGTCGATCAGGGCGCGGGTCGGGCTCTTCTCGAGCAGGCGTCCCTCCAGGCGACCGATCATCGAGGGCTCCCCTCGCCGGTCATCGGCCTCTCCTCACCACGAAGGATGCCGGTCGCGAGCCGCCTCGCGCGCGTCCGCGCGACGGCCTGCCGAGCCCCGCAAGGGCCCCCTGGTGCGCACGGCAGAGGGCGGCGGCCAGCGCGTCGGCCGCATCCTCGGCCGGGACCGCGGTGAGTGACAGCAGCTTCTTCACCATCAGCTGCACCTGTCGCTTCTGGGCCGTTCCGGTCCCCACCACGGCGAGCTTGATCTCGCGCGGCGAGAACTCGACGATGGACAGCCCTGCGGCACCCAGCACCGCGAGTGCGGCGCCGCGCGCCTGCCCCAGCGCGAGCGCCGAGCGCGGATTCTTTCCCACGAACGCCGCCTCGACGACCGCGAGATCGGGCTCGTGGAGCGCGACGACCTCGCCGAGGCCTGCGTGGATGTCGGCGAGCCGCGCACCGAGGCCCGCCGTGCGGGGCGGGCGGAGCGTTCCGTGGGCGACGTGCCGGACCGACGTGCCA
>JAJDAR010000411.1 GCA_029261775.1 Deltaproteobacteria bacterium | reverse complement strand
GCCTTCTCGTCCTCCGCCTCGGTGATCATCCCCTTCTGCTGGTAGAAGATCGACAGGCTCGTGTGGCTCAGGGCCTCGTCCGGCTCGAGCTCCACGAGCTTGCGACCGGCCTCGATGGCTCCGTCGAGGTCGCCGAGCTTCTCGAGCGCCATGGCCAGACCGTTCCAGGCGCGCGCCCGATCCGGGTCGAGCTCGACACACTGGCGATAGGCCTGGACCGCTTCCTCGTATCGCTGGTTCAGGAAGTGGGCGAAGGCTTCCTTGTAGTGGGCTTCGGCATCGCTCATGGAGGGAGTATCGCCGTACGGGCTCCGGGGCGCATCCGGGGCGCCCGCGGGCCCCAGGACCGCTCGGGGCCCCGGCGGACGCGCGCCAGCCAGCGGCTAGAATCCGTGGCTTCCCGTCCCGGGGTCCGGGGCGCAACCGTGCCACGCGAGGAGGTCTGCAGGGATGTCCGAGGAGATCATCGAGCTCACCGATTTCGGCGACATCGTCCGGGGAAGCAGCGACGGGGCCTGGGTCCCGGCCTCCTTCCCGTCGCCGGACGGCACGAGCTGGGTCTACCAGGAGCCCGGCGCCGTGGTCGGGATCCAGAACGAGACCCTCTCGGTGGCCGCCTTCCCCTTCAGCCGCTCGCATGATCACGTGCAGTTCTTCGACAACGCGAAGCACATGTACTTCTCGACCCGGACCTTCGGGGCACCGGAGGGCGGAGCGCTCACGATGTCCTGGGAGCTTTCGGCGCGCATCATCGGAGGGCATCCGGGCGATCTCTACGACGGCTTCGTGTCCTTCCACCTGATGGACCTGGCGCGCGGTGTCGCGCTCAACTTCTTCGTCGGCAACGAGGAGTTCGCGACCGTGTATGCGCACCTGCCCTTTCCGGGTGCGACCGCACCGTCGCGGGAAGCGGGCCCGACCTTCTTCGCCTGGTTCGAAGAGCACAGCGGCCTGATCCAGTCCGGCGATCTGCACCGCTACGCGATCCGCTACGACCGCGGCGCCGGCACCCTCGCCTGGATCTTCGACGACCGCGAGCTGAAGACCGAGGCGCAGGTCGGCGAGCTCGGGCCCTTCACCCTGGCGATGGGCATCATGACCGAGAAGGACATCGTGCCCGGCAAGGGCAGCGTCTCCTGTCACGGCCAGGGCGCAGTCGGCCGCTGGCGCAACATCCGGGCCATCGTGGAGACACCGGGAGCGTGAGCGCCTTGGGCACCCTGCTGCGTGCGACCCGTGCGCCCTCGCTCACGGCCGGGGCGATGCCGGCCATCGTGCTCGCTGCCCTCGTGCACCACCAGGGTCATCCGATCGCAAGCGCCGCGCTGCTCGCGACCCTGCTCGGGCTGATCGCGCTCCAGGCCGGCGTCAACGTGATCAACGATCTCTACGACGACGCCTCGGGCCTCGATGCCGACCCGGAGTTCGAGGACAATCCCTTTCCGCTGGGCAGCCGCGCCATCCAAAGCGGGGCGCTCGGCCGCTCGGGCATGTGGGGCCTGGCCGCCGGCTGCTTCGGGGTCGGTCTGGTCTGCGGTCTGTGGCTCGACACCCTCCACCCCGGCCACGTCGTGCTCTGGATCGGTATCGCCGGCGCGGCTCTCGGTACCTTCTACACGGCACCGCCCTTCCGCTTCGCCTACCACGGTGTGGGGGAGCCGATCATCTTCCTGCTCTTCGGACCCCTGGCCGGGATGGGGACCTACTACGTCCTCACGGGCCGCCTGGACGATCCCGCGGCCTGGCTGCTCAGCAGCTGGCTCGGGATCGTGATCATGGCGATCCTGTTCATGCACCACTTCCCGCAGCACGCTGCGGATGCCCGCCACGGCAAGCGCACACCGATCGTGCGGCTCGGCCCCGTCGGTGCGGGGCGCCTCGTGCCGTGGATCCTCGGAGCGTCCTATCTGGTGGCCCTCGGCGGGGTCGCGCTCGGACGGCTCCCGCTGGTGGCGCTGGCCGTGTTCGTCTCGCTGCCCTTCGCGGTGAAGGCGTCGCAGATCGCCTGGACCCGCGCCGCGGAGCCGCGCGCCATGACGGCGGCCTTCGGTCAGGTGATGCTGCTGCATCTGTCCGGCGGCGTGGCGTTGGCCGCCGCCCTGTGGTGGGCCTGACGCCGTGCCCAAGGTCCTGCTCTCGAACCTCTTCCTGACCCTGGCGCTGCTGCTCGGCGGGGTGCAGGTGATGGTCGCGCACTGGGTCTGGGTCGTCGTGCTCGACCGCAGCTCGCCGCCGGCACCGATCTGGATCGCCGCGGTCGTCCTGCTCGTGCTCGCCAATGCGGCAACCTATCGACCGATGCGAGAGGCGCGACGCAGCGTGGGGATGGCGGGGACGGCAGCGCGCCTCTACATGCATTTCGGTGTGGCGACCCTGCTGCTGGGAATCGCGGTGACCGCGATGTGGGTGCTGGCGGGCCCGAGCTGGGCGCTGTTCGCAGCCGCGGGGTTCGAAGATCCGGAGCGCAGCGCGTGGCTCCGGGCCGGGGCGGGAGGCGGACTGCTGCTCGCGGTGGCCACGATTCTGTGGGGCGCGACGGGCGGTCAGGCGCGCTTCCAGCAGACCCGGGTCCGGGTGCCCCTCGCGGGGTTGGCGCCGGAGCTGGCCGGGCTGCGGGTCGTACAGATCTCGGATCTGCACATCGGCAACCAGATGGAAGGCGAGCGACTCGATGCCCTGGTCGCCCGGGTGAACGCCCTCGAGCCCGACGTGATCGCGATGACCGGCGACCTCTTCGACTTCGACCCGGTCCACGTGCCCGATGGCGCACGCAGGCTCGCCGGTCTGCAGGCGCGGCACGGCGTGTTCGCGGTGCTCGGCAACCACGACACCTACGTCGGCAGCGAGCTCGTCTGCGAGGCGCTGGCGACCCACGCGCCCCGCATCGCGGTGCTGCGCGGCGAGATCCGGGCGCTGCCCGTCGGGGCGCCGCTCTACGTCGCCGGGATCGACGATCCCGGAAAGCTGTGGACCGACCGGGATCTGCAGCTCGAGGATCTCGAGGCGCTCGGCCCCGCGCTCCCGAAGGACGGGCCGACGATCCTGCTCGTACACCGCCCCGACGCCTTCAAGCAGGCCGAGCGGTTGGGCTTCGACCTGGTGCTGTCGGGTCACACCCATGGCGGCCAGATCGCGCTGCCGGGGCTGGCGGCGCGGGTCAATCTCGCCCGTGTGATCTCGAACTACCCGCGCGGCCTCTTCCGCCTCGGCGACGCGCAGCTGTACGTGAACCGCGGCGCCGGGGTCGCCGGTCCGGCCATCCGCATCGCCGCCGCGCGAGAGATCACCACCCTCGAGCTCCACCCCGCCTGAACGACGGGTCGTCGGTTCGGTGAAGGGTCGTCGGTCTGGCCGACTAGCCGAGGACGGCGCGGACGCGGTCGAGGAGGCCGCCGAGGCCGGCGCGGTCGCGGCCCCGGTCGATCTGGAAGTAGGAGTCTCCGTCGTCCTTGACCAGCAGCCGGACCCGCTGACCCGCGAGGGCTTCCTCCAGCTCGGCGTCCTCTCCGGCCGCCGAGTCGAGCCGGGCGAACAGCCGCGTGCCGTCGAGGTTCACGACGGCGACGTGGATGGGGCCGGGCTGGCCCCCTGAGGTCACGTAGATCGAGGTCGCGGCCTCGATGCGGGCCCGGGCGCCATCGAGCCGCGAGAGATCCGGAAGAGGCGCGGGCTTCCGCGCCTCGAAGTGGAGTCTCGGCTCGGGCACGTTCTCGGGCAGGCGAAGCGAATCGCTCCGCTCGATCACTGTGACGTAGACGTTGTTGCCCGGTCCGCCGATCGAGTGGGCGATGCCGATCTGGGCGGCGTGGACCTGGGCGGAAGGATTCGGGAAGCGGTCCAGGAGCTGCAACGCGCATTCGCCGATCTGGAACAGACCCGTGCCGCCGACGGGATGGCCGCGAGCCTTGAGACCGCCCGAGAGATTGGTCGGAACGCGGCCCGCCACGCCGGTCAGTGGATGGGCCAGCGGATCGCCCGGCTCGGCCGTCGGGTCTCCGACGAGCGCCTCCACCACCTCTTCGTTGCGGAACAGCCCGAGGTCGACGAGGTCGATCGGGAGCAGGCTGTTGAAGGCGTCGTGGGCCTCGACCACCAGCCCGGCGAGGTGGGCCGGGTCGCGGATGCCCGCGCGATAGTAGGCGACACGGGCCGCCTGACGGGTGGCCGCGAGGTGTCCGAGCGCTTCGCGATCGAGGATGGAGGAGCTCTCGGTCGCCGAGCCGAGGCCGGCCACGCGCAGCGCGTCGGGGCGTGAGGTCAGGATCATCGCTGCGGCGCCGTCGCAGATCGGAGAGCAGTCCTTTCGCATCAACGGCGTGGCAACGGGCAGGTTCTTGCTCTCGTCGAAGTAGGCCTCGAGCGGCTCGCGCTTGCCGTGGAAGGCCGCGAGCGGGTTGTCGGCCCCGAGCGCGTGGGCCCGGTGCATGAGCCGCGCAAGGATCGGGCGCGCTTCTTCGCGCGAGATGCCGCGCTCGCCGAGCCAGGCCTGGGTCACCAGGGCGATCAGTCCGGGCATGGTGAAGCCGAAGCGCCGCTCCTCGGGATCGACGGTCTTGGACATGATGCTGGTGGCCACCTCGGTGGTGACCGTCTTCATGCGCTCACCGGCGAGCACGAGCACGCTCTCGCACTGCCCGGACGCGATCTTGTAGAAGGCCTCGTGAAAGGCCGCCGCTCCCGTCGAAGACGCGGTCTCGCTGCGGATCGCCGGGACGCCACGCAGCCCGAGCCGATCGACGACCTTGGCGGCGATGTTGGCCCGGTTCTCGAACTCCTCGCTGTCCATGATGCCGATCTGGACGGCGTCGAAGCTCCGCACCCGCGAGTTCTCGAGCGCGCGGGCGAAGGCCTGGGCGAAGAGGTCGAAGACGCTGCCGAAGACCCGCCCCGTGAGGTCCACCTTGGTGAGCCCCACGCCCGCGATGTAGACCGGCTTGCCCATTCCTGCCTGTTACCATCGACCCCGACGCAGCGAACCTTCAGTCTACCGTGATCGCCGCGGCCATCCCCAGACCGGGCGACCGGCGGCCGGGCGACCGGAGAGGGCGGCTGAGGGCCCAAAAGGGAGACGGAACGACGATGAGCCGAACCCGCGCGGGAGTGACCGTGGCCGTGATCCTGGGGATCGTCGCCGCGCTCTGGTGGAGCGGCCGGCCCCCGGACATCGAGCCGGGAAGCACCGTCATGGTCACGTTGCAGGGCGCCTATGCCGACGCGCCGACCAGCCCGCTGATGGCACGCGTGTTGGGGGGTGGCGAGGCCTCGCTGACGGCGCTCCTGGGTGAGCTGGCCAAGATCGAGCGCGACGATCGGATCGACACGGTCGTCTTCCGCATCCGCTCGCTTCAGCTCGGCTGGGGGCGCGCCGAGGAGATCCGTGACGCGCTCCGCCGACTCGGCGAGAAGGGTCGGAAGACGGTCGCGTATCTCGAGTTCGAGGGCTTCGGGAACGCGTCCTATCTGGTGGCGACCGGAGCGCAGCGCGTGGTGGCGGCGCCCGGCCATCGCAATCCCTTCGTCGGCCTGGCCGCCGAGTACCTGTTCCTCGGCGGGTTCTTCGAGAAGCTCGGGGTCGACATCGAGTACGAGCGGATCGGCCGCTACAAGAGCGCGGTCGAAAGTTATGCGCGCGAAGGCATGTCCGAGCCGAGCCGGGAGATGACGACCGCGCTGCTCGATTCGGTCGAGGATCGCTTCCTCGAGCTGGTGGCCGAAGGTCGGGGCCTGACCCGCGCGCAGGTCGAGGCCGTCATCGAGAAGGCGCCCACCGGCGGCGAGCCGATGAAGGCGCAGGGTCTGATCGACGAGATCGTCCCCTGGTACGAGTTCATCGGACGCTGGGACGAAGAGCGGCGGGTCCCGCTCTCGACCTACGCGCAGGTTCCCCTCGAGGCGCTCGACTTCGAGCCGGAGGCCACCTTCGCCCTGGTGCACGGCGCCGGGCCGGTCCTGGTCGGCGAGGGTCGATACGGCTCCAGTGGCTCGCCGGTGCTCGCCTCCGACACGGTGGCCAGCGCCCTGCTCGCCGCGGCCGAGGACGAGACGGTCCGTGCGATCCTCTTCCGCATCGACAGCCCGGGCGGCTCCGCCCTCGCGTCCGACATCGTCTGGCAGGCGGTCGAGCGCGCGAAGGAGCTGGGCAAGCCCGTCGTGGCGTCCTTCTCGGACGTGGCGGCATCGGGTGGCTACTACGTGGCGGCCGGGGCCGACCGCATCGTCGCCCAGCCGACGACCTACACCGGCTCGATCGGCGTCTTCGTCCTGAAGCCCGTGATCGGCGGCCTGCTCGAGAAGCTCGGGGTGGGCGTCGAGGTGATGACCCGCGGCTCCCACGCCGACGTGCTGCTCTCGTCACGCGCGCTCGATGAGCCGACCCGAGAGATCCTGCGAGACGACATCCGCAGCGTCTACGAGCTGTTCGTGGCACGGGTCGCGGCGGGTCGCTCGATGACGCCCGAGCAGGTCGATGCGCTGGGTCAGGGGCGGGTGTGGACCGGAGCCCAGGCCAAGGAGCGCGGGCTGGTGGATGTGCTGGGCGGTCTGCGCGTCGCGGCCGTCGAGGCGCGCAAGCTCGTCGGCCTGGCAGAGGACGCGCCCGTCGCGCTCGTGCAGTATCCGAAGCCCCGCCCTCTGGCGGAGGAGTTGGCGGAGCTGCTCGGGGGCGTGCGCGCCGCGACCGCTCCCGAGCTGCCGCTTCCCGCTTCGCTGGCTTCGCTCGTCGATCTGGTCCGCCAGCTGCCGGTGGGTGCGCCGCTGCTCGTGCCGCCCGGCTGGTTCGAGATCCGCTGAACGGGCCGTCCCCCGCGGCCCGAGGAGGAACCCCCATGCATCTGGACAAGCGCTTCGAAGTACGAGCCTCTCCCGAGGCCTGCCGCTCCATCCTGCTCGAGGACGAGATCCTGATCGAGCTCTTC
>JAJDAR010000410.1 GCA_029261775.1 Deltaproteobacteria bacterium | reverse complement strand
AGGATCCGGTCGAGGGCATGTCCTACTTCCAGTACCAGTTCCGGGTGGTCGACGCGCGCAGCGGGATCATCGTCTGGGAGAAGATGCTCGACTCGAAGCGCATCGGTCTCTACGAGCCCGTCGAGGAGCCTCCGCCGATGGATCCCGGCTACCTGCCGGCACCGGATGCCTTCCAGGGCTCGGGTGCCGGCGGCGGAACCGTCCCTTACGGCAGCGACGGCCCCTGAGCGGGCAGGGACGGACCAACCGGGATGCGACCGACCCGCCGTGGCACAGCCGCCCTCGCAGCGGCGTTGGCACTCGCCCTGCTGCTCGGAGGCAGGTCGACCCTCGCCAGCGAGGCGCCGCCCTTCGAGATCGTCGAGCTCGGTGCCTACGGCCCGGGCGAAGGCGACCCGGTCGAAGGCGGTGAGGTCAGCGGCACCGCATTGCTGGTCGTCCACGACTTCCGAGGGACACTGCTCGTCGAGTGGCGGCTCCGCGGCGACGGTCGGAGCTGCGGCGGACTCCGGACCCTCGACGTCGAGCCCGGCCTCGAGGTTCCCCTCGCCTGCACCTTTGCCGATGGCGGGCCGCGTCCCGCGCGGGTGGAGGATGCGATCGTCCTGACCGTCAGCGATGGGGGCACGCGCGTTGCCAGTGACCGCGCGCCCTTCACGTGGGAGCGGCTGGGCCCTCCGATGACGCGCCCAGCACCGACCTCGGGCTCGGATGCGGCGCCGCCGTCGCTCCGCGTCGCGCGCGACCGCATTCGCAGCGCAGGCTTTGCGAATGCCTCACGCAAGGGCACACCGCTCGGAGAGCCAGGCCAGGTCGCGGTCGTCGTGCAGACCGCCGCGGGTCTCCCCGGCCTGCGCACCCTCTCCCTCTTCGGTCGGGGGCGGCACCTCGTGGATGCCCTGAGCTTCGATTCCGAGGGGGGAGAGACGCTCACCCAGAGCTTCGTCGTCCCCACCTCTGCGCTGGGTCAGGGACGTCACCGCTTCAAGGCCGAGCTCACCGATCCGAACGGCCGGAAGGACCGCAAGCTGGTCCGGCTCCGGGTCGCAGCTCCGCCTCCCCCGCCGGGCGCGATCCAGGGGCCGCTGCCCGACGTGAGCTGTCTGGACGAGACGATCTCACTCAGCGTCTACCACGACGGGAGCGAGGGCGCGGACCTGATCCAGCTCGCGATCGACGGAGAGCGGTTGGGAACGCCTCTGGACGTCGCGAGCTGCACCGCGGAGCAAGGGGTCTGCGTGGACCTGGGGGAGTTCTCGCTGCATCCCGGCGAGCGGGTCGCGATCTCGATCCTCGTGGTCGAAGAAGGGGGAGGGGCGCCCGGGTCGTCCTTCCTGGAGCTCTACGGCCAGTGCGTGCCGGACGTGATGTCGTGGCCGCTCGGCGGGGGCGAGTCGACGGCCTTATGGGTCGAGCGCCCGCTCGATGCGCCGACGGATCCGATCGAGGATCCCGGGATCGACCCGATCGAATCCATCGAAGACCCGCCGGTCGGTCCGATCGAAGCCATCGAAAACCCGCCGGTCGGTCCGGTCGAGGAAGAGTCTGGAGCCTGAGGCGGCCGGAAGTCGTCGCGCCCCGTGAGCCCATCGGACTTCTGCCGTAGGATGCACCTTCCGGCGGGAGCGGCTCCCGCCTCCTGGCCACCGTTGCATCCGGACGAGTCGCCTGCGGGAGCTCCTGCTTGATCCATCGACTGCGCGGTTTCGTCTTTCCCGCCCTGATCCTGGCCCTGATCGCGAGCCTCGCCGCGGCCTGGCTGGCCGGCTGGAGCTACCTGCCCGCGCTCGCCGCGGGCGCGCTGCTCCTGGTGGCGATCCACGATCGCTACCAGTCGGCCCACAGCATCCTGCGCAACTACCCCCTGCTGGGGCACCTCCGTTTCCTCCTCGAGGACGTGGGACCCGAGCTGCGCCAGTACATCGTCGAGCACAACCTCGAGGGCAGGCCCTTCAACCGGGACGACCGATCGCTGGTCTACCAGCGCTCGAAGGGCCTGCTCGACAAGAAGCCCTTCGGCACGGAGCTCGACGTGTACGCCGAGGGCCACCGCTGGCTCACCCACTCGCTCGCCCCGGTCGCGGCCTCCGAGGATCCGGTGCGCGACTTCCGGATCGACGTCGGCGGTTCCAGCTGCACGCAGCCGTACTCGTCCTCGATCCTCAACGTGTCGGCCATGAGCTTCGGCTCCCTCTCGGGCGCGGCGATTCGCGCCTTGAACGAAGCGGCCCGGCGAGGGAGCTTCTCCCACAACACCGGCGAGGGCGGGATCTCGCATCACCACGAAGAGCCCGGGGGCGACCTCGTCTGGCAGGTCGGCACCGGTTACTTCGGTTGCCGTACGAAGGAGGGTGGCTTCGATGCCGACCTCTTCGCGGAGGCCGCGTCGGGCCCGACGGTGCGAATGATCGAGCTCAAGCTCTCCCAGGGCGCCAAGCCGGGCCACGGCGGCATCCTGCCCGCCGCCAAGATCACTCCCGAGATCGCCGAGGCCCGCGGAGTGCCGATGGGAGAGGATTGCAACTCGCCGCCTGGCCACCGGGTCTTCGATACACCGATCGGCCTGCTCGAGTTCCTGACCAGGTTGCGGGAGCTCGCGGGCGGCAAGCCGGTGGGCTTCAAGGTCGCGCTCGGGGAGCCGATCGAGTTCCTCGCGATCTGCCGCGCGATGCACGAGACGGGGCTGCGACCCGACTTCATCAGCGTCGATGGCGGCGAGGGCGGGACCGGAGCGGCGCCCATCGAGTTCTCGGACCACATGGGCATGCCGTTGCTCGAGGCCCTCGTGGTCGTGAACAACGCCTTGCGCGGGATCGGGGTGCGTGACGAGATCCGCGTCTTCGGTGCGGGCAAGCTCGTCACGTCGATCGACATGGCGATCGCGATGGCGCTCGGCGCCGACGCCGTGAACTCGGCGAGAGGCTTCATGCTCTCGATCGGCTGCATCCAGTCGCAGCTCTGTCACACCAACCGCTGCCCCGTCGGCGTCGCCACCCAGGACGGAAGGCTCGAGCGGGCCCTCCATGTCCCCTCGAAGGCGGAGCGCGCCGGGAACTTCCACCGCAAGACCGTGGAGGCGATGGCCGAGGTGGTGGGCGCGGTCGGGCTGACCCATCCGCGCGAGCTGACGCCCCACCACGTGTACGAGCGCACGAGCCCCTGGGAGATCCGCCCCTTCTCGCGGCTCTATCCGACCCTCGAGACGGGCAGCCTGCTGGACGGGCGCAAGGCCGGCTTCCTGGGCGAGGCATTCGACCACGCGAGCGCAAAGGACTTCCGAACGCGCTGATCGGGCGGGAGATCCCGGGCTCGGCGGATCGTGTGATCGGGTGGGAGACCCCCGGCTCAGCGGATCGCGTGATCGGGTGGGAGGCCCCCGGCTCAGCGGATCGCGTGATTGGGTGGGAGGCCCCCGGCTCAGCGGATCGCGATCGGATTGACCACCATCTGCACGGCGCCCTTGAACCGGGGCTGACCGAGCACGAACAGGAACTCGTGCGCCCCGTCCCGGGCGAGATCGTCGGTCCACATGTTCTCGAGGACGTACACGCCGTTCTTCGCGAGCAGGGTCTGATGCACCTCGAAGGGGCGCTCCGGGTTCTCGAAGGGGATGACCTCCACGGCCGTCGAGTCCGCGCCCACCGCGACCACGCCGAGCTCGGCGAGATGGCGCGCACCCTCGACACCCGGCCCGGGGTGCATCTGCCACCACTTGTCGGGGTCGCTGTTCCGCACGGCGTGCCAGCCGGAGTGGAAGAGGACGAAGTCGCCCTTCCGGATGGGCGTGCCCTGGCGTGCCACGGCGGCCTCGATCTCCTTGCGGTTGTACGCCGTCCCTTCCGGGACGGTCGCGACGCCGAGCAACGCCGCCATGTCCAGGAGCACACCCCGTGTCACGATCGGGGGGATCGACTCGGTGCCGAGCTCCTTCAGGCCCGACGGATCGACGAAGTCCTGGGCGCGCAAGCCGTTGTAGTAGCGGTGGTCGATGCCCAGGTGACCGAGCCCGTCGATCTGCGACGAGATGCCCAGGTACGTGATGAGCAGGTCGTCGTTCGCAGTGGCCCGGTTGGCCCCGATCACGGGGCCCGTCCCGTCGTTCGACTGGGTGATCACGATCTGGTACTTGCGCGGCGGGTAGGCGGGCGTGTCGGCGGCGACCTCCATGCCGAGTGCGTAGCTCTTGCCCACCGTGACGAGGTCGGCGGCCTGCTTGACGATGCTGGGATCGAGGTGGTTGGCAGCGCCGATCCGATCGTCCGGGCCGAAGCGCGAAGGGAACCAGTCCTCCGCGCTCGTGAGACGCGGGGTCAGCAGCAGGGCGATGAGGAGCAGGGCGCGAAAGGTCATGGTGTGCCTCCTGGGGGATCCGATCCTGCGGGATCCGATCCGGAGATGCGAGCCCGCGATGGAGAAGGGGGCGGCCCCGGGCTACCAAGCCCCCATGCACCGGACCTCATCGTGGTTCCCCTGGCTGCTCGGATGCGCATCCGCCTTGCTGGCCTGTGGCGGCGAGCCCCCGGACCCCGCGAGGTTCTCGGTCGAAGTGGGGCAGACGCTGCCCACCCGCCCGGCCTGCCTGCGTCGCGACGACACCCGCATGGCGCTGTTCGGCGATCTGCACGTGCATACCGCGCTCTCGAGTGACGCGTGGAACTACGACGTCGAGGTGCGACCCCGGGAGGCCTACGGCTACGCCTTCGGTCGCCCGATCCTGCTCCCGCCGAAGGACCAGGCGGGGCGGGGAACGCGCGCGGTCCGCATCGATCGCCCGCTGGACTTCGCGGCGGTCACCGACCACGCGGAGTTCCTGGCCGAGCAGCTGCTCTGCACCGACCCCCAGTCCGGAGTCTTCGCGACCGAGACCTGTGTTGGCGTCCGGGCCTCGACCGCGCCGACCGACTCCCCGTTGGCCCTGAAGATCATGCATCCCTTCCCCTCCCGGGAGGAGGACGTCTGTGGTCCGGACGGCGCGCTGTGCGAGGCCGCGACGAGCGCGGCGTGGCGCGAGACGATCTCGGCGGCCGAGGAATGGAACGACCGCAGCTCCGACTGCGAGCGCACGACCTTCATCGCCTACGAGTACAGCTCGCACCGGCTGGGCTCGAACCTGCACCGCAACGTGATCTTCCGCAACGCGATCGTTCCGAAGCGGCCCATCTCCTACATGGACGTGCAGCGGGAGTGGGAGCTCTGGAAGCTGCTGCGAGACACCTGCCAGGCTTCCGGGACGGGCTGCGACGTGCTCGCGATCCCGCACAACGCGAACATCAGCAACGGCCGGATGTTCTCCGTGGACTACGTCGGGACGAGCAGCGTCGAGGAGCAGGCTGCACGCGCGGCGCTGCGCATGGAGGTGGAGCCGATCGTCGAGGTCATGCAGCACAAGGGCGACTCGGAGTGCCGAAACGGCGTGCCGGGCGTGCTCGGCGCCGTCGACGAGCTCTGCGACTTCGAGAAGTTCGCCTTCGCTCGCGACGGCGGGGAGGCTCCGGGCGAGTGCTGGGACGTTCCCTTCGCCGACGCCATCCCGCACCTGGGGCCGGACTGCTTGAGCCGGCGCAGCTACACACGCTTCGCGCTCACGGAGGGGCTCGCCGAGGAGGCCCGCATCGGTGTGAACCCCTTCAAGTTCGGCCTGATGGCGAGCACCGACACGCACAACGCGATGGCAGGGGGGGTCGAGGAACGCAGCTTCCCGGGTCACCTCGGCGTGGCGGATGCCGCCCCGGCCGATCGTCTGAGCTTCGAGGCCGGGGGCATGGGCGGAGCGCAGATGGGGCCCGGCGGCCTGATCGGCGTCTGGGCCGTGGAGAACTCGCGAGACGCGATCTTCGACGCGATGGAACGCAAGGAGGTCTTCGGCACCAGCGGTCCGCGCATCCGGCCGCGCTTCTTCGGCGCTGCCGACCTGCCCGCGGATCTCTGCGACGGCCCGGATCGGCTCGCGCGGGCGTACGCGGAAGGCGTGCCGATGGGTGGCGACCTGCGATCCGTGCCCGAGGGCGGCGCGCCGAGCTTCGCGGTCTGGGCCGAGCGCGATCCCGGCACACGCCGCGCGCCGGGTGGGCTCCTGCAGCGGATCCAGATCATCAAGGGCTGGGTCGACGCGGAGGGAGGCCTGCACCAGCAGGTGATCGACGTGGCCGGCGGGCCCAACGGGGCGTCCGTGGACGCGGAGACCTGCCAGCCGCAAGGAGCCGGAGCGGACACCCTGTGCGGCGTCTGGCGGGATCCCGACTTCGACTCCGCGCGTCGCGCCGTCTACTACGCGCGTGCCGTCGAGAACCCCAGCTGCCGCTTCCACGCCTGGCAGTGCCGCGCCCTGCCGTCCGCGGAGCGACCCGCCGGCTGCGCCGACCCCCGGATGGATGACGTCCAGCAGGAGCGCGCCTGGACCTCGCCGATCTGGTACACGCCTCCGCCCCGCTAGCGGGCTACGTTCCAGCTCCGGTGCGCGCGCCCCGGAGGCCCGAGATGACAGCTCCCGATCCCGCCCGAGACTTCGTTCCGGCAGCTGGCCACGATCGCTTCTTGCCGCTCTACGATCCGCTGTTCCGGCTGCTCGGCGAGCATCGGATCCGCCAGCGCCTGATCGACGCCGCCGGGATCGAGGCCGGGCAGCGGGTGCTCGACGTCGGCTGCGGGACCGGCACCCTGGCCGTCCGGATCCGCCGGCAGTTCCCCGAGACGGAGGTGGTCGCCATCGATCCCGACCCGAAGGCGCTCGGCCTGGCCCGGCGCAAGGCGGAGAAGGCGGGCGTCGCGGTGGAGTGGAGGCAGGGCTTCGCCGACGCGCTGCCCTTCGAGGACTCCTCCTTCGATCGAATCGTCTCGTCGCTGGTGTTCCACCACCTGCCCCCGGAGGTCGTGCGCAAGACGGTGCCGGAGCTGCGCCGGGTGCTTCGGGTGGGGGGAAGGATCTCGATCCTGGACTTCGGTCGAGGCGGGCACGCCGGGCTGCACGGCATGCTGACCCGGCTGATCCATCATCAGCACGGCGAGGAGGACGTCGCCGGTGAGCTCGCCGGGCTGATGGAACAGGCGGGCCTGCAGGGCGCCCAGACTGGATCGCGGCAGCGCACGCTCTTCGGTCCGCTGTTCCTGACGCAGGCGGAGCTCCCGCCGGGCGGCTGAGCGTCCGGCCCGAACGCGCCGTCAGTCCGGCTCGTGCTCCGCGCCGGGGCGTCGCTGGAGGCCGCGATACGACTCCGCGGCGGTCCGACCCTCGTGCACGACACCGTACACCTCGCGCGAGATCGCGAGGTCCACGCCGAACTTCGCGCCGAGCTCCATCACCACGCGGCTGGTCTTCACGCCCTCCGCCACCTGGTTCATGTCGGCGATGATCTCCTCGATCGTGCGGCCGCGCCCCAGCTCTTCGCCGACGTGGCGATTGCGGCTCTGCTTGCTCGTGCAGGTCGCGATCAGGTCGCCCATGCCCGTCAGCCCGGAAAAGGTCGCGGTCTCGCCACCCATCGCCACGCCGAGGCGGGTCAGCTCGGCCAGCCCGCGGGTAATCACCATCGAGCGCGTGTTGTCGCCGACCCCGAGGCCGTCGCCCATGCCCGTGGCGATGGCGATCACGTTCTTGAGCGCGCCGCCCAGCTCGCAGCCGGTGACGTCGTGGTTGGTGTAGACCCGGAACCTCCCGGAGTGGAAGACACCTTGCAGCTGATGGGCGATGTCGGCGTCCTCGAAGGCCACGACGGTCGCCGCCGCGTAACCGGCCATGATCTCCTTGGCGAGATTGGGGCCCGTCATCACGCCGGCCCGGTGCTCGGGCAGCACCTCGCGGATCACCTCGGTCATGCGCAGGTGGGTGCCGGCCTCGAGGCCCTTGGCCAGGCTCAGCACGGGCACCCAGGGCCGCAGGTGGTGGGAGACCTGCTCGAGCACCTCGCGGAAGCCGTGTGACGGCACGCCCATCACCAGGACGTCGGCTTCGCGGACGGCCTCCTCCAGCGATGCCGTCGCACGCAGCTCCGGGTTCAGCGAGTAGCCGGGCAGGTAGCGCTCGTTCGTGTGCTCCCGCGTGACCTCGTCCGCCGTTTCCGGTCGCCGGCACCAGAGCTGCGTCGGGGCATTGCGGGACGCCAGGTGCGCGACGGTGGTCCCGAAGGATCCGGCTCCGAGCACGGCGACGCGCAGCTTCATCGGCGGGGTCTACCCCTTGAGGACGGCGAGGTACTGGTTGCGGATCGCCTCGATCTCGTCGTCGAGGCTCTCGGCCGTCCAGGTGCTGGTGTCGACCGGCGGAAGGACCACCGCCTCGACCACGGCCTGCCGGATCACCATCGCGCTCTTCGGGAGCGCGTCCAGCGCGTTGCGGAAGACCACGGGAACGATCGGCACACCGGCCTGCATGGCCATGTGGAAGGCGCCCTTCTTGAAAGGACCGAGGCGCGGCGTCTGGGCGCGCGTGCCCTCCGGCGCGATCATCAGGGAGCGGCCCTGCTTCAGCGCCTCGACCGCGGGCTTCAGCGCCTCGATGGCGGCGGCGCTGTTCGCCCGGTCGATGAAGACGGCGCCGGCCGCCTTGCCGAGCGGGCCGAAGATGGGATCGCTCTCGATCTCCTTCTTGCCGATGCCCGTGACGTCGCGGCGGACCAGCTTCAGCATCAGGGGCAGGTCCAGCGCGCTCGTATGATTGAAGATGAACACAGCCGGTCGATGCGACCACAGGTGCTGCTCGCCCTCGACGCGCAGATCCACGCCGGCGAGCGCCGTCGACAGATCCCCCCACAGCGAGGTCATGGCGTTCACGCCTTCGCGCTGGGACCGGTTCACGAGGCCCACCGCCGCGCCGATCGCGATCGACGGGATCAGGCTCCCGTACGCGAGGGCGGTGCGGATCACCTCTTCGGCACCGGGTGTGCCGCGACTCCGGAAGCGCTGCACCGGCCAGTTGCGCTCCTTGGCGAGCTGGGCGAGCGACGAGTCCGGATTCAGCGGGAAGGGACGACCGACCGCCTCGAGAAGGGGAAGGTCGTCGATGCTGTCGGTGTAGAAGAAGCTCTCGTCGAGGTCGAGGTCGAAGCGGCTGGCCAACAGCTCCGCCGCCTCGCGTTTGCCCTCCCCGAAGCACAGGGGCCGCAGGACGTCGCCGGTGAAGACGCCATCCTTCACTTCGAGACGGGTGCACATCACGTGCTCCACCCCGAGCTCCTGGGCGAGCGGCTCCACCTGGTAGGGGGTCGCCGAAGAGATGATCGCGACCGTGTGGCCGCGCGCCTGGTGGGCGGCCAGGATCGCCCGCGACTCCGGGTAGATGGCGGTGGCGAGGTGCTTCTCGAAGACCTCGCGGCCGAGATCGATCAACGTCGACTCCGCCATGCCGCGGTACGCGGCCGAGTACGCAGTCATCATGCCCGAGAAGCCGGTCCGGCCCATCAGGAAGCCGGCCGTGCCGCGCAGCGTGGAGAAGGCCTCCTCGGGACTCATCCGCCCCGACAGGAAGCGCTCCCGGAAGAAGGCGTTGGCCGAGAAGCCCGCCACGAGCGTGCGGTCGACGTCGAAGAAGGCCCCGATCTTGGGGCCCTCCGGCCCTTCGTGGACCTTCTCGAGCAGGCGGGCTTTGCTGACCATGGGGGGGTCCCTCGACCCGGTGGGGCCTCGACCTGAGTATGGAAGGGAAGGGGACCCGTGGAAAGGGCCGCTCCCTGGCGTCCTGGAGACACGCATCGGGCTCGAATCGCTAGCTTCGTCCGATGTTCGAATCCGAGGCCGTGACACGGGGTATCCGGGTGAAGGTGCGCTCGTTCTTCGTGCCCGAGCGCTCGGCGCCGGACGAGGGGCAGTGGTTCTTCGCCTACCGGATCGCCATCACCAACGAGGGCAGCGAGCCGGCGCAGCTGCTCAGCCGCCATTGGATTATCACCGACGGCAACGGCGAGGTGGAGGAGGTCCGGGGCCCGGGGGTGGTGGGCGAGCAGCCCCTGCTCGCTCCCGGCGAGTCGTTCGAGTACACGTCCGCCTGTCCGCTTCCAACCTCGGTGGGCAGCATGAGCGGCACGTACCAGATGGTCACCGACGCCGGTGAGGCCTTCGACGCCGACATCGCCCCGTTCACCCTCGGTGAGGCGCGCACCCTCCACTGAGCCGTGTCCCCGCTCTAGGGGCCGAGGCGCGGGCGCCCGCGCGCCGGTTCGGGTCGGGTACAGTGTCGCCCCTCACCGCGCGGTCGGCTCCGCCGCCGCGCCACGCAGGAGGCTGCCGTGAAGGTTCCGCTCACGATCCGCGATCACCTCGATCGGGCGCTCCAGGTCTATCCGGACCGGGTGGCCTTCGTGGACGAGCCCGACCAGCCCGCGCCCTCGCTGGGTGAGACCACCTTCCGGCAGCTCGGCGACCTCGTCACCAGGATGGGCGCGGGCCTCGACCAGCTCGGCGTCGGGGTGGGCGGACGGGTCGCGATGGTCTCGCACAATGCCTCGCGCCTGCTGACCTGCTTCTGGGGCGTGAGCGGTCACGGCCGCGTCTTCGTGCCGGTGAACTTCCGGCTCTCGAAGGACGAGGTCACCTACATCGTCGGCCACTGCGGAGCCGACGTGCTGCTCGTCGACCCCGAGCTCGCCGACACGTTGATGGACATCCCCTGCAAGCACAGGTTCGTGCTCGGAGAGGAGTCGGACACGGCACTGTACGCTGCGGGGGAGCCCCGAGCCTGGCAGCCGGACGAGGATCACACCGCCGTCATCAACTACACATCGGGCACGACCGCGCGGCCGAAGGGCGTGCAGCAGACCCACCGAAGTCTCTGGCTCAACGCCGCCATGTTCGGCTGGCAGACCGGGGTCAGCGATCGGGATCGCTACCTCCACACCCTGCCCCAGTTCCACTGCAACGGCTGGGGCATGCCCTACGCGCTGGTGGGCATGGGGGCCCGTCAGGTGGTGCTGCGCAAGGTCGACGGCCCCGAGATCCTCCGCCGCGTCGCGGCGCACGACATCACCCTGCTCTGCGGCGCGCCGGCCGTGGTGGCCGCGATCCTCGACGCGGCAGCCGAGTGGGACGGGCCGGTTCCCGGCCGCGGCAGCACGCGCATCGTCGTGGCCGGGGCGCCCCCGCCCACCCGGACCATCGAGCGGGTCGAGACCGAGCTCGGCTGGGAGTTCATCCAGATCTACGGGCTGACCGAGACGGCGCCGCTGCTCACCATGAGTCGCAGCCGCCAGGAGTGGGACGGGCTGTCGACCGGCGAGCGCGCACAGCG
>JAJDAR010000409.1 GCA_029261775.1 Deltaproteobacteria bacterium | reverse complement strand
CCGGCTGCCCATGCAGAAGTGCACGCCCCACCCGAAGGAGAGGTGGACCTTGGAGTTCGGACGATCGATCAGGAACTCGTTGGCGCGGGGGATCACCGTCTCGTCGCGATTGGCCGAGACGTACCACATCACGACCTTGTCTCCTGCCTTGATCTGCTTGCCACCGAGCACGGTGTCGCGGGTCGCCGTGCGACGCATGTGCGCCAACGGGGTCTGCCAGCGGATGATCTCGTTCACCATGTTGGGAATCAGGCTCGGGTCGTTCCGGAGCTTCTCGTACTCGGCCGGGCTCTCGTTGAGCGCCAGCACGCCGCCCGAGATCGAGTTCCGTGTCGTGTCGTTGCCGCCCACGATCAACAGGATGAGCGTTCCGAGGTACTCGAGGGGCGAGGCCTCCGGCGAGATGTCCCGGGTCGCCTGGGAGTTGGCCAGGGCCGAGACGAAGTCGAGCTCACCATCCTGGGGCTTGTTCTCGCGCTGCCTCCAGAGGTTCGTGAAGTACTCGAGGCACTCGACGAGGATCGCCCGGCCCTCTTCCGGCGTCTTGCCCATCGCTGCCAGCTGCTCGTCGCTCGACGTCGCCACGTCCGACCACAGGGTGAGCTTGCGCCGCTCTTCCCAGGGGAAGTCGAACATCGTCGCGAGCATGCCCGTCGTCAGCTCGATCGAAACCCGGTCCACCCAGTCGAAGGTCTCGCCGACGGGCAAGCTGTCGAGGATCTCCGCCACCCGCTCGCGGATCAAGGGTTCGAGGCGCGACAGGTTGCGCGGCGACGCCACGGGCTGGACGGTCTTGCGATGGGCCTGGTGTCGGTCCCCATCCATCGTGATGAAGCCGGCCGCCAGCGGGAACTCCGGATCGGGATCCGCGATCACGATGGTCGGGACGGAGGAGTAGATCTCGGGCTGCTTCTCGACCGTGACGATGTCCTCGTACTTCGTGACCGACCAGTAGGGCCCGAACTCGCTCTCGGCGCAGTAGTGCACCGGGTCCTCGTTGCGCAGGCGCTCGAAGTAGCCCCAGAGCGTGTCGGTCTCGAAGAGCTCCGCGTCGGACACGTCGATCCGGTCGAGGGGGATCGAGTAGGGATCGACCCCCGCTTGCCCCTTTGCGGGGAGAGGGGTCGCAGTGGCTTCGCTCATCGGGGCTCCTGTCGGGCGCTGCCGGGTCTCTTGCGGCCCCCAAGGCTACCACCCGGTCTCGGCGCTGCCTCCAGCCTTCCGGATTCGGACGGCCGCGACGCCTCAGCGCGTGCGGAGCCGGAACAGATGGGCCTCGCCTACGTCCTCGTTGCCGGGCCGGCGGCCGTACTTGGTCTCGTAGGCGTCGGCGAAGCGGTCGAACTCGGCCTGGTCCTCGACACGCTCCGCGGCGAGCTCGTAGATCGAGCCCTCCACTCCGAGGCGGACCTTCGGATCGGCCTCCATGCTCTCCACCCAGGTGGACCGGTTCGTGCCGGCGTGGACGTAGAGGTGGGGGTCGATCGCGATGACCCAGATGTTCACGGAGTACGGATCCGAAGGGCGCGTCTCGAGCTGGACCGTGTCGATCGCGTCCGTGAAGGACCAGCTGTCGGGAGCGGCGACGGTCGTCCCCTCGAGGGTCTCGCCCGGCAGCAGCAGGAAGGGGCCCCGACACCCGACCAGGCCGATCGCCAACAGCACGACCAGGGCCGGGACAGCCGCCTTTCTTCCGATCGCAAGCGTACGCATGGGACTCTCCTTTCGGGCTCCCGGGTCGGGATCCGCCCGAGGCCGCGGTCAGCGGGCTTTCTTGGCGGCGCTCTCCAGGAACGCGCCCAGATCCTTCAAGACGAATCGCTCGTGGGTACCGGCCGCCACCAGCTCGTGGTCGTCGCGGGCTTCGACCTCGAAGACCAGTCGCCGGCGATCCACCTCGGTCAGACGGGCTCGCGCAGTGACGGTCAGGCCGACGGGTGTCGCGGCTTTGTGTTCGACGTCGACGCGCGTGCCCACCGTCGCGGCGCCGGGCTCGAGGGCATCGGCGACGCAGCGGATCGCCGCCTCTTCGAGCAGCGCCACGAGCATGGGCGTCGCGAACACGAATGCACCGGGATTGCCGAATCGGTCGGCCGTCAGCTCGACGGTCACCTCACGCTCGAGCTCGAACTCGCGCCCTGCTTCCAACTCCGCCATCCGTCGCCTCCTCGGGTTGCCGCAACGGTACGCTAGAAGCCCGGGCCTGGCTGCCGCGGGTGGCGGCGCGGGCCCAAGCTCAGCTCGCGCCGGCGGGCGCCGGCTCGCAGGGATCCAGGCGCAGGGTGATCGTCTCGGGCCCGGGCCCGTCGCCGAACATCCCGAGCGCGCCCGCGAGGCGCTGGATCGCGTACTTGTCCTGCCGCAGGTCGAAGGTGCGCCGGTTGGCGACCGGGTCCTCCGCGATCCGCGGCACCACGCAATGCGTCTCTCCTCCGCGCAGCAGCTGGAGCCTGGCGCCATCGAGGCCATGCTCGTCAGCCTTGGACCGATTCATCGAGACCCAGGGGACGCCGGCGTGATCGACGATCCACAATCGAAGCTCTGCCCCTCCGGCGTAGAGGACGACGACCTCCTCAAGCTCGGCCAGCGCGCCGTACAGGGCCAGGAACAGCACGAAGGGCGAGGCGGCGAACGCGACGCCACGCGCGATGGCCGGCATGCCCCGCGAGAGCAGGATGCAGGAGATCGCGAGGCAGGCGAGTCCACCGACGATGCCGCGCCCCGGCACGCCGTAGGGTCCAGCATGCTGGAGCGGAACCAGGAAGGCCGCCAAGCCCGCCACCAGAGTGCACAAGGCAACGACCGTGGACACCAGAGAACGCTGGCCGGGCTCGCTCATGGGACACCTCCTCCCGGTGGTCCGTGGGCCGGCAGGATACACGGTTCGCCAGCCGGCAGACCTGGGTATCCTGTCCCGCGTGGCGCACGAGACCGAACCCCGAGACGAAGCCCTGGTGGAGGTCTGCTCCTGGATCGACGCGGCCGAGCGGGTCGTGGTGCTGACCGGCGCGGGCATCTCGACCGACTCCGGCATTCCCGACTTCCGCGGGCCCCAGGGCACCTGGACCCGCAATCCCGAAGCGGAGAAGATGTCCTCGATCCAGCATTACATGGCGGACCCGGAGATCCGCAAGCGATCGTGGCGTGCCAAGGTCGAGATGTCGGAGCACAAGCGCGAGCCGAACGCTGGGCACCGTGCCCTGCTGGCCCTGGACCAGCGCGACAAGCTCCATCTGCTGATCACCCAGAACGTCGACGGTCTTCATCACGAGGCGGGCAGCGATCCCGAGCGGATCGTCGAGATCCACGGCACGCTGCGCGAGTTCATGTGCATGGGCTGCGACGATCGCGGACCGATCGCCCCCGTGTTCGAGCGCGTGCGGGCCGGCGAAGAGGACCCCCCCTGCCGCAGCTGCGGGGGCATCCTCAAGTCGGCCACGATCTCGTTCGGCCAGGGTCTCGTAGGCGCGGACCTGGCCCGAGCCGAGGCGGCCGCCGAGACCTGCGACCTGCTGCTCGCCGTGGGATCGACGCTCGGCGTCTACCCCATCGCCGGCGTCGTCCCAGTCGCGCGGCAGGCCGGGGCACGCATCGTGATCGTGAACGGCGAGCCCACGGAGATGGACGAGCTGGCGCACGCCGTGCTGCGGGGCTCGATCAGCGAGGTCCTTCCCCGGATCCTCTGACCCGACTGGCCCTGTCTCCCCAAGCGTGGTGAACTCCCGGGATCCCGAGGAGGACCCGATGCAGATCCACGGCAAGCTCTCCCCCGGCTACGAGCCGATCGGCAAGGTCTTCGAAGCCAACTTCACCGAGCGCGGGGACCTCGGCGCGTCGTTCTGTCTGGTGCGCGACGGCGAGGTCGTGGTCGACCTCTGGGCGGGGCACAAGGACGAGGCGAAGACCCAGCCGTGGGAGGAGGACACGATCGTCAACGTGTACTCCAGCACCAAGACGATGACCGCGCTGTCGGCCCTGCTGCTCGCGGACCGCGGCGAGCTCGACTTCGAGGCACCCGTCGCCCGCTACTGGCCCGAGTTCGCCGCCGGCGGCAAGGAAGGGGTCACCGTCGGGATGCTCATGTCCCATACGGCGGGCCTCTCGGGTCTCGACGAGCCGACCGTGCCCGAGGATCTGTACGACTGGGAGAAGATCACTTCGTTGCTCGCCGCCCAGACTCCGTGGTGGGAGCCCGGCACGGCGAGCGGGTACCACGCGATCACCCAGGGCTATCTCACGGGCGAGGTCGTCCGCCGCATCACGGGACAGACGCTCGGAACCTTCTTCCGCAAGGAGATCGCCGAGCCGCTCGGGGCCGACTTCCACATCGGACTCCCGGAGGAGCACGAGCCCCGCGTCGGCTTCCTGGTCCCCCCGAAGGAGCAGCCCGCCGACCAGGAGTTCCCGCCCGACAGCATCCCGGCGCGCACCTTCGCAAACCCCTTCGCCCCGGCCGAGTACTCCCGAACGCGCGAGTGGCGTGCCGCCGAGATCCCCGCCGCGGGAGGCACCGGCAACGCGCGCTCGATCGCCCGGGCCCAGGCCGTCCTGGCGTGCGGCGGCGAAGCCTTCGGCAAGCGGCTGCTCTCGGAGGCCGGCGCAAGACGCGCGCTCGAGGAGCAGATCGACGGCGTGGACCTGGTCTTCGGGATCCCGATCCGGCACGGCCTGGGTTACGGGCTGGGCAACGAGTCGATGCCCCTCCCCTCCCCGAACATGTGCTTCTGGGGCGGCTGGGGCGGCTCGACGGTGATGGTCGACTTCGACAACCGACTCTCGATCTCATACGTGATGAACCGGATGGAGTCGGGGCTGATGGGCGACCCGCGCGGCATGCTGCTGACGGGCGCCGTGTACGAGTCGCTCGCTGGGAGCTAGGCGCCCCGACATCGGGTCGCGGGCTCAGTCGCGATCGATGAGAGCGCCCAGGCCGCCCGGGGCGTAGCGATCGCCCACGACGGCGCCGGGAGAGAACATGCGATCGAGCTGCGCCAGCTCGACATCGCTCAGCGTGATGTCGGCGGCAGCGGCGTTCTCCTCGAGGTACGCGACCCGCTTCGTCCCGGGAATCGGCGCGATGAAGTCGCCCTGGGCGAGCACCCAGGCCAGGGCGATCTGCCCCGGCTTGCAGCCCTTGCTCTCGGCGAGGTCACCCATGGCCTCGACGAGCCGGAGATTGGCGTCGAAGGCGTCTCCCTGGAAGCGAGGCATGCCGGGTCGCATGTCGTGCTCCTGCTGCACGTCTTCCTTCTTCAGTCGCCCGGTCAGCATCGCGCGCCCGAGCGGGCTGAACGGAACGAAGCCCACGCCGAGCTCCCTGCAGGCCGGGAGCACGTGCGCCTCGGGGTCGCGGGTCCACAACGAGTACTCGGACTGGACCGCAGTGATCGGATGGACCGCATGGGCCCGTCGAAGGGTCTTCGCCGAGACCTCGGACAGGCCGAGATGGCGCACCTTGCCCTGCGTCACCAGCTCGGCCATCGCGCCGACCGTGTCCTCGATCGGAACCTTCGGGTCCAGTCGATGCAGGTAGTAGAGGTCGATCACGTCCGTGCGCAAGCGCGCGAGGCTCTCGTCGCAGCGCGCGGCCACCTGCTCGGGATGGCCATCGATGCCGGGTTTCCCCTCTGCGAGGACGAAGCCGAACTTCGTCGCGAGCACGAACTCGTCGCGACGCTGGGCGAGCACCTCGCCGATCAGCGACTCGTTGTGCCCGCCGCCGTAGGCGTTGGCGGTGTCGAGGAAGGTGACACCGAGATCCAGGGCGCGGTGCAAGGTGCGCTCGGACTCCTCGCGGTCGGCCCGACCGTAGGATTGCGACATCCCCATGCAGCCCAGACCGAGACAGGGAACCTCCAGCTCTCCGAGTCGTACGCGCCGCATGGTTCCTCCGGATGGATGATGCTGCGAAGGTGCGGCGGCGGCCGGCCGGTCGTCAAGGGGCAGGGGCCTCCGAAGCCTGCGCCGGGTGCCGTAGACTCGGGGCCATGTATCGCCTCTTCTCCTGGGAGCACAGCTACTTCTCGGGCAAGGCCCGGGCCTACCTGCGTTGGAAGCAGCACTTCGGCGACCTCGGCCCGGGCTTCGAGGACGTGCTGGCCACGCCGGAGCTGGCCCTCGGTCTGCTGATCCCCAAGTCCGGAACACCGGCGGTTCCGCAGCTCGAGGCACCCGACGGAACGTGGGTGCAGGACACCAGCGAGATCATCGACTTCGTGGAGGCCCGGCATCCCGAGCGCCCGGTGGTGCCGGATGCCGCCAGCTCGCCTCGGCAGAGCCTGGCCGCCCACCTGATCGAGCTGCTGGCCGACGAGTGGCTGCTGGTCCCCGCCTTCTGGCAACGCTGGTACTACTCCGAGGACGGCCGCGAGCCCTCCCATCGCGCCTTCAACGAGCAGCAGTGGGGGGCGGTGCTCGCCGCCGGGCAGCCGGGGGCCGTGCGGCGCGCTGCAGGCAGCGGTTTCTTCGAGGCTGCGTTCGGCATCTCCGCGTCGCGCAGCGAACCCCAGGGCGTCTACGCCGGCCTGGTCCACCTGGGCGTCGACGAGAAGACCGAGCTCGCCTGGCAGGCCAGCCAGCACCGCTTGCTCCGGCACCTCGAGGCGCACTTCGGCGTGCACGACTACGTGTTCGGCGGCCAGCCGAGCCTGGCGGACTTCGGTCTGCTCGCGCCGCTGTACGCCCACCTCTACCGGGACGCGGTGCCCGGCTTCGCCCTGCGCGTCTGGTTCCCGCTCGTCGCGGAGTGGGTCGAGCGCACCAACGGAGAAGGCGCGCTGAACGCGCGCTGGTACGGGCAGAAGCTCTACTCCCTCGATCCGGACAGCGGCGACCTGGTCGGCCGGCCGGCCACCAGCGACGGCGGTGCCTGGCTGCCCGACGACACGATCCCCGACACCCTGCTGCCGGTGCTCGCGACCTTCTTCGAGGAGATGTGGCCGGTGCTGCGCGATGCAGCCGCCGTGCTGACCGACTTCATCGCCAGCGACGCCCACGCGCCGGGCGGTGAGCTGCCGGGCAAGTCCTTCACCGCGACGCCGGAGTTCGTGGAACTCCAGACCGGGACCGGTCCCCTGACCCACGACTACCGGATCGGGGATGCGTCCGGGCGCAGGATGGTGATCCCCTACCAGATCTGGATGCTGCAACGGGTGGCGCAGGTGCTCCGGACCTGCACGGCCAGCGCGACGGGTCGCGCGGCCGTCGAAGAGCTGCTGGCAGGATTCGACGCTGGCGCCGAGCTGCTCGCACTCGACGACCTGCTCGCGGGCTGTCGCATCCGCAAGGAGGGCGGGCGACTCTTCTCCGTCCCGAGCTGACGTCCGGCTCGGGTCGTTCCGGGCCGCTCTCCCGTTCGCCCGCGCGAGGCCAGATCCCATGACCCGACCGATCCGCTCCGAGTACGTCCTGCACGGGATTCCGCGCAGCCTCTTCACGCGCAAGCTGCGAGCCGCTCTGGACTTCTACCGCCTGCCCCATCGGGTTCAGGAGCGCGGGACGGGAGGCGACGACGCGATCGGTGTGCGCGCCGGGACGCACCAGATCCCGATCCTCGAGACCCCGGAGAACTGGGTGCTCGCGGATACGACGCCGATCCTGCAGCTGCTCGACGCGCGGGTCCCGGCCCGCCGTCTGTTTCCCACCGGCCCGCTGGGGGTCCTGGTCCACGTCGTCGAGGAGATCCTCGACGAATGGGTGGCGCGGGTGATGGTGCACTACCGCTGGCACTACCTGGAGAACACGGTCTACGTCCTCGAGCAGTTCACGGGCAAGTCCGTCAGCGAGGACGAGGCGCGCGAACACCCCGTGGCTCAGTGGGGCCCTCGCGCCTGCCGAGCCACCGGCACCGAGCATCCGGCCCAGCAGAAGGCTGCCGAGGCCGAGTACCTGGCCCTGATGGCGGCGCTCGAGACCCAGCTGTCCTCCACGGCGTTCGCCCTCGGCGACCACCCCACCGCGGTGGACACGATCCTGCTGGGCGGCTTGCATGCCCACACGAATGCCGATCCGATCCCGGACCTGCGTGCCTACCCGAAGGTCCTGGCGTGGGCCGAAGGCGGCGCCCAAACGGCAGCGAGGTCCGAGGGGAGCGGCGGGCTCGCGGCTTTCCCCACGAGCACACCCTTCGCGCAACACGTGTTGGCGATCGGGCGCGCGGAGTACGCGCCCTTCGTCGAGGCGAACGCCCGGACGATCGCCGAAGGGGCCAAGACCTTCGAGATCGACACCTACGGAGAAGCGACCACCTACCTCGCTCGGCCCTACCCCGAGCAGTCGCGGCGGCTCCTCCAAGCCAGGGTCCGGGATCAGCTCTCGAAGGCGGAGCGGCAGTCGGTTGGCGCGTGGCTCGCGGAAGCCGGACTCGCCTGCTTCCTGCCCTGAGGTCGAGGCGAGGGCCGCAACGCGCCGGCTCCTCAGCCCTGGAGCAGGCTCTCCAGGTACGCGGCGTTCTCCTCTTCGAGGAGCGCGCAGCCCTCGAGGACGTCCCGGGTGTCCGGATCCGTGCTGCCAGCGACCATGCCCCGCCATGCGGCAGCACCCTGGCGCTCCGCGGAGGCCTGGATGCGCCACTGCTCGCGCGCGGAGAGGCCCGCGAAGACCTCGAAGTAGGCCTCTCGCGCAGCCGGGAAGGCCCGGTCGATGGCTTCCTGTCCGGTGGCATCGATCGGCACCAGCTTCTCGACCCGCGAGGCGATCTCGTCCTCGCGCTCGGCGCAGGCGAGCAGGCCTCGCACCGTCTCGACGTCTTCTTCCTGCTCGGCCCAGAGCCGGTAGCGGCCCGCTGCGCCGCGCTCGAGCGTCGCCAGGAAGCGGGGCAGCGCCGGCTCGGGGACGGCGCCCATCATCGGAGCCAGCAGCTCACCGAAGTTCGGGGTGTCGGACATGGCCCGATGCTACCCCAGCCTCGCGCTCCAGAGGCCACGTCCCGAGCGCGGCACGCCAGGGTGACGCGCTTCACAGGCACTTCCGCGGCGGCGTGAAGTGCTTCACAGGGCCCGGCGCCGGTCCGGCGTAGATTCGAGCCATCGACGGGGCCGCTCCCCGATGTTCTCTCCGAACCGACCCCCGACCCCACGCACCCCAACCCGACCCCAACCCGCACCCCACCACCAGGGGCGTCCGACACCGGGCGCCCCTGGCTGCATTCGGGCCCGCTGGAGCCTCGAAGGGAGCCTGCCTAGCCTCTGACTCATGAGTGAATCCCTCGAGATCGACGTCTTCTGGTCGTTTCGCAGCCCGTGGTCGTACCTGGCGACACCGCGGCTCTTCGCCTGGCAGACGATCTACGACCTGACGGTGCGGTTCCGCCCCGTCTACCCCCTCGCGATTCGCGACGCGGGCTTCTTCCAGCAGGTGAACCCGCTGTGGCTTCCCTACTTCATGACCGACCTGAAGCGGGTCGCGGAGTTCCTCGAGCTTCCGCTCGTCTGGCCAAACCCCGACCCGGTGGCCAGCAAGCCCGGCGAGAAGGGACTCGACTACGCCGTCCCCCAGCCCCATATCCACCGCCTGACCCGGCTCGGTGTCCTGGCCGAGGAGCGAGGCCGCGGCATCGCGTTCGCCCACGAAATCTCCGGCCTGATCTGGGGCGGGACGGCCGACTGGCACACCGGCGATCATCTCGCGAAGGCCGGCACACGCGCGGGCTGCGACCTGTCGGAGCTGGATGCCGCCGCCGAGACCGAGCGTGAACGCCTCGACGCCGTGATCGAGCAGAACCAACGAGACCACGCCCAGGCCGGGCATTGGGGCGTGCCCACCTGCGCGTTCCGGGGGGAGCCCTTCTTCGGCCAGGACCGGCTGGACGTGCTGCTCTGGCGGCTGAGGCAGGCGGGGCTCCGCGAAAGGCCCTGAGATCGCCCGGGCAGCGAAACCGACCGATTCCCCCTAGATTCCCCGCTGAACCCCGCTCCGCGAGACCCCGTTCGAATCCGGGGATCGCAGGTCGCAGCGTGCCCATCGCCGCCAGAACCTCTTCGTTTCCGGAGAGTTGAGGGCTTCGAGGCGGTCCGCAAGGCTGGCGGGCGGGCGGTGTCTCACCGCCCCCGGTTCGCCTCCCGCCTCAGAATCTCGAGCCCGATGGACCCAGCTCGGCCCCATGCCGGGCCGGGCTCCGCCGCCGTGCAAGGAACGCCCGACCGCCATGACCGACCCCGCTTCGACCCCCGTATCCTCGTTGCCGCCCGTCCTCGAGGAGCAGGCACCCGAACTCCAGGAGCCGGCACCCGACCGCCTGGCCGACGTCCCCGGCCCCCTCGCAGATGCCATGCGGCGGCGAGGCTTCGCGGACCTGACCTCGGTGCAGCGTTCCGTGCTCGAGGCCGCCTCCGAGGCGCGGGACCTGCGCATCTCGTCCCAGACGGGGTCGGGCAAGACCGTCGCGATCGGTCTGGCGCTCGCTCCTCACCTGACCGAGCCGGCGGCGAGCGGACGCGGGCGTGGCCCGAGCGTGCTCCTGCTGGTGCCCACACGGGAGCTCGCGGTGCAGGTACGCGACGAGCTGCGCTGGCTCTTCGCCGGCGTGCGCGGTCTCGGTATCGACGTCGTGATCGGCGGCACCTCTCTCGGCGCCGAGCGGCAGACCCTCGCCCGCGGCCCCCGGATCGTCGTGGGGACGCCTGGGCGCACCCTCGATCACCTCAAGACCGGCGCCCTGGTGAGCACGGCGGTCGAGCACGTCGTGCTCGACGAGTCCGATCGCATGCTCGACATGGGCTTTCGCGAAGAGCTCGAAGCCATCCTCGAGCGGATGCCGCGCGAGCGCCGCACCCATCTGGTCTCGGCAACCTTTCCGGGGCCCGTGCGAAAGCTGGCCGACCGCTTCCAGCGCGAGGTCCTGCACGTCGAAGGCACCCGGCTGGGTGCGGCCAACTCCGACATCGAGCACGTCGCCCACATCGTCGCCCGAGGCGAGTGCTATGCGACCTTGGTGAACCTGCTGCTGCTGAACCAGGGCGCCCGCTGCCTCGTCTTCGTCGAGCGGCGCCTCGACACCAGTGCGCTCGCGGAGCGGCTCTCCGGCGACGGGTTTCCGGTGCAGGCCTTCAGCGGGGAGCTGGCCCAGGCCCAGCGCACGCGCACCCTGGAGGCCTTCCGCAATGGCGCAATCAAGACCCTGATCTCCACCGACGTCGCGGCGCGCGGCATCGACGTGCCGGACATCGAGCTGGTCGTCCACGTGGACCCGCCGGGTGACACCGACTCCTACGTCCACCGCAGCGGGCGCACCGGCCGTGCCGGACGCCCGGGACGCAGTGTGCTCTTGGTTCCGCAGCGCGCCCGCGGACACGTCGCGCGCCTGCTCGGGACCGGGCGCATCGAAGCCGATTGGCGGCCCGCGCCGAGCGCGTCCAAGGTACGCAAGCAGCTGCGCAAGCTGCACCGTCAGCAGGTCCACGAGCGCCTGGCCGTCGAAGAAGCGCCCACCCAGCAGCAGATCGACTATGCCAAGGGTCTGCTCGACGGGCGCGATCCCGCGGCCGTCGTGGCGATGCTCCTCGACATGGCCCAGCCGACGCCGATCTGCGAGCCCATGGCACTCAGCGAAGCACCGCCGGCCGGCTCGCATCGCGACACCCCGGGCTTCGTGCGTTTCACGATCAACTGGGGCGAGCGGGGCGGAGCCGCACCCAACCGGCTGCTGGGACATGTCTGTCGGCGAGGACAGATCCAGGGCCACTCGGTCGGGGCGATCGAGATCGGAGCGACCGAGTCGAGCTTCGACGTCGATGCTCGCGCGGCAGGACGCTTCGAGAAGCTGGTCCGGAAGCCCGACTCGCGCGATCCGAAGCTCCGCATCGTGCGCGCGGGAAGCGCACCTGGCGACCCGGCATCGCACGGCCCCCGTCGCGGGGCCTCCGGTGCCAAGAAGCGCTTCGGTCCGAAGCGCGGCCCTCGTCGCTAGACGCGGACTGGCCGCCTCGGATCAGCCGGACACCTCGTCCATCGAGGCCATGTCCGGCAGCGGATAGTAGGCCTTGCCATCCTTCCGGTACCTTCGCGCGCGGCGGAAGAACTCGGGCCCGCCCGAGCCCAGGATGTGCTCCAGGTTCTTCATCTGGCGGAAGAAGTTCCACGAGTCGGGGTTCAGCTCGACGGCCTTCCTCAGAAAGGCGCCGCCCTCGTCCCGGTTGCCCTGCTCCCACAGCTCGCGCCCCAGATGGAAGTGCGCGTGGGCCAGCGCGATCTCCGGGGTCGAGGCCGGGAGATGGGCGCGAGCCTCCTCGGGCGAGAACGCGTACTCGCTGGCCGCGCCCTTCGCGACCCAGTCCCGGATCGCATCGCAGTAGATCTTCCTCGTCTTGCGGATCCTGCCGAGATTGAGGGTGATGGCCGCGCCGGCCGTCTCGGTGGGGCGCACGATCCGGCCTTCCTCGTCGATCCAGACGGCCTGCGGGACGTTGACCATGTTGTAGAGGTCGGCGACGAGGTGGTCACGATCGATCAGCGAGGTGTAGGTCGGCCTCGCGCGGCGGATCGGGCCGCGGGCCGCGTCTGCGCCTCGGCTCTCCATCGCGACGGTGACGATCATGAAGCCCTGATCCGCGAGCTCTTCGTACAGTCTCTGCCACACGGACAGATCGAAGCGGCAGCCTCACCACGACGCCCAGGTCGCGAGGAAGACCTTCTTGCCTCGGAAGTCCGACAGGCTGTGCAGCTTGCCTTCGATGTCGGGCAGCGTGAAGTCGGGAGCCTCGAGGCTCGCAAGTCGGCTTCCGCGGTCCTCGGCGGCCTCTCCCAGCATCCAGGTGGTGGCCGAAGCGTCGTGCAGGATGGGTCGGCCGAGGTGTTGCCACAAACCGGACACGTTCACCGTGTCGCCGTCGACGAGCGCGGCGCGCGGGCCCTCCGGGAGCGGCACACAGAGCGGGCCCTCACAGAGGCCTTCGGGCCGAAGATGCCATCCCGTGGCCTCCTCCAGCGCCGCCGCATCCAGCCACAACTCGCCGGCAGGACGGCTTGCATCGGGCTCGACGTCCAGGGACCGCCCAGCGGAAAGCACTCGGGTCATCTCGTCTCTCCTTCGAGCCGGCGCGGACTCACTCGGGTCGCGTGTAGCGGTGGACGAAGCTGTCGGTCGGGCCTTCCATCTCGAAGAACGGTTTCTCGAGCGGGTCTCCCGGGTTGCGGAGGAAGTCGGCCTCCGCGGCAAACGCGAAGCCGGCGGCCTCGAGCTCCTTGCGAAGCAGCTGG
>JAJDAR010000408.1 GCA_029261775.1 Deltaproteobacteria bacterium | reverse complement strand
GAGCTCGGACCGACGAAGCCGAGCCCGGCCTCCTCGATCGCCTCGATGAACTCGGCATCCTCGGCCATGAAGCCGTAGCCGGCGAAGAGGTGCGTGTAGCCGTGGCTCTTCGCGATCTCGATGATCTCGGCGATGCGCTCGAGCTTCTCTTCCTGACCCGCGCCCATGTAGTCGGGGACGCGGTGGACGTTGGCCGGAAAGCGGAAGCTGCGCAGCTCGGGGGCCAGACACCTGGGGTAGACGACCGAGTCCTTCTCGGAGAGCAGCATCCCGTACTCGCGGATGCCCATGCGGTCGAAGATCTCGAAGGCCTCGTTGCGCACCGGGCCGCGGCAGACGACCAGGCACTTGACGTCGCGGACGGAGAACGAGCGCAGCCACTCCGAGTCGGCGTCGTGGAAGGGGCGGAGCTCCTGGTTCCTGTCGAGCACGATTCCTCCTACTCGAACTCGCGCTGGGGCCCGCCCATCGGGGCCGGGGTATAGGTGCGCATCAGGAAGGCGAAGTTCTCCGAGAGCACCCGCCGGCTGGTGCCGGGCATCACGACCCCGGACACGGAGCCCAGCGAGAGCGCCTCCTTCGGATTCATGAGCTCCCGCTCGTAGCGGTCACGCAGGGCGGCGAGACCCTCGTCGCGCTTGCCCAGGGCCTCCGGCTCGGGGTCGCCGGCGGCCACGGCCTTGCGGTAGGCGCCCTCGAGCTCGCGGATCTCGTCCTTGTAGACGAACTCGGTCCCACCGCCCGGACCCATCACGGCGATCCGCGCATGGGGCATGGCGAAGACCATGTCGGCTCCGACGTAGTGCGAGTTGTAGGCCGCATAGGCGCCGCCGAAGGCGTTGCGGATGATCAGCGTGATCGAGGGAACGCGCACGTCGATGATCGCATCGAGCAGGCGGCGGCCCTCGAGGATGATGCCGCGCGACTCCTGCTCGGTCCCCGGCAGGAAGCCGGTCGTGTCCTCGAGGAAGAGCAGCGGGATGTTGTAGACGTTGCAGAAGCGGATGAAGCGCTGCGCCTTGCGCGCGGCATCGACGTCGATCTGGCCCGAGGCGACGGCCGAGTTGTTCGCGACGAAGCCGATCACGTGACCGGCGATGCGACCAAAGGCCGTCACCATGTTGCGAGCGCGTGTCGGTTGCAGCTCGAAGTACTCGCCATGGTCGCAGATCTGCTGGATGAAGAGCGTGATGTCCAGCGGTGCGTTCATGCCGGCGGGCGAGTGGAAGGTGCGACGGAAGAGGATGTCCTCTTCGATGGTGAAGCGGTCCGCCGGGTCCGTGGTCTCGACGAAGGGCGGGCTCACCGCGTTGTTGTCGGGCAGGTAGCCGAGCAGGCGGATCGCCGTGCGCAGCGAGCCCAGCTCGTCCGAGGTGGTGACGTCGCAGACGCCGTTCATGCCGTGGACGCCCGGGCCTCCCAGCTGGTCGGCGGTGACGTCCTCGCCGAGGGCGCTCTTCACGACACCCGGGCCGGTCAGCCCGATGAAGGTGTCGTCGCTCTGGATCATGAACGATCCCTGGCGGGGCAGATAGGCGCCGCCGCCGGCGTTGTAGCCGAACATCAGGCTGATGCTGGGCACGACACCGCTGATCTTGCGCAGGGCGGTGAAGGCCTCGCTGTAGCCGTCCAGGCCACCGACCCCCGCGGGCACGAAGGCCCCCGCCGAGTCGTTCATGCCGATCAACGGGATCCCCCGCTCGGCCGCCATGTAGATCAACCGCGCGAGCTTGTCGCCGTTCGTCGCATCCATCGAACCGGCCCGGAGCGTGAAGTCGTGGCCGTAGACGGCCACGTCCCGGCCGCCGATGTCGAGAATGCCCGTCACGATCGACGCGCCGTCGAGGCCCGGACCCCAGTTGCTCCAGAGCAGATTCGGCTCGCGGTCGGTCAGCACCTTCAGCCGCTCGAAGACGGTCATCCGGCTCTTGGCATGCTGGACCCGGACCCGCGCCGTCCCGCCGCCCCGCACGGGGCGCTCGATCAGCTCGCGGCCGAGCTCCAGTGCGCTCTCGTAGAGGGTCGGCACGGCAGCCGTCCCCTTGCCACGCGGCGTCTCCGCCGGAGCGAGGGGGTTGTCGAGGGAGTAGAGGGGGGTTGCGGCGGCCATCGCGGGCAGAGCCTACAGGCTCGAGGCCTCCACGATCCTCTCCTGCAGGGCCTGGTGGTAGGCCGCCATCTCGACGGGCTCCCTGGCCACTCCGGAGTCCATGGCCGCCTGGGCCACGGCCGGCGCGACGTAGAGCAGCACCCGAGGATCGAAGGGCTTCGGAATGATGTAGTTGCGGCCGAAGTCGATGCTCTCCCCAGGATAGGCCCGCTTGACCACTTCGGGGATCGCCTCTCCGCGCCGGGCCAGCTCGGCGAGTGCGCGGACGGCGGCCTGCTTCATGTCCTCGTTGATGTGCGTGGCCCGCACGTCGAGGGCGCCGCGGAAGATGAAGGGGAAGCCGAGGACGTTGTTCACCTGATTGGGGTAGTCGGAGCGACCCGTGGCCGTGATCGCGTCGCCGCGAACCGCCGCCACCTCGGGCGGCGAGATCTCGGGGTCGGGGTTCGCCATGGCGAAGATGATCGGGTCGGCCGCCATCGACTTCACCATGTCCTGGGTGACGAGGCCCTTCTGGGAGAGGCCGACGAAGACATCCGCTCCTCGCATGGCGTCCTCGAGGGTGCGGGCGTCCGTGTCCGCCGCGAACTCGGCCTTCTTGGCGTTCATCCCTTCGCTGCGGTTCCGGTGGATCACCCCCCGGCTGTCGACGAGCAGGATGTTCTCGGCGCGCACACCGAGGTCCTTGTAGAGCTTGGCGCAGGCGATGCCCGAGGCGCCCGCCCCGGAGAAGACCACCCGGACGTCCTCGATCGGCTTGCCCTTGATCTCGAGGGCGTTCAGCAGCGCCGCACCCGAGATGATCGCCGTGCCGTGCTGATCGTCGTGGAAGACGGGGATGTCGAGCCGGGCCTTCAGGGTTTCTTCGATCTCGAAGCACTCGGGGGCCCGGATGTCCTCGAGATTGATCCCGCCGAAGGTCGGAGCGATCAGCTCGCAGGTGCGGATGATCTCCTGGGGATCCTCGCTGTCGATCTCGATGTCGAAGACGTCGATGTCGGCGAAGCGCTTGAAGAGGACGGCCTTGCCCTCCATCACCGGCTTGCCGGCGAGGGCACCGATGTTGCCCAGGCCCAACACCGCGGTGCCATTCGAGATCACCGCGACCAGGTTGCCCTTGGCGGTGTAGCGGTAGGCGTCCGAGGGATGCTTGGCGATCTCGCGGCACGGCTCGGCCACACCTGGGCTGTAGGCGAGCGACAGATCCTTCTGGGTGATCGTTGGCTTGGTTGGAACGACCTTGATCTTCCCCGGCCGACCATCCGAGTGGTACCGAAGTGCCTCTTCCTTGGTGATCAACGAGGGCTCCTCTCGCTCCGGGGATGCAGCGACGCCCCGGGGGTGCGCTCGGGCCCCTGCCGCTCCCCGGGTAGCGCCCAGGCAAACGAGGGGAGCGATTCTATCAGAAAGCCCCTCGGCTGCCGAGAGGGCAAAGGCCAGTCCGATCAAGCACTTAGGGGCGTTCCGAGACGCCGCGGATCGCTTCTACTCCTTGAGCAGCTCGCGAGCGATGACCAGCCTCTGGATCTGGTTCGTGCCCTCGTAGATCTGCATCAGCTTTGCGTCCCGCATCAGCTTCTCGACCGGGTACTCCTTGGTGTAGCCGTTGCCGCCGAAGACCTGGACGGCGTCCGTGCTGACCTTCATTGCCATGTCGGTCGAGAAGCACTTGGCAAACGAGGAGTACTTCGAGGCGCGCAGCCCCTGATCGATCATCCAGGCGCTCTGGAGGGTCAGCAGACGCGCGGCCTCCAGATCCTTGGCCATGTCGGCCAGCATGAACTGGACGGCCTGGAAGCCCGAGATCGGGAAGCCGAAGGCCTTGCGCTCGTTCGCGTAGGCCAGGCTCTCCTCCAGACCCCGGCGACCGATGCCGCAGGCCAGGGCGCCGATCGAAGGTCGGGTGGTGTCGAGGGTCTGCATGGCGATCTTGAAGCCCTTCCCCTCCTCCCCGAGTCGCTGGGCCGTCGGCACCCGGACGTTGTCGAAGTGGATCACGCGGGTGTCACTGGCCCGCTGTCCCATCTTGTCCTCCTTCTTCCCGATGGAGATCCCGGGCAGGTCGGAGGTCATGACGAAGGCACAGATCCCCTTGTGACGGGAGGCGCGGTCGAGGGTGGCAAAGACGGTGAAGAGCTCCGAGACGCCGCCGTTGGTGATCCAGCACTTGGTGCCGTTCAGGACGTACGAGTCCCCATCCTTCTCGGCGAGGAGCTGCAGGCCGGCGACGTCGGAGCCGGCGGCGGGCTCGGAGAGGCAGAAGGCGATCTGGCGGAAGGTCTCGTCCGTCAGCAGACCGAGCCATTCCTTCTTCTGCTCCTCGGTCCCCCCGACCAGGATCGGGGTGAGCCCGAGATCGTTGGCCATGATCGAGGTCGTCATGCCGGAGCAGCCCCAGGCCAGCTCCTCGACGATCAAGCAGCTCTCGAACACCGAGAGCCCGACACCGTCGTACTCGGTCGGGATGGACACACAGGAGAGGCCGAGCTCCCAGGCCTGCTTCATGATCGCGTGGGGGAACTCGCTGCTCTGGTCGAACTCGGCGGCGGCCGGTTGGATCACCTCCCGCGCGAAGCGCCGGGCGGTGTCCTGCAGCGCGAGCTGCTCGTCGGAGAGGGAGAAGTCCATGGGGGATGACTCCTGGTCAGGTTTCCATTGGAAAACCAGGGCGTTGGGGGCGGGAAAGCTAGCGCATCCCCCGGCCATGACCCCCCGTTCACGGCGCTGAAGCAGGGGACGCGAGAGAAGCGGACGCCGAAGGAAGGGGACGCCGAGAGAAGGGGACGTTCCCTCTGCCCGGGCCGTCTGCCTGCGCCCGCGGGCGGGCGGGGGTTCAGCCGTGGTAGCCGAGGCGGCCCGAGAGCTGCTCCGCGGCATGGATGACGACCGGAGCCAGCTCGCGCAGCAGGGCGTCCTCGTCCACCCGGGACGAGGGCGCCGAGACCGACAGGGCCGCGACCGTGCGGCCCGAAGCGTCCAGCACCGGTGCGGCCGCGCAGACCATGCCGGGATGGCACTCCTCGAGGTCGAGCGCGAAACCGGCGCCGGCGACCCCCTTCAGGTGGTCGAAGAACTTGTCCCGGTCCACCAGCGTGCTGGCCGAGAAGCGCGGCAACTCGCCCTTGGCAGCAAAGCGCTTGTCGTACTCCTGCCAGATCTCTTCGCCGGCCGACGCCAACAGGACCTTGCCCAGCGCCGTGCAGTGCAGCGGAAGGCGCTGCCCCTTCCGGAGGTTGGAGAGGATGGGCTGATCACAGGCCTCGCCGTCGAGGTGCGCGACCTCCAGATCGAGGAGGGCGGCCAGATGGGCCGACTCGCCGGTTGCGTTCACCAGGGTCTCGAGCATCTGGCGGCCATGTCGGGCCAGCCCGCTCCCCCGGGCGAAGGAATGGCCGAGATCCTGGCAGCGCAGACCCAGGCGATAGCGATCCGACTCCGCTTTCTGCTCCACGTAGCCGCGCTCTTCGAGGGTGGCCAGCAGCCGGAACACGTTGTTCTTGTGCAGCGACAAGCGGCGCGAGAGCTCGGTGACGCCGAGTTCCTCTGCCTCGCGGAAGGCCTCGAGGAGGCGAAGCGCGTTGGTGACCGTCTGGATCACATACTCGCTCTTGGATCGCCGGAGCGGCTTTTGGGGGGGTGCCATGGAAAGACTCCGACCCGCTTCACCCTTCCCAGTTGGGGACGCGGGGCCTTTCGAGGGGAATCGCTAGGAGCGGTTCTTGACCTTCTCCCAGTCTGCGAGGAATCGCTCGAGACCGATGTCCGTCAGAGGGTGCTTGACCAGCTGGGCGATCACACTGCCGGGCATCGTCACGACATGGGCACCGATCATCGCGGCCTGCACCACGTGGATCGGATGGCGAACACTGGCCACCAGGACCTCGGTCTCGAGGCCGTAGTTGGCGTAGATCGTGCAGCACTGTTGGATCAGCTCCATCCCGTCCTGCGCGATGTCGTCGAGCCGACCGACGAAGGGTGAGGCGTAGGTGGCCCCCGCCTTCGCGGCCATCAGCGCCTGGGTCGCGCTGAAGATCAGCGTGCAGTTCGTCTTGACGCCCTGCGACGAGAGCGTCTTCAGGGCCTTCAGACCTTCGAGCGTCATCGGGATCTTGACCACGATGTTGTCGGCGATGCGACGCAGCTCGCTCGCTTCGGCGATCATCCCGTCGTGGTCGAGCGCCGTCACCTCGGCGCTGACGGGCCCGTCGACGATCTTGGTGATCTCGCGGAGGATCTCGCGCGGGTCCCCGGTCTCCTTCGAGAGAAGGCTCGGGTTGGTGGTGACTCCGTCGAGGAGCCCCATGTCGGCCGCGTCGCGGATGTCGCTGACGCTGGCCGTGTCGATGAAGAACTTCATGCGGGCTCTCTGTCTCGGTTCGCCACGAGGGAACCGGAGGGGGGTGGCTCGGGAACCAGCGGCAGGAGGGCCCGCGTCGGGCCGGAGAGCTGCTTGAGCCACGGCCTTTGTAGTCGAGGCGGCGAGCCGATGTCAACCAGCACGGTGCAAATCGGAATGATTTTGCAGAACACCGAGTCGCGACTCGACACCTTAATGTGTCACCCCGATCGGCTAGGCCGCGGGCGGAGTTCCCGCCTCGGAAGATTCGCTCCCCGAGGGTGCGCCGCGCTCCGCACTTTCGGTTGCGATCAGCTCGAGGATCAACAGTACGACGCCGATCACGATCGCCGAGTCGGCGACGTTGAAGTCGGGCCACGAGTAGCCGGCCCAGAGGCGCACGTGCAGGAAGTCGATCACCTCGCCGACACGCACCCGGTCATACAGGTTTCCCAGCGCTCCCCCGAGGATCAGCCCCAATGCGAGCCCGGAAAGTCGGTCCCGTGGGGTGAGGTTCCTGTAGAAGGAGAAGATCAGCACGATCGCCAGTGATGTCGCGCCGAGGAAGAACCACTGACGGAAGGGCTCGGGCGCGTCGGCGAACATCGAGAACGCGGCACCCGGGTTGCGCACGTGCGTGATGTAGAAGAAGCCCTCGATGACCTCGACGCGATCCCCGTAGACGATCCCCGACGACACCCAGTACTTGGTGACCACGTCCAGGGGAAGACTCGCGATGACGCCCGCGAGAAACATCTTGAGTTTCGGCGTCATGCAGCTTCCGACGGTATCACCGCAGCTCCGAGGCGTCGAGATGGCCGTCGCCCCAGACCTGCGGAGCACCGCGCGAAGCCTGGGCGAGCAACGCCTCGGCTGCGCGATCTCCCCTCCGGGCACCAAGCGCGCCCTGCAATCCCCGCACGTGGAGCTCGGCACCGGGAGGGGCCTGCTCCAGTCGCAGCAAGGCGAGGGCCTGGTCGGCGTAGGAAAGACCTTTCTCCACCTGTCCCCGCTGGGCAGCGTGGCGAGCCAGTGCAAGAAACCCGTAGGGATTGGTCGGATCGACCTGGAGTGCACGCAGGTACAACGATTCCGCGCGCGGCAGGTCCCGTTCCACATCGGCGTCGAGCCCCCGCAGGACGAGCCGGGTCGATGCTCTGCGCGTGGGATCCCCCAGCCCTGCGGCATCGGAGACGCGGAAGGGCTCGACCCGCGGGGCCCCCAGGCTCGCGCAGCCGCAGACCGCGACGAGCATCCAGGGCAGCAGGCGCAGCGCGCTCACAGCCGATCCAGCCATTGTTGGAAGAGCCGCTCGATCAGACCCGGCCCGCGCTCCCCGGGCTCGGAGTCTCCCCAGGGGCGTGACGGGCGTCGAGCCCACTCGGGGCAGGTCGTTGCGGGTTCGGTCCCTCGCAAGAAGAACTCGCTCCGGCTCTCGGGGCAGCCGCGCATGGCAAGCGCGCCCGTCGCGGGATGCACGTCGAGCTGCGTGACGTCTCCGGGCGGAACGAAGCGACCCCGGATCTTTCCACCCGTGGCTTCCTGGACGAAGCGCGCCCAGATCGGCACAGCGACCTGCGAGGAGCTCAACCCGAGGCTGCGCGGCTGGTCGAATCCGACCCAGACCGCCACAACGAGCTCCGGGGTGAAGCCCACGAACCAGGCATCGCGCTCGTCGTCGCTGGTCCCGGTCTTGCCGGCGATCGGCCCCTGCAGACCTGCGCTGCGCAGCGCGCGGGCCGTGCCGCGATCGACCACACCCTGCATCATCGACGTGATCAGGAAGGCCGTGCCCTCGTCGAGCACGCGTTGGAAGCGGATCTCCTGGCGCTCGGCGGTCCCGCCCCGCGGGTCGACCACGTCTTCGAAGGTACGGATCTCCGGTCGCAGGCCGCGGTTGGCCAGGGTGGCGTAGGCGCGCGCCATCTCGAGCGGCGAGACATCCGCGGCACCGATCGCGAGAGACGGCACCTCGGACATCGGGCTTTCGATGCCGAGGCGTCGTGCGACGTCCGCAATGCGCGCCGGTCCGACCTGCTGCCCCAGCCGGGCCGCGGCCACGTTGAACGAGCGCTCGAGTGCTTCGCGGACGGGGACCGTGCCGTGGAAGGTCCGGTCGAAGTTGCGGGGCTTCCAGGGCCCGGAGACCGTCCGCACTTCCAGCGGATCGTCGGACACGTGGCTGGCCAGGGTGATGAGCGGACCCCCGTCCACCGGCTCGAGCGCTGCGACGTAGACGAAGGGCTTGAACACACTGCCCGCCGGGCGGCGCGCCTGGGAGCAGCGGTCGAACTGGCTGACCCCGTAGTCGCGGCCTCCGACCATGGCGAGCACCTCGCCCGTCTGGGGCCGAAGCGCCACGATGCAAGCCTGCAAGACGCCGGGACCTTCGGTCAGCGCCGGCCGCTGCTTCTCGAGCCGGGCCAGTCCGTCCCGAATCGTCTGGGCGGCCGCCGCCTGCAGGCGAAGGTCGAGGGTCGAGTAGATCTCCAGGCCTTCGGTCGTGAGCGTCGCCGCGTCGTAGTAGATCGGCAGCTGGCGACGCAGGGCGTCGAGGAAGAAGCGCGCCTCGCGGGGCTCGGGGGCGACCGCCGCCACCTTCAACGGGTGGGCGATCGCGGCCTCGTAGCCGGCCGGGTCGATGCGGTGCTGCTCGAGCATCAGGCGCAGCACGAGATCGCGGCGCTTCGTCGCGCTCTCGGTCGCGCGGTGCGGCGAGAGGCCGTTGGGGCTCTGGATGATCGCGGCAATCAGGGCCGACTCGTGGAGTTCGAGATGCCGCACGGACTTCCCGAAGTACAGCCGCGATGCCTCGCCGACCCCGTGGATCGCCGTCGAGCCCCGCTGACCGAGGTAGATCTCGTTCAGGTAGGCCTCGAGGATCGAGTTCTTGTCGTATCGGGCTTCGACGAGCAGGGCCATGATGGCTTCCTGGAACTTCCGCTGGTAGCTGCGCGCCGGTGTCAGGAAGAAGTTCTTGACCAGCTGCTGGGTCAGTGTGCTCCCCCCCTGGGTGATCCCGCCGGCTCGCAGGTTGGCGAGCGCGGCGCCGACGATGCGCCGCGGATCGACCCCCCGATGGTCGAGGAAGCGCTGATCCTCCACGGCCAGCACGGCATCGATCAGGTGTCCCGGCACGTCGCCGACCCGCACCAGGTCGCGTTGCTCGTGGTCAGGGCCGTAGTAGGCACCCACCAGCTCGGGCTCGAGCAGCAGAGCGCCGAGCTCGCGCCCCGTCTGGACGTCGCGCAGCTCCTCGATCAGGTCGCGCTGGAGCCGCACCTGGACCAACCGGGCCGGCTCGGCGCGAGCCGGATGGTCGAAAGCCCGGCGGTGCAGGCGCAGGCTGTGGGCGTCCCAGTGGAAGCGGCCCACGGGCAGGTTGTCGGCGCGACCGATCTCCCGGTACCCCATGCGCAGCAGCATGTTCCGCAGGCCGATGCGCTTCACGTCGAGCCCCGGGTACAGGATGGTCGGCGCCGACAGCACGCGGGACGGCACGCGGAAGAGCCGGCCCTCGAAGCGGGCGACCACCAGCCGATCGAGTGAGCTGGCCGTGCGTCCGAGCCAGAAGCCACCGACGAGGCTGACGACGAGCAGCACCAGCCCGACCCAGCGTCGCCAGCGCAGGCGAGGACGGCTGCGGCCGCGCCGCCTGGCGGGAGACCCCGTGCGGCTGCTCCGCCCGCTCCCCTTTGCGCCCTTCTTCGGGCTGGCTTTCCGCCTCGCCGCCAAAGCTGCCTCCACCCCCCAGGTCCGGCCCGGCTCGTGGGGCCCTCGGCCGTCCTTCCGCCGAGCGGCCGAGCGCGACGAGGGGCCCGGGCGCAGCCGGGCGCGACATGATCCCGGAGCCGATCCGGACCCTCCGCGCCCGGGCTCAGGCTCGCATAAGAGATTGGGGGCCGCAGGGGGGCGCGCGGTTCCGGGCGGCCGGGCCGCCTTGTTGCGCCAAGCCTCCCATTTCATGAAGGTTCCTGCATGGCTGGCCGCGATGCCGACGATCCGGGGAGCGCCCCGACCAAGCTCTGGGGCGGGCGCTTCCAACAGGCGACCGACCCGGTGGTCGAGCGCTTCAGCGCCTCCGTGTCCTTCGATCGGGCGCTGGCTCGCTATGACATCCGCGGGTCGATCGCCCACGCGCGCATGCTGGCCGCCACCGGTCTGATCACGCCCGCCGATCGCAAGGCGATCGTCGCCGGTCTCGAGCAGATCGGCGCGGACATCGAGGCCGGCCGCTTCGCGTTCCAGGATCGGCTCGAAGACATCCACATGAACGTCGAATCGGCGCTCCGCGACCGGATCGGCGAAGCCGCGGGCCGGCTGCACACCGGGCGCAGCCGCAACGATCAGGTCGCGACCGATCTCACCCTGTACCTGCTCGACGCCTGTCGCAGCGCCGAGGCCGGCCTGCGGCAGCTGCGCGGCGTGGTCCTCGAGCGCGCGCGCGAGCACGTCGACACGGTGCTTCCGGGCTACACCCATCTGCAGCGGGCGCAGCCCGTCCGGCTCGCCCACCACTGGCTGGCCTACTTCGAGATGTGGACCCGGGACGCGGAGCGCTTCCGGGACCTGCGGGGCCGGCTCGACCGGGCTCCGCTCGGCTCCGGTGCCCTGGCCGGGTCGACCCTTCCCCTCGATCGCGAGCAAACGGCCCGGGAGCTCGGCTTCGTGGGGCCGTCACGCAACAGCATGGACTCCGTCGGTTCGCGGGATGGAGCCCTGGAGTTCCTCTCGGCCGCCGCGATCTGCATGATCCACCTCTCCCGCATCTCCGAGGAGCTGGTGATCTGGTCCTCGAGCGAGTTCGGGTTCGTCGAGCTGGCCGACGCGTACTCCACGGGCTCGAGCCTGATGCCCCAGAAGAAGAACCCGGACGTCCCGGAGCTCGTGCGCGGCAAGACCGGGCGGGTCGTGGGCAACCTGATGACCCTGCTGACCGTCGTGAAGGGACTCCCGCTCACCTACAACCGCGATCTCCAGGAGGACAAGGAGCCGGTCTTCGACTCGGCTCGCACCCTCGGGGACTGTCTGGACGTGACCGCGGGCGCGCTCGCCACGCTGCGCGTCGGCCGGGAGCGGATGGCGGCAGCGGCCAGCGACCCCATGCTGCTGGCCACCGATCTCGCCGAGGCGCTGGTCCGCGAGGACGTGCCGTTCCGCGAGGCCCACGAAGTGGTCGGCAAGCTCGTGGCGCACTGCGTGGAAGGGGGCCTGGATCTGGGCGCCCTTTCCAAGGAGGAGCTGCGGCGCTTCCATCCCGCTTTCCCGGCCGGAGCGCCCGAGCTGCTGGACGTCGAGCGGGCCCTCGAGGAGCGCGACCTTCCCGGGGGAACCGCGCGGGCTCGGGTCGAGGAGGCGCTCGGCGAGGCCGCCGCGCGATTGGCGAACGAAGAGGAGGACGCGGAGTGACCACGAGGATCCTGGCGACGGCGCTCGGCCTGGCGGCGCTGCTCGCCGCGGCGGGCTGTGGCAAGTACGGGCCGCCGATGCGCAGCGAGTTTCC
>JAJDAR010000407.1 GCA_029261775.1 Deltaproteobacteria bacterium | reverse complement strand
CGCGCAGGGATTGCCTATGATCCGCCGCTTCCGAGGGAGGCCTTCGTTGGCGAACCACAAGTCTGCAAAGAAGCGAGCGCGTCAGGCCCTGAAGCGCCGTGCTCGCAACCGGGGTGTTCGGAGCGAGGTGCGCACCACGGTCAAGGCGCTTCGTGACTCGATCCAGTCCGGAGACGCTGCGGAAGCCCAGACCCGCCTCCGAGCCGCCGAGCGCAACCTGCGCAAGGCCGCGACCAAGGGCGTGATCAAGCGCGAGACCGCAAGCCGCCAGGTCTCGAGGCTCGCAAAGGCCGTCGCCCGCGTCGGCGCCTGAACCCTTCCCCCGGGAAGGTCAGGCCGCCAGGCCGATCACGAGGCGTTGCATCGCGAGGTCGGGCTCGATCTGGCCCGCTCCCTTCAGGACTTCGTCGACTTCGTGGATCGCCCGCAGGCAGGCCAGCAGCCGGGTCGGTGTGTAGCGCTGCGACTGGCTGACGAGCTTGCGCACCGCGAACGGATGCCCCCGCGGCTCTTCTCCACTGCGTGCGCGCACGAGCTTGCGGAAGTGGCCGGCGAGCGAGGCCAGCAGCACCGGCGGAGGCGCCCCGCCCCGCTGGAGGCGGACCAGCACCCGCACCGCCTCCGCAGCGCGACCCTCCCCGATCGCGTCGGTCAGGTCCCAGATCGGGTCCTCGGCCACGTCGCTCGCCGTTCCGAGCACGTGGGCTCGTGTCACGGTCTCCCCGGCGCCGGCATACAGTGCGGCCTTCTCGATCTCGTGCCGAAGGAGCTGCAGTTGCGGCCCGGCCGCCTCGGCCAACGCCTGGGCCGCGTCGCCGTTCATCGCCACGCCCTGCCGCTCGGCCTCGCTGCGGATCCAGCCAGCCAGGCCCTTTCCCGCGGGCGGCGGCGCACAGTCCACGATCGCAGCGGGCTCGGCGAAGGCCTTGACCCAGCGGGAGCGGCGGTCGATCTGGCCTGCGCTGACGACGAGCACGACGTCCTCCCGCTCGGCCAGGGCCGGCAGGAGATCGGCGAGCGCGTCCCCCAACCCCTTCGCCTTGGCGCGCCGACCCTCCGGCTCGCGAAGCCAGACCAGACGGCGCGGCGCCATGATCGGCAACGAGTTCACGGCATCGACCAGGTCGGCCGGGCCGATCGACTCGCCCTCGAGGCGATCGAAGTTGAACTCGGAGGCCCCGGCTTCGAGGACGTGGGCGCGCAAGGCGGCGACGGCATCGTCCCGCAGCAGCGTCTCGCTCCCAGCCAGCAGATAGGCCGATCGCACACGTCCCTTCGCGAGCTCGCCCTCGAGCGCAGGGACCTTCAACCCGCCCTGGCTCCGAGCCGCGCGGGCGGGGGGGCTCAAGGCGCGATGCGCACGAAGAGCGCGTCGTGCAGCCGGCCCGCCATGATGTCGGTCAGCCTCCGCAGGGCCTCTTCCCGGTTCGTCCGCGTGACTTCCAGATCGGCGCTCGAGAGATAGAGCTCCGACTCGCTGAAGGAGCCCTCGTCCACCGGCACCGGCGTTCCGTCGGCACGTGTCACGAGCACTTCGAGCCGCATCCGCAGCTCGTACTCGAGCGAGAACTCGATGGACGAAAAGCTGCGACTGCGCGTCTCGAGGCTCTCGATGGTCCCGCCCACGATCAGGTCCGCGGCGGCCGGATCCTCGACCACGCGAAGCGCGCCGCGGCGCAGGAACTCCCGATGGAAGGCGTCTGCCATCAGGCTGTCGAGACCGGGCTCGAAGGTGTCGTTGACCAGCGGCTGGATGGCGATCCGGCGAGCGTCCCCGAGGGCCTCGGAGTAGCGGACGAGGGTGTATCCACAGCCCGAAAGCAGCCCGCCGAGCGTCAGCAGTGCGACGAACGCGCTGGCCCGGGTGAAGCGTCGACCCCTCATCGCGGCGAGATATACCACACGCGCCCCGAAGGGTCGCGGGCCGCCCCCGTGCGGTCAGCGGGGGGAAGTCCCCGGCGTCGGACCGAGCCGGCCGAGACGCGAGCGCGGGGTGCCTGGGACCCTGCCCGGGGCCTGCCCACCTGGAGGCTGGCCCTCCGGGGGCGGAATCCTCGGCGTCACCGCCCGTCTGTGCGCCGTCTTCCACCGCTTCCTCGAACGGGAGGGGCGGAAAGGCCGGTCAGCCCTCGATCTTCAGCAGACCCTTGGCGACCTGCAGCACCTTGTTCGCCTGGATCGGCTTGGTCAGGTACTCGTTGGCGCCGAGCGCGAGGGCGCGTTCCCGGTCCTCTTTGGCGCCCTCGGTCGTGATCACCACGATCGGGATGTCCTTGAGGGCCTCTTCGTCCCGGATCAGGCTGATCAGCTTGAGCCCGTCCATCACGGGCATGTTGATGTCGATCAGGGCCAGGTCGTAGTCGTCGCTCGTGACCTTGCGCAGGCCGTCCATGCCGTCCTGCGCTTCGGTGATGTCGGTGTTGCGCAGGCGTTTCAGCGCGAAGACCAGCAGCTGCCGCATGGTCGGGCTGTCTTCGACGATCAGGATGCGATGGCGACGTTCCATGGTGATTCCTCCCGCTCGACGGGGTCGAGCGAGCTACTTCGTCAGCAGATCGATGAAGCCCTGGATGGTGTGGAGCTTGCGCTCGGACTGGCCGAAGAGCTGCGAGGCGAAGATCGCCGTCGCCGCATGGCCGGCCAGAAGCGTGAAGAGCTCGTGATCCAGGGGCGTGAACTGCTCCTTCTGCGCGAGGAGCTTGAAGATGGCGATCGCGCCGATCGTGCGTTCGTCCAGGCGCAGCGGAATGCTGACGATCGGTCGCTCCCAATCGACGGCGCCGCCCGGGTCGAGACAGTTGGTCTCCCCGGCCGCGACCGCGTGCCCCACGAGGCCGGAGCCCAGGCTCTCCATCGGAATGTCCGACAGCGGTGCGCCCTCCGAGGCGACCGGCTGGAGGGCGTTGGTCTTCTCGTCGAGCACGTAGACCGCGAAGATCTCGGCTCCGATCAGGTTGATGACGATCTCGATGATGATCTTCAGGACTTCCGGCAGCTCGAGCGTCGAGTGGAGCTGGTAGCTGGCGACGTACAGGTTCGCGAGCGCGTTGTTCTCCTCCTCGATCTCGAGATAGCGCGTCGCGAACTGGCGGTTCTCGTCCTCGAGAGCCTCGAGGCGCTCCATGACGTCCTGCCGCTCGCTCTCGAGGCCCTGGATCTGGGACAGCAGCTCCTGCCGGAGCTTCTCCCAGTCGCCGTGGTCGAGGGCCGCGTCGGACTGGCGTGACTGCGTCTCCATCAGCCGTCGGCGCAGATCGCGATTCTGCTCGAGCAGCTCCTTTGTGAACTCCGCACCGCGCCGGAACAACGCCATCACCTCGTCGGCTCGCTCGAAGATCTCTTTCTGGCTCATGACGGATTCCTCGGGACACCGGATGCAGGTGCCGCCTCGACGGCCGCCCTTGTGGCGGTCGGAAGGCCGGAGTGGATCGCCGCGGGGATCTCGCCCAGCGGCAGGACGGCGTCGGCCGCACCCGCACGGATCACCTGCTGCGGCATGCCGAAGATCACGGCCGTCTGCTCGGACTCGGCGATGACCCGACCACCGGCCTCGCGCACGGCCTCGGCCCCGAGGCGACCGTCGTCGCCCATGCCGGTGAGCACGATCGCCAGCAGATCGGGTCCGTAGTGCTTGGCTGCCGAGATCAGCATGCGGTCGACCGCAGGGGCGTACTTGTCCGCCGCCGTCGCGGGCACGACCCGGACCTGCGGGACACCCGCCTGGGATTCCAGCTCGAGATGGCTGCCGCCGGGAGCGACCAAGATCGTTCCTTTCTCGAGGAGCGCCCCGGTCTCGGCCTCCCGGGCCGAGAAGGCCGTCAGGCGATCGAGACGCGCGGCGAAGCTCCGTGTGAATCCCTTCGGCATGTGCTGCGAAACGATGAAGGCACACGGCGGCGCCTCCGCGAAAGCCCCGAAGATGCGCATCAGGGCCGCGGGCCCGCCCGTCGAGGAGCCGATTCCGACGACCCTCGGTACCCCCGCAGGGGCCATGCGCAACGGGGCGGGCGGCGGGGGCGCCCCGAGCCGCTCCTGCACCTTGTCGATGCGAAGCTCGCGGATCGCGTGGACCTTGCGGATCAGCTCCTGCTCGATGTTCTTGAGCTCGGGGGTGGCCCGCAGGCTCGGCTTGGCGAGGAAGTCGACCGCACCCAGATCCAGGGCGCGGAACACCTCCTGGTCACCGCTTCGCCCGCTGATGACCATCACCGGGGTGGGCTTCTTGGCCATGATGATCCGCAGGAAGGTGAAACCATCCATGCGGGGCATCTCGAGATCGAGGGTGATCAGGTCGATGTCGTTCTCGAGGGCGGCTCGCAGGGCCTCCTCACCGTCCCGTGCCCAGGCCACCACCTCGATCAGCGGTGACGCGTCGAGCATGCGGATCAAGGTTCGGCGCGTGAACGCGGAATCGTCGATGACGAGCACGCGAATCGGGTCGCGGCGCATCACGATCGCACTCCGGACACGAGCTCGGACATCAGGTAGGCGCTCCCGTCACCGGCCCACCTCGTCGTCGAGCGGCGAGAGCGCCGCGCGCGCGGCCGAGTGCCACGGGTCCAGGACCTCTTCGCCCGGCAGCGGCCGCCGGTAGACGAGGTCGCTCTTCAAGTGCGCCAGGGCGAAGGCGCTCGAGACGTTGATCAGGGATTCGGCGTGGCCGAGCAGCAGGTAGCCGCCCGGATGCAGCTTGTCGTGGAAGCGGCTCACCAGCTCGCGCTTCGTCTCGATGTCGAAGTAGATGATGACGTTCCGACACAGGATGACGTCCATGGTGCCGAGCAACGCGACCCGCGACCGGTCCAGCAGGTTGACCCGCGTGAACACGACATGCCGCTTGACCTCGTCGTCGATCTTCCAGAGCCCGTCCTGCTCGATGAAGTGCTTCTTGCGCAGCTGTAGATGGCCCTCGCGGAAGGAGGCCGGCCGGTAGACCCCGCGCCTCGCCTTCTGCAGGACCGGGCGGGAGATGTCGGAGGCATAGACCCTGAAGTCCACGCCGGGCTCGTACCCGGCTTCCCGCGCGAGCATCACGATGGAGTACGGCTCCTCGCCGCTGGAGCAGCCGGCCGACCAGATGCTCACCATCCCGCCCTGGCTCTTGCGGCGCTCGAGGGCCTCCGGAAGGATCTCGTCGACCAGAGCGTTCAGCTGCGAACGCTCGCGAAAGAAGTAGGTCTCGTTGGTCGTGAGCTCGTCGATCGCGGCGGCCACCTCCTGCTCGCCGGCCTCGTCCTTGCGAAGCAGGTAGTGGTACGCCGCGAAGCTCCCGAGATCGAGTTCTCGAACCCTGCGGGCCAGCCGCTTCTCGAGCAGGAAGCGCGAGTCCTCGCCGAAGTAGAGTCCGCAGTGCTCGCGGAAGAAGTCCCGGAACAACCGGAACTGCGAGTCCGACAAGGTCAGCTCCTGCTCGGCGGCGCCCCTCATGTCTACTCGAGCCGATCCAGCGCGCTCAGGATCGCGTCGCGAACGAAGTCGTCGGGCTCGGCCTCGAGACGGCGCAGCATCGCAGGAACGGCTGCCTGCACGCTGCGCTCGGCGAGTACGTCGACGGTCTGCGCTCGCACCACCCACTGGTCGTGAGAGAGGAGCGGCAGTAGCTCGCAGAGTGACTCCCGCGGAGCATGGCGCCCGATGCAGGCGACTGCGGCCTCGACGAGCTCCGCGTCGGGCGCCTCGAGCACGCTCGAAGCCAGGGCGACTGCCGACTCGCCTCCGATCTCGCTCAGCACCTCCAGCGCCGCCATGGCCGGGGTGCCGCGGCGGTGCAGGGCCTGGGACAGGAGGTTCAGGACGCGCGGCTGTGGATCCGCCGAGCCCCTACCGCACAGGCGCCCCAGGGACCGGAGGGCCGCGGCTCGGACCCGGTCGTCGGGGTCCTCCGCGAGGCTGGCCAGGTCGTCGAGGACGCGATCGGGAGCGCACCGGGACAGGGCCGTAGCGGCGCCGATGCGCACGCCCGCATCCTCGTCGGCCAAGGCCATGCGCAGGGTCTCGACCGGCGGCTCGGCGGAGATGGTCGCCAGGCCCTCGACGGCCGCTCGGCGCACCGCGGGGCTCGCGTCCGAAGCCAGCAGCCCGAGCAGGGACGCGTCTTCGGGCCGACCGATGCGCTGCAGGATGGAGGCCGCGGCCAGCCTGAAGCCATCGCTCTCTTCTCCGATCCGCAGGCGCAGCGCATCGATCACCACGGCGGGCGCATCGCCGCCGATCTCCGACAGCGCGTCGATGCCGGCCGCACGCTGCTCCTCATCGCGCCACGGCTCGTCACCCCCGGTCGCCTGGCTCACCAGGTCCACGAGCTCGGGGACGTTCTCGATGGCGCGGTGCGCTCCCAGGGCACGGGCGGCCTCGGCCCGCACCTCGAAGTCGCCCCCGCGCAGCGCCTGCACGAGCAGGGCGCGCGAGGCGTCGCCCGGTGTCTCGGCGAGGAAGCGACAGGCCACGGTCCGGGATTCGGAACCGATGGCATGCCAGGCGGCTTCGATCGGGGGCACCGCCGGCGCGCCCAGCGCGCGCAGCGCGTCGAGGGCAACCTCGGTGAGCGCCTCGTCGCAGGCCGCGGCGAGCAGGGCGACGCCGGCCTCCGCGTGCCGCACCATCCCGAGGAGCTGCACGACGGCGAGCCTGGCCGCCAGCGATCCGTCGCGGGCGCGCTCCATCGCATAGGCGAAGGCCGGACCCTCCCGCGGGATCCCCTGCTGGATCTCCTCGAGCAGTTCGGGACGGGTTCCGCTCTCCCGCGCACAGATGCGGACCAGGGCCTGCACCACCGCGTCCCGCGCGGAGGGACCGCCGCTCTCGAGACCCTTGAGCAGCACCGGAACGGCGAGTGCCCCATCGGCGTGGGCCAGGAGGGCATAGGCGGCACCGCACAGCAGCGGATCGTCGAGGGCCCACTGGAGCTCCGACGGGCTGACCTCGAACTCGAGCCGGTCGAGGGCGCGCAAGGTGGACAGGCGGACCAGGGTCTCCGCATCCCGCACGGCCAGAGCCAGCAGCGGATCGCCGGCCGAGGCGTCTCCCAGGCAACCGAGGCCTTCCGCGGCAGCTCCGCGCACGTTGGGATCCGGATCGTCCAGAAGCGCGAGCAGACGCGGGCCCGCCACCGGATCGGCGATCGCGGACAGGGCATCGACGATCTGCTTGCGAACGTCGATGTCCGGGTCGTGGGACGCCTCGAGCAGCGCCGGAACGGCCGCCGACCCGCAGCGGGTCAACGCCTCGAGCGCGGCGTTGCGCCGGCCCGGGTTGTCGCCGTCGGCCAGGGACTCGATCAGGGCCGACACCGCTCCTGCATTCTGGGGTGCCGAAGCGAGGCGCTCGATGGCCGCCTTGCGCACGCGCCAGCTCGGGTCTCCGAGGCACTGCACGAGCGCGGGAATGCCCTCGGCCGGAGGCAGCGTCGTCAGGCGCTCGACGGCCAGTCGGCGGACGTCCTCGTCCCCGGACTGGAGATCCTCGAGCAGATGGTCTCGTTGGGTGCGTTCCACGGTCCTAATCCATGCCACGGGAGCGGGCGACGCGAAGCAGCTCTTCCAACAGGAAGTCGGCTTCGCGACGCACGCGCTCGTCGACGCGCTGGGTGAAGAGGCCACGACCTTCGTCGAGCTCGGCGGACAGGGCTGCGGCCACGGTTCCGGCCTGGACCGCCGCCGCGAACTTCTCTTCGTTGTAGAGCACGATGTCGGAGACGATGATCCGCGCCAGCCGCTCGGCCTGCGCGCGCTCCTCCGCCAGCTCGGGCGAGGGGGGAGCCGGCGTCGGCGGGGCGGCCTCTCGTTTCGGCGCCGCGGGCTCCGGCGAGGGGGGCGCCGCCGCCACCTCGTCTTCGCCGAAGTCGAAGTCCAGCGAGATCGGCACGCCCCCACCCGACTCCCGAGCGGGAGCGGGCTGCGGCGCAGCGGGACGGGCGGGAGACCGCGGCACTTGCGGCTGCGCGGCCTCCGAGCCGGCCCAATCGAGATCGAGCTCCAGGGAGGGACTGCTGTCCGCATCGGCCCGAACCGCCGTCGAGGCAGCTTGGGGAGCCGGCTCCACCGGCTCGAAGGCCTCCTGCAGCGGAACCGATCCGAGCGGCGGAAGACCCGCCGGCGCACCCGCTCCGGTCGGACCGCCAGCGGGGTCCGGGCGCGAAGATCCGCTCCGGGCGACGGACAGATCGTCCATGCCACTCATCGGCGGGTCGCCCCCTGGGCTCCGGTCCATCCCCGCCGGTGCCGGCCCGTCGATCCGGGTCTCCTCGAAGTCCATCGAGGCATCCCTTCGGCCAGGCTGCGTCGGGATCGCCTCGATCAGGCCGAAGCCGCGCAAGATGGGCAGCAGACCCTCGGGCAGGTCCGGCACCTCGACGTAGGCGTCGGCGCCGTAGAGCTCGCTCGGAGAGCGCCGGTAGCGGTCCGGGTGGTGGACGGCCCCGGCCAGCACGACCCGCGTGTCCCGAAGCGAGGCATTCCGCTTCACGATCTCACAGACCTGGAAGCCGAACATCTTGGGAAGATCCGCCGCCAGGAGCACCGCCTTCGGCTGCTTGCGCTGGATCTCCAGCATGGCGTCGACACCATCGAACACGGCCGCGGCAGCGGCCCCTGCGGCCGAGATCTCGTCGGCGATCGTCTTTGCGAGTTCCGCGTCGGGCATGGCGACCAGCACGACGACCTCGCGCTCCTTTTCGCCGCGGGACGCTCCGCCCTGCGGAGCCGCGGGCTTCGAGGCGGGCGCAACCGTGGAGGGCGGCGGCGCCGCGGACGCGACCGCGGCGGACGGCGGGGGCGCGGAACCGCTCGCGGCCGGACGGGTGGCCTGCTTGGCCGGAGCCTCCTCCGCAGGAGTCTGCGCAGCGGGCGCCCGAACGCGGAAGACGGACTCGCACCGGGAGCAGCGCAGTCGGACACCCCCTTCACCGATCTTCTCGCGTTCGATCCGGTAGCGGGCGGCGCACTTGGGACACGCGGCGATCATGTCGTCTCTCCTGCCGACTCGCGGATGCGGAATCGGCTCACGTCGTTTCGCAGGCCCGTCGCCTGCCGTTCGAGCTCTCCGGTGGCTTCGCCCAGGCGGCGGGAGGAATCCTGATGGGAGCCGGTCCGCTCGAAGACCTGCTCGAGGAAGACGACCGTCGCCCGACACGAGTCGGACTGCTCCTGGAGACCCAGGTGGATGCGATCCACCGCATCCCGGATGCTCTCCATGCTGTTGCGGATGCGCCCGGCGCCCCGGGACTGCTCCTCGGTCGTGCGCTGGGTCTGCTGGGCCACCTGCCTCGTGACCTGGGCGCCGCGCTGCATGACCTCGTTGCCCTGCTCCTGCTCGTTCCCGGCCTGACGGATCTCCTCGACCTGCGCGTGGACCCGCTCCATCAGCCCGGCAACGTGGCGGGCGGCCGCGGACTGCTCGCGCACCCCGTGCATGATCTCCTCGATCCGCTGGCCGGAGTCCCGTGAGGCGGAGGTGATCTCCTCCAGAGCGAGACCGGCCTCCGCGGCCAGCTCGACGCCGCGTTGCACGCGCTCGGAGCCGCGGCCGATCGCATCGGTCGCGTTCGCGCTCTCCTCCTGGACGGCCCCGATCAACGAGCCGATCTCCTTCGTGCTCGTGAGCACCCGATCGGCGAGATCCTTGATCTCGTCCGCCACCACGGAGAAGGAGCGACCCTGATCCCCGGCCTGCGCGGCGATGATGGCGGCGTTGAGTGCGAGCAGGTTCGTCTCGTCCGCGACGTCGTCGATGACGTCGACGATCGCCCCGATCTCGAGCATCCGGCTGGCCAGCCCGCGGATCACGTGGTCCGCGGTCTCGGTCGCTTCCCGGATCTGATCCATGCCGCTGATCGTTTCGTGGACCCTCTCCTGCCCACGCTCCGAGAGCTTGACCACCTGCGCGGAGAGACGCGCGGTCTCCGAGGCATTCGAGTCGACGTCCGTCATGGCGGCCGCCATCTCGGACATCGATGAAGCCGTCTCCGAGACCGCCCCGGCCAGGTTCTCGGTGTTGCCGCCGATCTGGTCCACGCTGCGGACCATCTGGTCGATCGAGGCGGTCACCTCTTCGACGTGCGTGCTGAGCGTCGTGGCGGTGTGGTTCAGCTCTTCGCTCGCAGCTCCCAGCTCGAGAACGGAGCTGCTCGCCTCCTCGACGTTGGCATTCAGGGCCTGCGCCGACTCGGTGATCTCGGAGACCTTCGAATTGACCGTGGTGACCTGTTGGGTCGCCTGCTCGATCCCGGAGCGCTGCTCCTGGGTGGCGAGCTTCACGGCCTCTCCGACGCCGCCGAGATCCCCGGCTGCCGCCTCGAGGCCGTCGGCAGCCGCGACGACCCTGCCGATCATCTCGCGAAGAGAGCCGATCATGTCTTCGAAGGCATGCGCCAGGGAGCCCATCTCGTCGTCGGACTCGACCACCTCCGGCTCGATGAGGTCGCCCCGGGCGACCCTCGAGGCCTGGGCGATCAGGCGCTGGGTCGTGTGCCCGACGTCCCGCGCCAGCAGCCACGACGTGAAAAGCGTGACGCAGAGGGCGATCACCAGCAGCGCGGCGAACGCAACCTGCGAGGTGTACTGCCCCGCGGTGAAGGTGCTCCCCGAGGTGACCGCGACCAGGACCCGGAACCCGCTCTCGTCGAGGTCGCGCCAGGCGAAGCTGTTCGACGAGTCGAACAGGGCACTGTGTCCCTGGGAGAGTCCGGTGTCGAGGAGCCAGGTGAGCTCGGCGGCGTGGATCTGGTCATTCTCCCCGTCCACGACGCGACCGGAGCGGCGATCCACGATCAGCAGGTGCTCCGCCGCGGCAAAGGCCCTTCCCGCCTCGCGAAGCTCCGTCAGCCTGCCCGGATCGAGCGCCAGCTCGTCGACGACGTACTGCGTGAACGCGGTCTTGACGCGTCCGTCCTGGATCTCCACGGGACGGGCGGAGAGGATGTACGACAAGAGCAGCGCGAAGAAGAGCATCACCATCGAGACCGCGCTGAGCGGCAGCCCGAGCTTGCGCACGAGGCCGACCGTCGGGATCAGCTCACGCCGCCGGCCCGCGTCGGGGATCTGCCCCGCCCAGCGATCGAACAGGGGCCGGACGTAATGCTTGGATGCGAAGTGGAGGAAGACGCTGACGACCACGCCCGAGCTGACCGCGGCCGCGGAGACGACGAAGGCGGAGAAGGTGGACAGGGAGGCCAGGCTCAGCTTCATGTACACCGACAGGAAGGCGCCGGCGCTGATCCAGGTGAAGAGCGTCTGCGCCACGTCCTGCCGGGGCAGCTCACCGACGCGGCGGAAGGCATCCTCGACGATCTCCGGAGTAAGCTCTCCTCGGAGATCGGCATCGATGGCAGCGGCGATCGGTCGCTGCCGGCGGAGCTGCCAGGCGGAGAGCCCGACGGTCAGCACCGCGGCGACGATTCCGACCCCGACTCCGAAGGCTCGCCACTGCGCGGAGGTCATCTCGAGGATCGCCAGCAGGTACAGGACACAGAGCCCGGCCGCCGGGATGCCGACCACCGAGATCAGGAGGGTGTGCCGCATCCGGAAGGCCTTGCCCGACGCGAAGGGAATCGCGCTCATCGGGAGCTCCCCACTGCAGGCGCCGGATGCTCTCCCGCTTCGGCGTCGTTCGGAGCCGAGCGGTAGACGCTCTCGAGCACGTGCTCGAGCGAGATCACCAGGACCGGCGGCTGACCCTCACGCCGGGCGACGGCTCGTACGGCGTCGTAGCCCGCATGGGTCGCGAGGGCGGGAGGCTCCTCGAGGGTCGAGGCGTCCGCGGAGATGACGTCGACTGCGGCGTCGACCCGGAGCCCGAAGACCAGCTCGTCCACCTCGACCAGCGCGATGCGCGTGTCGCCGGTCTCGCGAACGGCAGAGCGCCCGAGGGCGCGGCCCAGATCGACGACGGGGATCACGGCTCCGCGCAGGTCGACGACGCCGTCGATCAGCCTGGGAGCCTTGGGCAACGGCGTGGTCGCGACGCTGCGCAGGATCTCCCGCACGGAGAGGACATCGATCCCGTACACCTGATCGTCCACCTGGAAGCAGGCGAGATCGACGTTCACGTCGTTTCGGATGGGCGCACTAGCTGCCAACGTTGAGCACCCTTTCCACCGAGAGGATCGAGACGAAATGGCCGTCGTGCTCGCAGAGGTCGGTCACGAACTCCGCTTCTCCGGCTGCGGCGGGTCGGAACGCCTCCTCGGGAACCCGCAGCACCTCGCTGACCGTGTCGACCAGGAGACCGGTGACGGCACCTTCGTCGCCATGAAGCACCATGATCCGTGAGGTCCGGGAGCTGTCGCTCACCTCGACGCCGAGGCGCATCCTCAGATCCATCACCTGGACGATCTCCCCGCGCAGCGAGATGACCCCCAGGATTTCGGCGGGAACGCGCGGCACGGGCGTGAGCTGGCGCATCCTGACGATCTCGCGCACGCGCTCGACCGGGACGGCGTAGCGATCGCCCGCGAGGCTGAAGGCCAGCAGCTCGCGCAGGATCACCGGCTCCTCGCCTTCTCCGGAACCCGCCGCGACGCGCGCGAGCAGATCCCAGGTGGCACCGCTCTGATGTTGCGCGACGCTCATGCGTCCCCCCGGCGGCCCAGGTCGTCGACCAGCGCAGCCACGTCGAGCACCAGCACGGCGCCCTGCTCTCCCAGCTCGGTCGCACCGGCGATGCCGCGCACCTCCCGGATCGGACCCTGGATCGGCTTGATCACCGTGTCCTGCTGTCCCTCGAGGCGGTCGACGATCAGGCCCATGCGGGCGTCGCCCATCCCCAGCACGACGACGTACTGCTTCCCGTCCCGGTTCCGGCTCGAGAGCCGGAACTCCTCGGAGAGGTGGCGCAGGCTCAGCGGTTCACCGCGGAGGTTGAGAAGCTCGCGTCCCTCGCTCCGCTGCACCTCGGAGAGGTCGACGAGCAGGGTCTCCCGAACCGAGTTGAGGGGAATGGCGAAGCGGTGATCGCCCACACCGACGATCAAGGCCTGGATGATCGCCAGGGTGATGGGCAGGATGATGGTGATCGTCGTCCCCTCCCCGGTCCGGGACTCGATGTCCACCATCCCGCCGAGGGCCGCGATGTTCGAGCGCACGACGTCCATGCCGACGCCCCGGCCACTCGTCTCGGTCACCGCTTCGCGGGTGGACAGGCCCGGAAGGAAGACGAGATCCAGCGCCTCCTTCGTCGTGAGCTCGGCGTCCGCCGGCACGAGTCCCCGTTGACGCGCCCTCTCCAGCACCGCCCGTGCGTCGATCCCCCGTCCATCGTCGGAGACGGCGATCACGACGTCGTTGCCGCGCTGGAGGGCCTCGATGCGGATGCGCCCGCTGGCGGCCTTGCCGGCTCTCTCGCGCTCGCCGGCCGGCTCGATGGCATGGTCGAAGGCGTTGCGCACGATGTGCATCAGCGGATCCACGAGCTCCTCGACGATCAGCTTGTCGAGCTCGGTGTCGGCCCCGTGGATCTCGAGCTCGACCTCCTTCTGGAGATCGAGCCGCAGCCTGCGAACGACCCGGCTCAGCTTGTCGAAGACCTGGCGCAGCGGCACCATGCGGACCTCGAGCACGCCGGCCTGCAGCTCCTGGAGCTTCCTCTCGAGCGAGCGGTGCATCTTCTCCAGCTCCGCTCCCGCACGGGCCGTGGCGGGATCGATCCCGAGCTTGTGAGCCAGGCGCCGGATCGCTCCCTTCTGGATCGAGAGCTCCCCGACCAGGTTCATGAGCTCGTCGAGCTTCTTGATGTCCACGCGCACCGTGTCGCTGATCGACTTCAGCGTCGTCTGCTCGTGGGTCGCGTGCTCGGTCGCGGGCGCCTCGATCTCCCCAGGCTCGGACTCGGCCGTCGACGACCCCGGCCCCTCCGAGGGCTCGCGCGGCGGATCGCCGACCGCGATCGACGCTTCGGGCAGGTCGAGACGCGTGGCCAGATCGGCGCGAGAGAGCTGCGTCGCCGTGAGCAACGAGAAGCGGATGTGGGAGTCGGGCGTGTCACCGGGCGAGGGCAGCGTGGAGATGATCTCGCCGACCTCCTTGATGGCGGCGGAGATCTCACCCAGACCCTCTTCGAAGCTCGCGATCTCGAAGTCCACGTCGACGACGTAGATGCCCTTGCCCCGGCGTTGGCTCTCGCGGAGGCGATGCTCCTCGTACTCGGTGAGCGCCCGGAGCAGGGAGTCCGGCAGCTGCGAGCCGCCTTGCCCGGCGTCCGGATCGGCGGTCGGATCGCGGTTCCAGGCCTCGATCCGCTCGATGATCGCGTGGATCTCCCGCTCCGCAGAGGCGGTCACCGTCTCGCTGCCCGGGTCGGCCAGGACCGCGGCGATCACGCCCATCGACTCGTCGAAGAGGGCGATCCCCGCCGCCGAGAGCTGGACCCGACCCATCCGCAGACCGTCCAGCAGGTCCTCGAGGTGGTGAGCCAGATCGCTCATGGCCTGGAACCCGAACATGCCGGAGAGGCCCTTCAGCGAGTGCGCCGAGCGGAAGAGTCGATTGACGACGTCGGGATCGGTCTCGTCGCCGCTCTGGGTGGCTTCGGCGACGGCCGAGAGGTCGTCGCGCATGCGCTCCAGGATGTCCTCGGCCTCCGAGACGAACTCCTGTTGCGCCTTGGAATCCGCCCGACCCTTGCCCCCGCTCGCCATGGCGGATCAGTCGCCTCGGGAGGCCAACAGGTCTGCGGCCACCCGGTGCAGCTCGGCCGGATCGAAGGGCTTGACGAGGTATGCGTCAGCTCCCAGCTCGAGCCCCTTGTCGCGATCCCGGTCGGAGCCCTCGGTGGACACGATGATCAGCGGGATCGATGCATACTGTGCGTTGCCCTTGACGAAGGACACGAGCTCCAGCCCGTTGATGTCCGGCATGTTGATGTCGGTGACGATCAGGTCGTAGGGCTGGCGCGGCAGGAGCCGAAGCGCCTCGAATCCGTTCTGGGCTTCGTCGATCTTCAGACCCGGGTCCAGGGCTTCGAGCGACTGCACGAGCAGGCTTCGCATGGTCCCCGAGTCCTCGACGATGAGGATGCGCGACACCGACGTCCTCCCAGGGCCCGTGGGCCCGTTGGCGTGTCTCCCGGCATCGGCCGGATCGGGCCAATTCTTGAGGGGCGTCGGTAGGTTCGCGCCGCCGATTGCCTAGGCGGAATGCCCCTGGCGTGGCGAGGCCGGGGGGCTACGGACCCGGTTCGTCCAGGGCCCGCTCGAGAGCCGCGCGGTCGAGGGCGAGTCCGGCGTGGTGCAGCACCACCTCCAAGGCGGCGGTGTCGCCGATCGCCTCGTCGCCGGGCAGGCGGTCGGCGTAGAGGAAAGCCACCACCTGGTTCGCACTGACGATCGGCCCCAGCCAGGCCTCGGTCGGGCGGCCCGTGCCGAGCCGCTCGAGCAGCTCCTCGGCATCCACGTCACCGGAGGACCCGTCCAGGGCCATCCGGAGGGGCGCCCGCGTCTCCACCAGCTTTCGCAGCCAGGAGGAACCCGTCACGTCGAACCCGACCTGACGGAAGGCCGCGTCGTCGGGGCCGCCGGCCAGGGGCAGTCCAACCTGGGCGATGCCCTGCGCCTCTTCCTCGCGAATCATGAAGAGCCCCACCCGCGAGAAGCTGCGGGTCGCGAAGTCGAGCACCTGGGGCAGCACCTCGCCGCCCGATTCCGAATCGCGCAGACGCATGCTGATCTCGCGCAGCTCGCCGATCGCAGCCCCGTCCGCCGACGCCGTCGTGACGCCGCAGGCTGCCAGCAGACCGGTGCCGAACTCCCGGCCCAGCCGCTCGCATCCGTCGGCGAGACGCGGATCGGCGAGCTGGGTGGGCGTCGGTTTGGAGAGGCGCGCACGATGCCTTCCGAGCCGTTCGAGAGGACCCGGCAGTGCGCGGCCGGTCTCCTCGAGCAGGAGGATGCGCATCTGCGGCGCCTGGCGTTGGAGCCTCTCGAGAAGCTCGGCGAGAGAGCGTGCCCCCGAGAGGGCGTCAGCCGGCAGGGAGGCGGACAGCACGACGAGCGGCGGCTCTGCGCGCCGGAGGTACTGTCGGATCCGCTGCACGCCCTGGTCGGTGGTCTGGAACAGGTGGGCGGCCGGCAACCCCTCGGGCAGCGACTTGCGGGCCCACTCGACGACGGGCAGGTCGGCGTCGACCAGCACCAGCGGCGGCAGCCGCGGAAGATCGGCGGCTGCAGCCGGCGAGACGGGATGCAAGGGGGCTTCGACCGCGAACTCCGCCTGCGCCAGCGGGACTTCCTCCGGGTCGTCCATCAGCAGCGGCGGTGCCCCGCCCTCGGGCGCCGCCCCGAGCCACGGTTCGGCCAGGAGCACTTCGGGGCTCTCGAACGGATCCGCATCGGCCATGCCCACGCTCTCGAGCAGCTCCACCCCGGGCACGGGGTTCGCGTCGATGGGCTCGAAGTCCGGAAGCGGCTCGCCGGTGGCGATCGGCTCCTCGTCGTCGGTGGCGAACGACAGCCCCGGCTCGGCTTCGACTCGCGAGAGCGGCGGGGTGCTCTTGTCCTCCGGCACCTCGGGCGTCATCCCGGCGGCCCGCTCGTCGGCGAGCCGCGTTCCCTCGAGCGCGAGGAACTGGGGGTTCAGGCCCGGGTCGAGGCAGGGTGTGTCCCCGGCGTGCTCGGCGACGTCGCCGACCTCGAAGCTGAACTCCCCGCTCGCCCACGAGAACATGCAGAGCACGCTCTCCTCGATCTGCTGGCGGAGGATCTCTTCGAGCCGCTCCGGCCCGGCTTCGCCCGCCCCCAGGGAGGCGAGGGTCGGAGCCGTGGGCCCGGTGTGGGCGATGCGGATGCGGCCCTGGTCGAAGAGGATCCGGCCCTCTCCCAGGTCGGCGCGCAGATGCAGCACCCCGGATTTGCCGGAGAGGCTGATGATCTGCAGGATGTCCCCGAGGCCCAGGTCCTCGAGACTGCCGACCAGGCTCATGCGCTCTCCACCTGCATCCGACGGGGCGCATACACCACCCCCGACGGCCCCTCCTCGCCGAGGCGATGTCGTCGAAGGATCCATCGGCCGTCCCCAGGCGGACTTGAACCCGCAGGTGCATGCGACCGAGGGGGGTGGGCGCCGGGATCAGGGGGTGGGGCGAAGACCTGGTGTCGGCGCGGCGGGACGGGCGGGCGCGGTGGCCCCCGAGGAGGTGGGCCGCACGGTCAGCGACGTGCTTGCCCCGGGGGAGACCCGCAGCTCGATGCCAGCCGGGGCGGTCTCGGCCGCGCGCCGCGCTCCGGCGAGGACCTCGCGCAGGCTCGGCCCACCGAACAGCTGCAGGTGCAGGGCGGTCGGCCGGCGAGCCAAGCCCCGGGCCAGCCCTGAGACCACCGCATGCGCGGCGGCTTCGATCGGGAACCCGAGCGTGGTGTCGTCCGGCAGCGCCAGAGCGACCCGGCCTTTGCGCAGGCCTGCCAGCCGGTCGACCAGGTCCGCTGCGAGCTTCTCGAGGTCGCGCTCGGAGAAGCCCGGCTTCGGACCCAGCCCGAAGGCCAGGACGCTCGGCACACGAAACCGGCCGGCGGTGGCGATCAGCACGGCGTCGCCTCGGGCTCCTGCGACCCGCGCTCCCGCGAGCTGCTCGGAGAGCAGACCGCACAGTCGCCAGTCCACCCGCGCCGCCGGCCCCCGCAAGGGGCGGTGGTTCTCGAAGAACGGCGCGACAAGCAGTTCCGCTTCGGCGTGATCCAGCCGACCCTCGTGGACCTCGATCGGGAGCGTGACGGTCACGAGGGGGTCGCCTCCATCGAGGCGAAGGCATCGAGCACCCCGTTGACGAAGCGCGGCGAGTCGTCGCCCCCGAACTGGTGGGCCAGCTCGAGCGCTTCGTCGATCGCCACCCGTGCGGGCAGCCCGAGGTGGCGAAGCTCGTACGCCGCCAGGCGCAGGATGTTGCGATCGACGGCGGCCATCCGCTCGATGCGCCAGTTCCGCGAGCAGCTCGCGATGCGCACGTCCAGATCGTCGCGTTGATCGGCGACTCCCGTGACGAGCTCCTTCGCGTAGCTCCTCGCTCCCTCCGGCAGCTCGAAGTGCTCCGCGAACGCACCGAACACCGCATCGGCATCCTTGCCCGGCGACAGGTCGAGTGCATAGAGCACTTGCAGGGCCACCTGACGGGAGCGGCTGCGCGCTGCGGGGCGAGGCGCGCTCACGCCGGCGGCCCGTCGACGTGGGCGCAGAGGCGGGCCATCTCGATCGCGGCGAGCGCCGCTTCTTCGCCCTTGTGGCCGTGGCTGCCTCCGGTGCGCTCCAATGCCTGATCCAGGTCGTCGAGGGTGAGGACTCCGAAGGCGACCGGCACCTTGGTGTCGCTCATCACCGAGCGGATGCCGTCCGTCACGCCCTGACAGACGTACTCGAAGTGCGGCGTGCCGCCGCGGATGACCGAGCCGAGGGTCACCAGCGCGTCGTAGCGTTCGCTGGCCGCGAGACGACGCGCGGCCAGGGGGATCTCGAAAGCGCCTGGAACCCAGGCGACGTGGATGTCGTCCGGCCGGCAGCCACGGCGCTCCAGCTCGCGGGCACAGCCATCGAGCAGCCGATTCGAGATCAGCGGGTTGAACCGCGAGACCACGATGGCGACGCGCAGATCGGTGGCGTCACGACTGGCGGGATAGGTCTTCAGGAGGGGCCTCGGGATCGACGGGCGGGGTTCGCGACCCCGTGAACGTACAGGTCCGCCCCCAACCGTCGCACCTCGAGGAGCTCGAGGCGCGGGCGCCCGGCGAGATGCGTCAGCCCGAGAGGCCCGACGGCTGCCCGCGCGTCGGCACCGAGCAGGGCCGGCGCGCTGTACCAATGGACTTCGTCGACGAGCCCGGCGGCCAGCAGGGCGGCCGACAGCCCTCCGCCGCCCTCGACCAGCACGCTGGTCAGCCCGTCCCGGGCGAGCCGGCGCAAGGCGGCACGCAGGTCGAGCCCGGGCTTGCGCGTCGGCACCTCCAGCACCCTCGCCCCGTGCGCCTCGAGTGCGCGCCGGCGAGCGGCGGGCCTTCCCTTGGCCGCGAGCAACCAGGTGCGCGAGGCGTCGCGATCCCGGACCAGCTTGCGATCGGGGGGCAGCGCCAGCCGCGAATCCACCACCACGCGGACCGGGCAGCGCACCCGCCGGCCCGCACGCCGCACCGTGAGCGACGGATCGTCGGCCTTCGCCGTCCGCGAGCCGACCATCACGGCGTCGGCGCGATCCCGCAGGCCGTGAACGTGGGCGCGGGCGGCCGGTCCCGTGATCCAGCGCGACTCGCCCGACGCGGTCGCGATGCGGCCGTCGAGCGTCGCCGCCAGCTTGAGCGCGACCCACGGCCGACCCCGCTCGATCACGGAGACGAAGCCACGGTGCTGCCAACGGCATTCCTCGAGCAGCACGCCGGACTCCACCAGGAGTCCCGCGCGTCGAAGAGCGCGCAGGCCGCGACCAGAGACACGCGGATGCGGATCGCGCTCGCCGACGAACACGCGCTCGAGACCCGCGTCTCGGATCACCTGGGTACAAGGCCCGGTCCGCCCCTGGTGATGACAGGGCTCGAGGGTCACCGCCAGCGAGGCGCCGCGCAGCGCCCGGTCGCCGTGCCGACGCCGCGCGGCCTCGATCGCGACGACCTCCGCATGGGCGCCGCCCACCGGGCGCGTGGCCCCGGCAGCGAGGATCCGATCCCCGCGGAATACGGCGGCACCGACGGTCGGGTTCGGGTGGGTCCGCCCCAGCTGCCGACGCGCCGCGGCCAGCGCCCGACGCATGGCGCGCTCCGGATCCATGCGAGCCGCCCGCTACTCGTCGCCCGCCGGGCCGCGGGTCCCGGGAACTCCGCCCGCGCTGGAGCGGACGCTCAGGGTCGCGAAGAAGGCGTCATAGTCCGCGGCGGTGGCGAACTCGCGAAACACCGAGGCGAAGCGGGCCGCCGCCATGACGTCGAGCTCGGAGAGCTCCTCGAGCACCGCGTCTCCGACCCGGTCGGTGCCGACCTCGGCCTCCCCCAGCTCCCCCAGCCTCCGCTCGACCCGATCGACGAGCCGCTGGATCGCGTTCTCGCTGACGGGTCGCTTGGTACAGGCCTTCTGCACGCTGTGCTCGAGCTTGTCCCGATCCCATTCCTCGCGTCGCTCGTCCTGCTTGATCACCTTGGGCAGGACGGACTCGAGCCGCTCGCGGGTGGTGAACCGCCGACCGCACTCGTCGCACTCACGACGACGCCGGATCTCGAGCCCTTCACGGGTGAGCCGGGAGTCGATGACCCGGTTGCTCGCGTCGTTGCAGAAGGGACAGCGCAAGGCGGCTCAGGCCAGGCTCTGCCAACGGTCGGCGTAGAGCGGAAAGCGCTCACAGAGGGTGATCACCTCCTCGCGCACGCGGCCCGCCAGCTCCGCGTCGCCGGGCTGCTCGAGGACGGTCGCCAGCAGCTCGCCGACCTTCCTCATCTCCTCCTGGGCCATCCCGCGGGTGGTCAGGGCCGGTGTGCCGATGCGGACGCCGCTCGTCACGAAGGGAGTCCGGGGGTCGAACGGCACCATGTTCTTGTTGGTCGTGATGCCCGCCGCGTCGAGGGCGTTCTGCGCGGCCTTGCCGGTGAGCTCGCGGCCGACGAGGGAGAGCAGGAAGAGATGGTTGTCCGTTCCGCCCGACACGATCCGGAAGCCTCGATCGGCGAGGGTTCCAGCGAGCGCGCGCGCGTTGGCGATGATCTGCCCGCTGTAGTCCCGGAACCCTGGACGCAGCGCCTCGCCGAAAGCCACCGCCTTGGCGGCGATCACGTGCATCAACGGTCCGCCCTGCCCGCCCGGGAACACGGCGCTGTCCACCTTCTTGGCGTAGGGCTCGTCGCAGAGGATCATGCCCCCGCGCGGTCCGCGCAGCGTCTTGTGCGTGGTGGTCCCGATCAGCTGCGCCTTGCCGACGGGGCTCGGATGGTGCCCCGTCGCCACGAGACCGGCGATGTGTGCGATGTCGGCGAAGAGCAGTGCCCCGACCTCGTCGGCGATCTCGCGAAAGCGCTCGAAGTCGATGATCCGCGAGTAGGCGGTCGCCCCGCACTGGATCAGCTTCGGGCGATGCTCCTTCGCCAGCCGCAGGACCTCGTCGTAGTCGATGCACTCGCTCTCGCGATCGACCCCGTAGGGCACGATGTCGTAGAGCTTGCCCGAGAAGTTCACGGGGCTGCCGTGGGTCAGGTGGCCACCGTGGTCCAGATTCATCGCGAGGATCGTGTCGCCCAGCTCGAGCACGGCGCGGTAGATGCACTCGTTGGCCTGGGAGCCGGAGTGGGGCTGGACGTTGACGTGGTCGCAGCCGAACAGCTCCCGGGCGCGGTCGCGCGCGAGATCCTCGACCTCGTCGAGGACCTCACAGCCCCCGTAGTAGCGCTTGCCGGGATAGCCCTCGGCGTACTTGTTCGTCGCGACCGAGCCGACCGCTTCGAGCACCGCCTCGGAGACGAAGTTCTCCGAGGCGATCAGCTCGAGACCCTGGGCCTGCCGCTTCGCCTCCTCCTGGAGGATCCCCGCCACCGCCGGGTCGGCCTCGGCCAGCGCGCCCGCCGGGTTGCGGGTCAGGCTGTCGATCTGCGCGACCCGGGTCGCATGCCGGCCGCCGTCGAAGGGCGTCTCGAGCCAGGCATCGACGATCTCGAAGGCCAGCTCGGGGGGCGTGCGGTCGCCGGCCAGCGCGAGCACGTTCGCGTCGTTGTGATGTCGCGACGCCTCGGCGGCCTCGACGTCGTGGACCAGGGCGGCGCGAACCCGCGGGAAGCGGTTCGCCGTGTAGGTGACCCCCAGGCCGCTGCCGCAGATCACGATCGCGCGGGAGGCCTTCCCGTCCGAGACCGCGCGCGCGGCGGGCGCCACGAACTCGGGGTAGTTCACCGAGCTCTCGTCGGCGGGTCCCAGGTCCTTCACCTCGTGCCCCTCGGCCTCGAGGTGCTTCTTGATCGCCGCCTTCAGGGGCACGCCCCGGTGATCGCCGGCCAACAGGATCGGATCGCCCATCACGTCCCCCATCAGGTGCTGGCAGGGCCCATCAGGCCCCGCTCCGCTGCAGGATCAGGGCGGCGTTGACGCCGCCGAAGCCGAAGGAGTTGGAGAGTGCCACACGGATCCCCGCAGGTCGCGCCTTGCCCGCGACGTGATCGAGGGCACAGTCGGGATCCGGGTCGTCGAGATTGATCGTCGGCGGCAGGAGCCCCTCCTCGAGGCTCCGGACGCAGAACAGGGCCTCGAGCGCCCCGGCCGCCCCCAGCAGGTGTCCGGTCATCCCCTTGGTCGCGGAGACGGGGATCGCTTCGGTATGGCCTCCGAAGACGCGACGGATCGACTCCACCTCGACGGTATCTCCCGCCGGCGTGCTGGTCGCGTGGGCGTTGATGTGATCGACGTCGGAGGGCGCGAGGTCGGCATCCGCCAGGGCCGCCGCCATGCAGCGGGCCGCGCCACCGCTCTCGGCATCGGGGGCGGCCATGTGAGCCGCGTCGCCCGAGGCCGCGTAGCCGACGAGCTCCGCGCGGGCGCGGGCGCCGCGGGCGGCCGCGTGTTCGACCGCTTCGAGCACCAGGACCGCGGCTCCCTCGCCCAGCACGAAGCCGTCCCGGGCCAGGTCGAAGGGCCGGCTGGCCCGCTCCGGGTCGTCGTTCCGTCTGGACAGGGCGTGCATGTTCGCGAAGCCGGCCATCACCAGGTCGTTGACCGCCGCTTCCGCACCACCGGCCAGCATGACGTCGGCGTCGCCGCGCTCGATGCAGCGCGCCGCCTCGCCGATCGAATGGGAGGACGAGGCACAGGCCGTGACGTGGCAGAGGTTGGGGCCCCGCAGCCCGTGGTGGATGGCGACCACCCCGCTGGGCATGTTGGCCAGGGTCATCGGAATGAAGAAGGGCGAGACCCGGCGCGGACCGTGCTCCAGGTAGCTCCGGTGGTTCTCGAGCAAGGTGCCGATGCCGCCGATCCCGGAGCCGATCGCGACGCCCGCGCGATCCGGATCGACCTGCCCCGCGAGTGCGGCATCGAGGACCGCCTCGCGCGCGGCGGCCAGGCCGAGGCGCATCGTGCGGTCGTAGCGACGAAGCTCCTTCGGATGCAGATCGCCGCAATCCAGCTCGCCCGTCACCCGTGCGCCGATCCGCACGGACAGCCGTTCGTCCACGTCGTCGAGCAGGGCGATGCCACAGCGACCCGCCGTCGCCGCCTCCCAGGTCGAGGCGGCGTCCGTACCGAGGGGGGTCACGCATCCGATCCCCGTGACGACCACACGGCGTCGGCCGGCGGTGGGGGACATCGGGGCCTAGGCCTCTCCGAGCTTGCCCTTGAGATAGGACACCGCCGACCCGATGGTCTGGATCTTCTCGGCGTCCTCGTCGGGAATCTCCACGTCGAAGGCTTCCTCCATCGCCATCACCAGCTCGACGATGTCGAGGGAATCCGCGCCGAGGTCGTCGATGAACGATGCCTGCGGAACGACCTCCTCGGCCGTGACGCCGAGCTGCTCGACGATGATGTCCTTGACGCGATCTTCCAATGCCATCTCATCTCCCCTCTGCCAGTGCGGTGGCCACGAGGTCGAGCTCGTCCATTCCGCTGGCGCTCAGTCTTTGGATCTTGCGGTCGATGCGGGCCACCAGCCCCGACAGCACGTGACCGGGGCCGATCTCGAGCACCCGGTCCACGCCGAGCGCCGCAAGGCGCTCGACGGATTCGGTGAAACGCACGGCGGCGGTGACCTGCTGCCGGAGCAGATCCGCGATGCGGCTCCCGTCGCGATTCGGCTCGGCCTCGACGTTCGTGACCACGGGCACCCGAGGATCGCGGAAGCCCACCCGAGCGAGCTCGCCCCGCAGCTTCTCGGCCGCGGGCTCCATCAGCGCGCAGTGGAAGGGCGCAGAGACCGGAAGGGAGACGGCGCGTTTCGCGCCGCGCTCCACGGCCAGCGCACCGGCCTGCTCGACGGCGGCGGCGTCCCCCGCGATCACGGTCTGCTGGGGGGAGTTCCAGTTGGCGGGAGCGACCACCTGACCCCGCTGCGCCGCGATCTCGGCACAGACATCCGCCACGGTATCGGGATTCGAGCCCAGGATCGCCGCCATCGCGCCTCGGCCTTCGGGCACGGCCTCCTGCATGAAACGACCGCGCGCGTGGACGAGGGCCACGGCGTCTTCGAGGCTGATGGCGCCGGCGGCCACCAGAGCCGTGTACTCGCCGAGGCTGTGGCCGGCGACGAAATCGGGACGGACGTCCGCGCGGGCCTCGAGGGCTCGCAGCAACGCGATGCTGACGGTCAGGATCGCGGGCTGCTGGTTCTCGGTGCGGCGCAGCTCCTCTTCGGGCCCCTCGAAGCAGAGCTCTGAGAGGGCGAAGCCGAGCACGCCGTCGGCCGCCTCGAAG
>JAJDAR010000406.1 GCA_029261775.1 Deltaproteobacteria bacterium | reverse complement strand
GCCGGCGAAACGCAGGCCGAGACGAACCGGCTCGAGGCGACCGGCCCGGTCGTCCCGGGCGAGGGCGGGGGCTCGACTCATGGCGGCGGAGGATAACAGGCGAGCGGAGGCGGACTTGGCCGCGCACCGGGCCCTGGGACGTCCCGTGCTCATGGATGGCGCCACCGGGACGGAGCTGGAGCGCCGGGGCATCGAGGCCGGCCTGCCCCTCTGGTCGACGCACGCGCTGCGGGTCGCGCCCGAAGCCGTTCGGGACGTGCACGCCTCGTACGTCCAGGCCGGCTGCGATTGGATCACGGCCAACACGTTCCGGACACAGCGCAGGGTGCTGGCCCGCGCGGGGCTCGGCGACCTGGACGCGGCGTTGACCCGGCAGGCGGTCCAGCTCGCTCGTGAGGCCCACCCGGGAGGAATCGTGCTGGGCTCCGCTCCTTCCCTCGAGGACTGCTACCGGCCGGACCTCGTTCCCGACGACGACGCCGTCGCTCGCGAGCAGGAGCGCCACGTCGCGAATCTCGGAGCGGCCGGGGTCGATGCCATCCTCGCCGAGACCCACAACACCCTGCGCGAGGCCCGGGCGGTCGTGCGCTGCGCCTACGAGCAACGCTTGCCGTGCCTGGTGGGGTTCGTCTGCGACGAGGCGGGCTCGCTGCTCTCGGGCGAGCCGCTTGCGGAGGCGATCGAAGCCGTGGCCCGGTTCGAGCCCCTGGCCGTCGGGGTCAATTGCCTGCCCCCGCGGGCCGTGTCGGCTTGCCTGCCCGCACTCGTGGCGGGTGGCCTGCCCTTCTTCGTCTCCGCAAACCTGGGAGCGCCCCGCGCGGATGGCAGCTTCGAGCGCAGTGACGAGCAGAGTCCCGAGGAGTTCGCGACGCACGGCTGTCGCTTCGCGGCGGACGGCGCCAGCCTGGTCGGCGGCTGCTGTGGAACGACGCCCGCGCATCTGGAGGCGTTGAGCCGGAGCCTCTCGGCACGCTGAGCCCCAAGGCTCCCCCTCGAGCGGGTCTTCGCAGCCGCGGCTCGGACGAGCAGCCGCAAACGAGCAGCTGTCGGGCAACCGCACCGCAGGGACGCGCGCGCCGAAGGTTCGGGACACAATTTGTGTCACCTGCGGATCTCGCGCGGTGCAGAGCTGCCGCCGCAGGGCTGCGCAGATCCGGGCGCAACCGCCCGGCCGAGGCGGCATCCCGTTCTTGTGGGGCCCTCGACCCCCGCCTGTGGCACGCGCCTTGCTTTTCCCGTTCCCAGCGAGACGACGGTTCTCAGCGCCCGGGCCAGCTACCCCTCCCCTCGTGCTTGCACGAGGAGCCGGTCCGGGCGCTTCGTCGTTGTGCGGGGCGCAGGCGCTGCGCACGCGCGACCTCGGATCGGGGTCTGGGGCGGCGCGCGCGTCTCCATCCCTTTTTGACTTCGCTCGCGTCACCCCACCCCAGGCCAGGCCTGGCCTGGGGTGGGGTGACGCGAGCGAAGTCAAAAAGGGATGGAGACGCGCGCGCCGCCCCAGACCCCGATCCGAGGTCGCGCGTGCGCAGCGCCTGCGCCCCGCACAACGACGAAGCGCCCGGACCGGCTCCTCGTGCAAGCACGAGGGGAGGGGTAGCTGGCCCGGGCGCTGAGAACCGTCGTCTCGCTGGGAACGGGAAAAGCAAGGCGCGTGCCACAGGCGGGGGTCGAGGGCCCCACAAGAACGGGATGCCGCCTCGGCCGGGCGGTTGCGCCCGGATCTGCGCAGCCCTGCGGCGGCAGCTCTGCACCGCGCGAGATCCGCAGGTGACACAAATTGTGTCCCGAACCTTCGGCGCGCGCGTCCCTGCGGTGCGGTTGCCCGACAGCTGCTCGTTTGCGGCTGCTCGTCCGAGCCGCGGCTGCGAAGACCCGCTCGAGGGGGAGCCTTGGGGCTCAGCGTGCCGAGAGGCTCCGGCTCAACGCCTCCAGATGCGCGGGCGTCGTTCCACAGCAGCCGCCGACCAGGCTGGCGCCGTCCGCCGCGAAGCGACAGCCGTGCGTCGCGAACTCCTCGGGACTCTGCTCGTCACTGCGCTCGAAGCTGCCATCCGCGCGGGGCGCTCCCAGGTTTGCGGAGACGAAGAAGGGCAGGCCACCCGCCACGAGTGCGGGCAGGCAAGCCGACACGGCCCGCGGGGGCAGGCAATTGACCCCGACGGCCAGGGGCTCGAACCGGGCCACGGCTTCGATCGCCTCCGCAAGCGGCTCGCCCGAGAGCAGCGAGCCCGCCTCGTCGCAGACGAACCCCACCAGGCACGGCAAGCGTTGCTCGTAGGCGCAGCGCACGACCGCCCGGGCCTCGCGCAGGGTGTTGTGGGTCTCGGCGAGGATGGCATCGACCCCGGCCGCTCCGAGATTCGCGACGTGGCGCTCCTGCTCGCGAGCGACGGCGTCGTCGTCGGGAACGAGGTCCGGCCGGTAGCAGTCCTCGAGGGAAGGAGCGGAGCCCAGCACGATTCCTCCCGGGTGGGCCTCACGAGCGAGCTGGACCGCCTGCCGGGTCAACGCCGCGTCCAGGTCGCCGAGCCCCGCGCGGGCCAGCACCCTGCGCTGTGTCCGGAACGTGTTGGCCGTGATCCAATCGCAGCCGGCCTGGACGTACGAGGCGTGCACGTCCCGAACGGCTTCGGGCGCGACCCGCAGCGCGTGCGTCGACCAGAGGGGCAGGCCGGCCTCGATGCCCCGGCGCTCCAGCTCCGTCCCGGTGGCGCCATCCATGAGCACGGGACGTCCCAGGGCCCGGTGCGCGGCCAAGTCCGCCTCCGCTCGCCTGTTATCCTCCGCCGCCATGAGTCGAGCCCCCGCCCTCGCCCGGGACGACCGGGCCGGTCGCCTCGAGCCGGTTCGTCTCGGCCTGCGTTTCGCCGGC
>JAJDAR010000405.1 GCA_029261775.1 Deltaproteobacteria bacterium | reverse complement strand
TGCGGTCGCCGAGTGGATCGAGCTGGGCATCGACCGCGTCATCCTCGGCACGGCCGCGCTGCGCGATCCCGAGCTGGTCAAGGACGCGGCGCGGCGCTTCCCCGGCCACGTGGCCGTGGGCGTGGACGCCAAGGACGGCCGGGTTGCGGCCGAAGGCTGGCTCGAGACGAGCGACGTGGACGTCCTGACCCTCGCCCGCCGCTTCGAGGACGCCGGCGTCGCGGCCTTGATCCACACCGACATCGCCCGCGACGGCATGGGCACCGGCCCGAACCTCGAGGCGACCGCGGCGCTGGCCGCCGAGGTCGCGATCCCCGTGATCGCCTCCGGCGGCGTTGGCTCGCTTGCGGACGTGCGCGCAGCGGCCGCCCTGGCGAGCCGCGGCATCGCGGGCGTGATCGTGGGACGCGCGCTGTACGACGGATCGCTCGACCTCGCCGAGGCGTTGGAGGCGGTCGCGTGCTCCTGAAGCGCATCATCCCGTGCCTGGACGTCGATCAGGGCCGCGTCGTGAAGGGCGTGCAGTACGTTGACCACGTCGACGCCGGCGATCCCGTCGAGGTCGCGCGGCTCTACGACGAGCAGGAAGCGGACGAGATCACCTTCCTCGACATCACCGCGAGCCACGAACGCCGTCGCATCATCCTCGACGTCGTGGCGCGCACGGCCGAGACGGTCTTCATGCCGCTCTGCGTCGGCGGCGGTGTGCGGAGCCTGCAGGACATCCGCGACCTGCTCAACGCGGGCGCGGACAAGGTCTCGATCATGACCGCGGCGGTGCAGAATCCGGAGCTGGTCGAGGAGGCGGCGCTCAAGATCGGCACGGCCAACCTGGTCCTCGCCATCGATGCCCGCCGGATCGACGATCCCGAGGGCTACCGCACTCGCGCCGCCGAGCGCTCCAGCGAGAACGACCCCGACGCGACCTTCGAGGTGTACACCCACGGCGGCCGCAAGCCGACCGGGATCGATGCCGGCGCGTGGGCCGCCCGGATGGCGCAGGCCGGCGCCGGGGAGATCCTGCTCACGAGCATGGACCGCGACGGGACCAAGAGCGGCTACGACCTCGAGATGGTGCGTGCCGTGGCCGACGCCGTCCCCATCCCCGTGATCGCCTCCGGCGGCGGCGGCACCCCCGAGAGCCTGGCGGCGGCCCTCGACGATGGCCCCCGAGGGGGACACGCCCAGGCCGCGCTGGCCGCCTCCATCTTCCACTTCAAGGAGCAGACCGTGGGCTCGGTGAAGGCGCGGCTCCGCGAGCTCGGAATCGCCGTCCGCGACCCGGTCGGGGCGCCTCAGGAGCCCCCCAGCTCGTCCGGGCCCCTCGGTTGATGGCGCCGGGGCCGTACGCTAGCCTCGCCCGTCTGCTTGGAAGGCCCGAATCCTCCGATTTCAAAGAGGTTTTCGCCTCCCCGGGACCGCCGGCCCGGGTCTTTCAAGAACCCCAACTCGACACGCGAGCTGTTGTCGGGCCACTCCTCTAAAGGGTGGCATCGGTCCTAGGGGGATCGACGCCCTTCTCGAGAGTTCGGTCCCTGCCGTTCGCGGTTCTGGAGCAAGGAAACCGCATGCCGGTCGTGAAGGTCAAGGACAACGAGCCCTTCGAGGTGGCGCTCAAGCGCTTCAAGAAGCAGGTGGAGAAGGCTGGCATCCTCACCGAGCTTCGCCGTCGCGAGTACTTCGACAAGCCGAGCATTCGGAAGAAGAAGAAGGCGGCGGCAGCGCGCAAGCGGGCCCTCAAGAAGCTGAAGCGGATGGCTCGCTGACGTAGAGCTGCTACCGCGGGGGAAGCCAGGGGCGGATGGCTCGAATCCCCGAAGACACGATTCATGCGATCCGGGATCGCGTCGACATCGTCGACGTGGTGGGCCGGGTGGTCGGGCTCAAGAAGGCCGGCCGCAACTGGAAGGGTCTGTGTCCCTTCCACGACGAGAAGACGCCTTCCTTCAACGTCTCTCCGGACCGCGGCACCTACCACTGCTTCGGCTGTGGCGAGGGCGGCAACGTCTTCGGCTTCGTCATGCAGCACGAGGGCCTGACCTTTCCCGAGGCCGTGCGCAGCCTGGCCTCGGATGTCGGCATCGAGGTGCCCGAGTCGGGTGGCAGCGACGGACAGGCCGGCTTCGCCGAGCAGATCTTCAAGGCCAACCGCGTCGCACAGGACCTCTACCGCCGCCTGCTCCTGGCCGAGGAAGGCGCGCCGGCCCGCGCATACCTGGTCGAGCGCGGGCTCGACCGCGGCATCTCCGAGCACCACGGCATCGGCTTCGCGCCGGACCGCTGGGACACGGTCGTCACCGCACTCCAGCACGCGGGGATCGATGCCGAGGTCGGCGAGAAGGCGGGGCTGATCAAGAAGCGCGAGTCCAGTGGTCACTTCGACATGCTCCGGGGCCGCATCACCTTCCCGATCCAGGATCCGCGCGGGCGCATCCTCGGCTTTGGCGGCCGTGCGATCAGCCCGGACCAGGAGCCGAAGTACCTGAACTCGCCCGAGAGCCCGGTCTTCCACAAGCGCCAGGCCTTCTACGGCTTCCCGATGGCCCTCGAGCCGATCCGCAAGCGGGATCGGGTCGTCGTCATCGAGGGCTACTTCGACGCCATCGCCCTCGCGCGCGCCGGCGTCGGCGAGGGCGTCGCGACCTGCGGGACGGCGCTGACCGAGGAGCACGCGCGCAACCTGCGCCGCCGCACACGCCACGTCGTGCTGCTCTTCGACGGCGACGACGCCGGCCAGCGCGCCATGCTGCGGGGTCTCGAGGTGCTGCTCCCCCACGACCTGCGCGTCTCGGCCGTGGCGCTGCCCAGCGGCCAGGATCCCGACGACCTGCTGCGCAGCGAGGGCCCGGAGGCCCTGGCCGCCCGGATCGATACTGCAGCCCCCGCGCTCGACGTCGCCATCCGCCGCGCCATCGACGGAGGCGTCTCCACGCCCTGGGAGCGGGCCGACGCCGTGGCCGCGGTGGTCCCCCTGCTCACCCTCGTGCCCGACGCGGTCGAGCGCAGCGAGTTCGGGCGTCGCCTCGCCATGGCCACCGGCGTCCAGCCTACGGACGTGGAGGCCGCGATCCGCAAGGCCCGGGCCGGGGAGGATCCCACCGAGGCGATCGCGTCGCGCCCCCGGCAGCGCGGTCCCGAGCATCGCCACTACGAGAGCGCGCTGCAGGCCCTGATCGCCCATCCGGCGCTCGCCGAGGAGGCCGGCGATTTCGTCGAGCTGGCTCCCGAGCCCGCCCTGGCTGCCGTCGCGGCGGCTGTCGTCACCGGTGTGCCGGCCTCCGAGCTGCTCGATCGTCTGGAGGGCGAGCCGCGCCAGCTGCTCTCCCAGCTCGCCGCCCGCGAGACCCGCGGCCTCGAGGATCCAGAGGTCGCGCGTCGCGCCTTTGTCGATACGCTCGCGAAGGTGCGTGGCATCGCGGCCGAACGCGAGCGCAAGGCCTTGACCCAGGCCCTGCACGAGGACCCCAGTCTGCTCGATCGCAAGAACACCGAGCTGTTGAACAAGCGCCAGCGCATCCCTGCTGTGTGAGATCCGAAGGAGACCCCCCCATGGCTTCGAGCGTGCCCGGAAGCCGGCCCAGCCTTCCCAAGAACCAGACCCCCGAGTCCGACGAGCTGCCGAGCGGTACCCAGGAAGACTGGGAGACCCTGCAGGCGGGCGACGTCCCGCAGCAGGGCAGCGTGCAGAAGCTGCTGGAGCGCGGGCGGCGCAAGGGCTTCCTGACCCAGGAGGATCTGAGCGGCGCCATCCCGGTCGACATCCTCACCAACGAGCAGCAGTACGAGCTGATGGCGCTGTTCGGCGAGAACGACATCAACGTGATCGAGCGCCAGAACCCCGCCCGGCGTTGGGTCGAGCAGCCCTTGAGCCCCGAGCCGGAGGAGGACACCGGGCCCAGCAACGATCCCGTGCGCGTCTACCTGCGCGAGATGGGCCAGGTCTCGCTGCTGACCAAGGAGGGCGAGGTCGCGATCGCCCAGCGCATCGAGGCCGGCGAGCATCGTCTGCTCTACGCCACCGTCGGCACCCAGCTCGGCGTGCGTCAGGTGCTCGACCGTTTCGATCGCCTGAAGAGCGGCTCCCTCGATTTGAAGGATCTGATCGTCGGATTGGACGACGAAGAGCCCGAGCACACCCCGGAGGAGCGCCAGCGCCGGCTGCTCGCGGCGGCGACCCGGATCCGCAAGATCGAGACCGAGGTCGCGAAGCGCTTCCAGGCCCTCTCGAATCCCCGGGCGAGCGACGAGACCCGGCGCCGCGTGCAGGGCGAGATCGATGCGCTCCATCGCGAGGCGATCGACGCCCTGGTGGCACAACGCTTCTCGCGCAAGGTCTTCCAGGAGATCGTGGAAGAGGTGCTCGAGGTCGCGACGACGATGAAGACCTACGAGCGCGAGGCCGCGAAGACCGTGCGGCCCCTCAAGGTGCGCCTGGCGCAGTTCGACGAGCTGGCCGAGCTCGCGACCCGCCGCAGCAAGCGCGCCCAGGAGGCGCTCGAGCGGCTCGGCGGCAGGGTCGAGCGGATCGAGGAGGTCCGCGAGCGCCTCGGCGGGATCCGGCACGAGATGACCCAGCTCGAGAGCGAGACGCGGATGAGCCGCGACGTCCTGGCCACCGTCCGCGTGGGCTACAAGGACGCCTACGAAGAGGCGCATCAGGCCAAGTGCGAGCTCACCGAGGCCAACCTGCGCCTCGTCGTGTCGATCGCGAAGAAGTACACGAACCGCGGTCTGCAGTTCCTGGACCTGATCCAGGAGGGGAACATCGGCCTGATGAAGGCCGTCGAGAAGTTCGAGTGGCGGCGCGGATACAAGTTCTCGACCTACGCGACCTGGTGGATCCGCCAGGCGATCACCCGGGCGATCGCGGACCAGGCGCGCACGATCCGCATCCCCGTGCACATGATCGAGACGATCAACAAGCTCGGCCGCACCACCAAGCAGATGGTGCAGATGCTCGGCCGCGAGCCCACGCCCGAGGAGCTCTCCGACAAGATGGAGATGCCCCTCGAGAAGGTGCGCATGGTGCTCAAGATCGCCAAGGAGCCGATCAGTCTCGAGACGCCCGTGGGCGAGGAAGAGGACTCGAACCTCGGCGACTTCGTCGAGGACAAGAACGCCGTCAACCCGGCCGACGCCGTCGTCGAGGGCAACCTCGCCGACCAGACCCGCCGGGTGCTCGCCACCCTGGCCCCTCGCGAGGAGCGCGTGCTCAAGATGCGCTTCGGCATCGGCGAGCGCGCCAACCACACCCTCGAGGAGGTGGGCCAGGACTTCGAGGTCACCCGCGAGCGCATCCGCCAGATCGAGGCCAAGGCGTTGCGCAAGCTGCGCCATCCGAGCCGCAGCAAGCTCCTGAAGGGCTTCGTCGAGTAGCAGGGCAGGGCGAGCACCGGAAGCATGTTCGAGGCTCTGCCCGCGGCTCGGCGCGGTGCCCGGCTCGCGCTCGGCGCGGCGGCCAGCCTGCTGCTGGCGCTCGGATGTGCGACCCGCCCGCCCCCCGCCCCTGAGCTTCCACCGCGCGTGACCCACGGCCCGGTCTTCGGTGAGGTGCGCTCCGACTCCGTGCGGGTCTGGGCCCGCGGCAGTCGGGAGGGTCGCCTCCAGCTGACGGCGTTGACGCCGACGGGCCACAGCTTCCGGGTCGCGGAGGCGCCGATCCGTTCCGAGGACGACCTGACCGCGCAGATCGTCCTCGATGGCCTCGAGCCGGCCACCGCCTACCTCGTGACCGTGCAGCTGGGCACCGAGGGGGAGCCGGTCTTCGGCCACTTCCGCACGGCGCCCGCACCCGACGACGCGGTGCCGGTGCGCATCGCCTTCGGCGGCGACCTCGGAGGACAGAACGCCTGCCGCGGGCTGGACGACGGCTACCCGATCCTCGGGGTGGTGGCGCGCAGCGAGCCGGACCTGTTCGTCGCGCTGGGCGACATGATCTATGCGGACGGCCACTGCCTCGCGCGGGGCGCCGTGGCGCCCCGTCAGGTCCCGGGACCGCCTCCGGCCCTCGATCTCGCGGGCTTCCGCGCGCACTGGCAGTACAACCGCAGTGCCCCCGGTCTGCAGGCGCTGCTCTCCGGCACCGCCAGCCTGGCGGTATGGGACGACCACGAGGTGCACGATGATTTCGCCTATCGCGACGAAGCCCTGGCCGCGGCCGGAGCGAGGGCCTTTCGCGAGTGGCATCCGCTGGCCGAAGGCCGGCTGTACCGGAGCTTCGACTGGGGTCGGCACGTCCGGCTCTTCCTGCTGGACACCCGCACCTACCGCGACCCGAACGCGCGCTTCGATCGCGATGAGGCCCCGTCCACGCTGCTGGGTGCGGCGCAGCGCGATTGGCTGATCACGGAGCTGGCCGCTTCCCCC
>JAJDAR010000404.1 GCA_029261775.1 Deltaproteobacteria bacterium | reverse complement strand
GTCGTCGGTGATCGCCGTCGCGAAGATCAGGCAGTTGAGCTCCAGGCTGGCCGGGTCGCGCCCGGCTGCCGAGGCGGCCTCGTGCAGCCAGCCGATCTTCCGGTGGGTCTGCTCGGCGCTGCCGTCCTGCATGGTGCGCGCCGTGACCCGGCCCTCCGAGACCTTCGGGTTGATCCCCACGATGTCCGCGTGACGGCCCGCCACCGCGAGCAGACGCGGTCCTCCGCCGCCGACCAGGATGCGCGGCGGCGGCAGGTCGCCGAGCGGCACGGCCTGGGCGATGCCGCGCAGCTGGTAGTGGACCCCCTCGAAGCTCGTTCGCTCCTCGGGTCCCACGCTCCACATCTGGCGAATCAGGGTCAGCGCCTCCTCGAGGCGCTCGATGCGCACGCTCGCCTTGGCGAAATCCATGCCCGCCTCGACGTAGTCACTCTCCGTCCAGCCCGCGCCGAGCCCGAACTCGTGACGGCCTCCGGTCAGCAGCTGGATCGTGGCCGAGGCCTTGGCCAACACCACCGGGTGTCGGTAGTCGATGCCGTAGACGAGCGAACCGACCTTGAGGCGTTCGGTGACCGCTCCGACCGCCGACAGCGCCGCGGTCGGCTCCCACATCGGCGTGAAGTGGTCGGGCCAGAAGAGGGTGTCGTAGCCGAGCGCTTCGATCCGGCGCACGGAATCGATCCAGGTCTCGCCCGGCGTGATCGGGAGGCTCGACGTCTGGACGCCGAACCGGAAGGCATGGGGCATCGGCCACCTCCTACGGGACGCTACCGGCCAGCGCCGACGACCGCCCCCTGCACCCGGCTCCGTCGCTCAGGGGCCCAGCAGCCCGAGCCCACGCTCCAGGCACCAGGCGACACCGAGGCTGCCGATCAGTGTGGCGGGCAGCTCGGCCAGGAGGCGCGGCAGCGACGCGCTGGCGCGGACGAGCGCGCGGACCGCCCACCAGCCCGCGAGCACGACCGCGAGCTGGGCGAGCTCGATGCCGACGTTGAACGCGAAGAGCGCCATCGGGATCGCGTGGCCGGGAAGGCCGAGGGCCGCCAGGGCCCCCGCGAAGCCCAGGCCGTGCACGAGTCCGAAGAGCGCCGGCGCGAGCCACGGACGCCGCACGAGGAAGGACTTCTCTGGATCGGGGCGCAGGGCCTCCCGCCCGAGGGCCACGAGGGTCGCCGCGATGGCGAGCTCGACCAGGTCCGGCGGCAGCCCCAACCATCCGAGCGCTGCCAGGGCGAGGGTCAGGCTGTGGCCCGCGGTGAAGGCCGTCACCCCGGCCACGATCTTGCGCCGGGTGGGCATCAGCAGCATCAGGCCGAGCACGAAGAGCAGGTGGTCGGCGCCGGTCAACAGGTGCTCGAAGCCAAGTCGCAGATAGTCGGCGAACACGCGCCCCGCGCTCTCGCGCTCCGGCACCACGAACGAGGGCTCTTCCTTCGTCAGGATCGTCCGGATCTCGCGGCCGTCCGGGAAGGCTAGCCGGACCAGCGCATCGGTTCCGCTGGCCTCGAGCCCCTCCACACGCAGGGTGGTGCCAACCAGCCCGCGTTCTCCGCAGTCGAGCTTCAGCTCGGTGACCCAGGCGGTCGCCTCGGGACGCACCGCGGCGTCGGTCGTCGGCCGGCAGTGCTCGGGCAGGACCGGTTCGACGCGAGCGCCGCGCGCGACCACTTGCGGCGTCTTCCACAGCAGCGACACCTCGCCGCCTTCGCCGCTCTCCAGGGAAAGGAAGGACGGCGCCAGGCGGTGGGCGCCGGCAGATCCCGCCAGGGCCAGGGTCAGCAGCGCGACCCAGGCCGCCTGCGGAGCCAGGGCCCGGAGCGCCAGCAGGGACGAGCGCACCCGACCGCTCACGTGCCGGCTCCCCGAGCGGTGTTCGCGTCGCTCTGCACCCCATGTGTGGCGGCAGGCGCGGGAAGGTCGTGAAGTGCGCGCAGCTGGGCGACCCAGGCTTCGAAGGCGGCCTCGCCGCGCTCGGCGAGAAGCGACTCGCGCACCTCCGTGCGGACGGCGGAGAGCGGAACCGGACCGGCCTCGCTGCGCTCGTGCACGAAGACCTGGTGGCTGCCGTACGCCGAGGCCAGCGGACCGCGCCAGCTGCCGATGGGAAGGCCCAGGGTCTCGCGGGCGAAGCCGGGTCCGAGCAGCTTGGCGAGATCGCGCTCCGCGTGGTGTGGAAGGTGGTGGGGGATGGGCAGAGGATCGGCCAGCCGCCGCAGGTCCGGATCCTCGGGATCGGGCACGGCCGGCAGCTCGCCTCGCCGCGCGCTGGCCCTGTCTGAATCCCGGAAGTAGAGCTGGGTCACGGTCACGCGTGCGGGCCGGCGCCAGCGCTCCGGGTGTTCGTCGAGGTGGGCCTGAAGCTCGGCCTCGGTCGGCTCGGTCCGCCGCCCGCGCGCCTGGGCCAGCAGCGTCAGCTTCTGCACGAGTCGCCGCCGCACGACCAGGTCGGACTCGTGCATGCGCAGGGCGATCGCCTCGGCCACGAGGTCGGCATCGGAGCGGTCCTCTGCCGCACCCGCGAAACGCATGTTGCGCGCGAGTCGCATGCGAACGATCGAGTCGGTCTCGTGATAGCCGCGCGAGATCGCCTCGCGGAAGAGCAGCTCGTCGTCAGTCAGTACCGTCCCGGGCGGTGCCAGGCTTCGGCTGGCGCCCGCGTCGGAGCCCCACCAGCCGTTGGCCAGAAAGATGGCCAGTCCCAGCAGCAGGAACCTCGGCAGCGGGCGCGTCACGAGGTGGGTTGCCCGGAGCGCGGCGGGTCGTACCAGATCGGCGACGTCCAGGCGCGCTCCTGGATCACGCGTCGGTGGTCGTCCCGGCAGCAGGCCTCGAGGCCTTCGCCGATCGTCGCGGGATCCGAACAATCCACCCCTCCCGCATTGCAGAGGCGTTGGCTCCAGCGGCAGGTGGGGTTCTCGAGGACCCTGGCGTAGTAGAACGCCGAGACGTCGGGCGCAAAGTCCGGGTCCGTCCAGACGCTGCAGAGATCGTCGGCGCCGGTGCCGCGCGGCTCGCAGGTGCGCAAGTCGACCGTCGCATCGTTCGGACCGCCCGCCACGTCGTAGACGCGCTCGTGCGCCACGCCCTTGGCGTCCAGCCAGCCCTTCACGATCTGGATGCGCTGGAGCGGCGTGCCGGGCGACCCGGCAGGGCCGGGGTCGCGCAGCGCCCAGACGGCGAAACGCGGCGACCGGCCCTCGGGATCGGGCGTCAGGCTCCCTCCCATCGCGGTGCCCCCGGCGTAGCCGCGCGCGACGAAGCCGTCGCTGCCGCAGAGGGAGGGCTCGTAGCCGAAGCCACCGAAGAAGCGCACGGCGATCCGCGGCCCGCTCGTCCCGTAGGCCTCACGTCGCAGCATGGCTTCGAACAGCGCGTCGCGGCTGTTCTCCTCGGCCCAGAGCACGGCCAGACCGCCGGGTCCGAACTCGAGATTGTCGGTCAGCCCCGGCGGGATCTCCTCGTCGGCCGGTGCGCCGGCTCCCCCGTGTCCCGGGTGGCTGCGTTCGCTCACGAGCCCCGCGGCCCCCAGGTGGGTGTCGGTGCTCGCGACCACGCCGTAGCGGAACGGGTTGTGGCCGAGCTTGCGCTCCAGGCGAAGCCCCTCCTTGAGCGCGTGGCGCAGGAATTGCCGCGGGGCGGCGGGCGAGGCGTTGCCCAGGAAGTTCCCGCCGAAGGAGTCGTAGGGGAGCTTCTCGAAGCCGCAGGCCTCGTCGGTGGTGTCGCCGCCGAGCGTGCACTCGGAATCGCCCTTGTGCTGCATCACCTCGAGCAGCGGCTCCCAGCGCGCGCGGCGGGCCGCTTCCTCGCGCCCGATGGGTCCCTCGATCTCGGCCGCGGACTGGAACATCAGCCCGCCGTCCAGGTTCGAGTTGTGGGGGATCGTGATGACCTCACAGCCCTCGACGCCCTCGATGCATCGGCTCTGCAGCTGGTCCCACAGATCGGCGGCGGTGTTCCCCGTCTCCATCACGCTCACGGGGAGCGACGGCACCCTGTCATTGCGGAAGATCACGTTGCGATGCAGGTTCATTCCGGTGCCGGCGCTCGCGGTCCACTCGTAGCCAACGAAGCTGGTGAAGCGACAAGCCTCGCTTCGATCGTAGGCGCCCTCGGCTGCATCCTGGGTGTCCTGCCAGACCGCTCTGGCCGCATCCAGGCAATGGCGACCGTTCTCGCCGCAGAAGCCCCAGCGGTCGCCGCCGGTCTGGTAGGCCGCGTTCATCAGGAAGAAGGCGACCCGGGGGAAGCTGCGGTAGATGCGGCAGACCAGCGAGCCATGGCCGGGTGCCCCCGGTGTCTTGCAGAGATGGACCTCGCCGATCTGCTCGGCATGGTCGGTGACCACGGCAAAGTCGATCGGGCGCTCCAGCCGGATCGTGCGCCTGGCGCTCCCGTCTGCGGCGAAGGGCTGGATTCCCAGGCTTCCGCCACGCGCAAAGGCGTAGGCGTCGCGCGGAGTCGCCCGGGTGCCCTGGGTGCTGGCGTCCTGGCTGTAGCCCGTGTGGACGTGCGTGTCGCCGAAGAAGGGCCTGCGCAGCGGATCGCGATCGCGGCATGGGGCGCGCTCCTCGGTCACCCTGAACGGGGCGGCGGCGGAGCCTGTCGCTTCGGCCTGCACTGCCAGCGCCGCGGCCAGCAGCAGCACGCAGATCGAGCCGGCCCGCGCCGCAGGTCGGGCGAGGAGGTGCTGCACGGGGCTCTTTGCTGCGAGGGGGTCGGGCGTCGGCCTCAACGAGGGCTCCATCCGGGTCCGGGCGGTGCGCACCGGGGGCCGCGGAGCATACCGCCCGACCGGGACGCAGCATGGTCGATTCCAGACCCCTCAAGTGATACGGTCGACCGATTGCCGTGCGCCGCCCCCCGGTCCGGGCAGGCCGCCAGCCGCCGAGGTTCCGATGAGCGACTCGACCCGCGAGCTCAACCGCCACAGCCGCCGCATCACCCAGGAGAAGGCGCAGGGCGCCTCCCAGGCGATGCTGTATGCCACGGGGCTCCGTGAGGAGGACATGGACAAGGCCCAGGTCGGCATCGCCGACATGGGCTACGAGGGCAATCCCTGCAACATGCACCTGGGCGAGCTCGGCCGCGAGGTGAAACGAGGTGTCGAGGAGGCGGGTCTGGTCGGCTTCCGCTTCCACACGATCGGCGTGTCCGACGGCATCTCGATGGGCACCGACGGCATGAGCTTCTCGCTGCAGTCCCGAGACCTGATCGCCGACTCCATCGAGACCGTGATGTGCGCCCAGTGGTACGACGCCAACGTGTCGATCCCGGGCTGCGACAAGAACATGCCCGGCTGCCTGATCGCGATGGGCCGGGTGAACCGGCCCTCGCTGATGGTCTACGGCGGCACGATCCGCCCGGGCGTCGGCGCGTCGGGCGAGTCCCTCGACGTCATCTCGGCCTTCCAGAGCTACGGCGAGCTGCTCGCGGGGACGATCACGGACGAGGAGCGGCTGCTGAAGGTCCGGCGCGCCTGCCCTGGTGCCGGAGCGTGCGGAGGCATGTACACGGCCAACACGATGGCCTCGGCGATCGAGGCGATGGGGATGTCGCTGCCCTACAGCGCCTCGACCCCCGCAGAGGACCCGGGCAAGATCGAGGAGTGCCGCCGCGCGGGCGCCGCCATCAAGCTGCTGCTCGAGCGCGAGCTGACCCCGCGCAAAATCATGACGCGCGAGGCCTTCGAGAATGCGATCACGGTCGGCCTGGTGCTGGGGGGCTCGACGAACCTGGTGCTCCACCTGCTCGCGATGGCCCGGTCCGTCGGGGTGCCGCTCGACCTCGACGACTTCCAGGCGCTGAGCGACCGCACGCCGATGCTCGCCGACTTCAAGCCGAGCGGGGCCCACGTGATGCAGGACCTGCACGAGGTCGGCGGCCTCCCGGCCGTGATGAAGCTGCTGCTCGACGAGGGCCGCCTGCACGGGGACTGCATGACGGTCACCGGCAAGACCGTGGCGGAGAATCTCGCCGATCTCCCGGGCCTGCGTGACGGGCAGACCGTGGTCCACTCCTTCGCCGATCCGATCAAGGACACGGGCCACATCCGCGTGCTGCGCGGCAACCTCGCGCCGGACGGGTCCGTCGCCAAGATCACCGGCAAGGAGGGCTTGTCCTTCTCCGGGCCCGCCCAGGTGTTCGATTGCGAGGAAGACATGGTGGCGGCGGTCGAGCGCAACGAGGTGCACGCCGGCTCGGTGATCGTGATCCGCTACGAGGGCCCGAAGGGGGGTCCGGGGATGCCCGAGATGCTCTCTCCCACCTCGCTGCTGATGGGCGCGGGGCTGGGCGACAAGGTCGCGCTGCTGACCGACGGCCGCTTCTCCGGCGGGTCCCACGGCTTCATCATCGGCCACGTCACGCCAGAGGCGCAGGAGGGCGGACCGATCGCGCTCGTGCGTGATGGAGACCGTATCAGCATCGACGCGAAGAAGAACCTGATGGACGTCGACCTCGAGCCCGAGGAGCTCGCACGCCGACGTGCGGCCTGGACCCCGCCCCCGCTCAAGGCCAGCCGAGGCACGCTGTTCAAGTACATCAAGACGGTGAAGTCGGCATCGGAAGGCTGCGTCACCGACGAGTAGGCGGGGGACGCGGGGTTGGGCGAGCAGGGCGCCGGCGGTTTCGACGCCTGGGTGAACGACGCGGTCGCGCCCCTGGCCGATGGCCTGTCCAGGCTGATCTTCTTCGAGGTCCCGCTCTTCGGAGCCGATCTGCCGCTGGTCGTGCTCTGGCTGGTGGTCGGCGCGATCTGGTTCAGCGTCCTGTTCCGGTTCATCAACGTGCGCGGCTTCGTCCAGGCCCTGCGCATCGTCAGCGGGCGGGGCGAGGGGCCCAGCGGCCACGGCGAGGTCTCCCACTTCCAGGCCCTGTCCACCGCGGTGTCCGGCACGGTCGGCATCGGGAACATCGGCGGCGTCGCTGTCGCGATCTCCCTGGGCGGCCCCGGCGCCGCCTTCTGGATGGTGGTGGCCGGCCTGCTCGGCATGTCCTCGAAGTTCGTCGAGTGTGCGCTCGGCGTGATGTACCGCCGGCGCAACCCGGACGGCTCCATCTCGGGCGGCCCGATGTACTACCTGTCAAGGGGCTTTGCCGAGCGCGGCTGGCCGAGGCTCGGCCGCGCACTCGGCGCCTTCTACGCCGGCGGCATCGTGATCGGGTGCCTCGGCATCGGCAACATGTTCCAGTCGAACCAGGCCTACGTCCAGCTCGTCACCGTGAGCGGCGGGCCCGAGGCCAGCTTCCTCGCAGACAAGGGCTGGCTCGTCGGTCTGATCCTGGCGCTGCTCGTGGGCCTGGTCGTGGTCGGCGGCATCCGCAGCATCGCCCGGGTGACCGAGAAGATCGTGCCCTTCATGGCCGCGCTCTACCTGCTCGGCTGCGCGATGATCCTGACCATGAACGCGGAGGCGCTGCCCTTCGCCTTCGCGGAGATCGTGCGCGGTGCCTTCGCGCCCGACGCGGTGTCCGGAGGCGCGATCGGCGTGCTGATCCTGGGCTTCCGGCGCGCGGTCTTCTCCAACGAGGCCGGGCTCGGTTCGGCGACGATCGCCCACGCCGCCGTCCGCACTGAGGAGCCGATGACCGAGGGGCTGGTCGCGCTGCTCGAGCCCTTCATCGACACCGTGATCATCTGCAGCGCGACCGCCCTCGTCATCGTGACGACGCTCTACTACGAGCCGGACTTCTTCGCCGCGGGGCTCGGCGGCGTCGAAATGACTTCCGCCGCCTTCGCCCGCAACATCGGCTGGTCGCCGATGCTCGTGGCCGTGGCCGCGATGCTCTTCGCCTTCTCGACGATGCTCTCGTGGTCCTACTACGGGCTGAAGGGCTGGACCTACTTGGTCGGAGAGGGCCCGAAGCGCGCGCTCTCCTTCAACGCCGTCTTCTGCGTCTTCGTCGCTCTCGGTTGCATGGTCGAGCTCCAGGCCGTTCTCGACTTCTCCGACGCGATGGTGTTCGTGCTCTGCGTGCCGAACGTCTTCGGGCTCTACGTGCTGGCACCCGCGGTGCAGCGGGAGCTGGCGGGTTATCGGGAGCGACACTGGCCGGAGTAGGGGAGAGTGCAGGGTTGCCCGCGGCCCGGGCTTCGGGGCGTGTAGGGGTTGGGTTGGGTTGGGCGGGTGAGAAGGAGGTGTGGGGCCCAGTCGTCGACGCGAAACGTCTGCGCCCCGCGGAACTTGGGTGAGGGCGAACCAGGTGCGCCTGCTCGCAAGTTCCTCCGCGTGCATGCAGTTCTTGCTTGACTTCATACAAACATCGCCCGTATTCTATTTCGGTCATGCCCTTCGACGATCAACGCAAGCGCACCGGTCGTGGGGGTCCGCGCGAAGGCGCGGGGCGCCCGCCGTTCAAGGGACCGAAGAAAGCGCCGCACCGCCCCCGCACCAGCCTGCCGAAAGGTTCCGTCGTCCACGTCACGATGCGCGTCCGCCACGACGTTCCCCGCCTGCGAACGACCCGCATGATCCGCGAGCTGCGAAAGACCTGGGCTGCGGGCTGCGAGCGCGGGAGCTTCCGGCTCGTGCACTTCAGTCTCCAGCAGAACCACGCGCACTTGATCGTCGAAGCCCGCGACAAGACGGCCCTGGCGAGCGGCATGAAGAGCATCGGTGCACGCTTCGCGCGCGCCGCGAACCGCGTCTTCCGACGGAAGGGCCCGGTCCTCTCCGAACGCTTCCACCACCGCGTCCTCACGACTCCCGGCGAGGTTCGCCGCGCCCTGGCCTACGTCCTGCTCAACGTCCGCAAGCACTGGCTGCAGCGGACGGGCTCCAGACCGCCGGCGAGGCTGGACCTGGCGTCGTCTGGTAGATGGTTCGACGGATGGAAGCCCAAGGACTGGGTGGCACCAGAGGATCGCGCCGGTCCGCGAGAGGTGGCCGAGCCCAGGAGCTGGCTGCTGACGAAAGGCTGGCGACGGCGGGGGTTGGTGCATCCGGCGGAGGTGCCGGGACGGGTCGCGTGACGCAGGCAAGGTGAGGTCGGACCGATCGGCCCCGGCCCCGGCCCATCCGCCGCGCGAGGCGCCTCGTGACGCCCGCGAGTGCACTGCAACGATGAAAGGAACGTCCCCGTTCCGCCGCTCCGGAGAGCTTCGCGATCATGCCCAGGCGGGCTGGAGCGCGGCGTCCGAGCCGACCGACCGCGGCAGTGCCCCGCACGAGAGAGGAACCCCCGCCCTACCCAGCCCCATTCCCTCGAAGCCGCGGAAGAACGCAAAGCACGTCCCCGCTTCGGGCTAGGTCTCGTCCAGGCCCCGCGCCATCAGGATCTTCCCGGACCGGACCAGCTCGAGCAGCCCGAGCGGCCGGAGCAGGCCGATGAAGGCGTCGAGCTTGGTGCTCGAGCCGTACACCCGCAGGACGAGCGAGTCGCTGCCGTAGTCGACGACCTTGGCGTTGAAGGTCTCGGCGATCTGCAGGATCTCGGTGCGGGCATCGAGGTGGGCTTCGACCTTGACGAGGGCGATCTCGGTCTCGTAGGACGAGTCGCCGGTGTGGTCGGTGGCGTGAACCACGTCCACGAGCTTCGAGAGCTGCTTGATCATCTGCACGAGCGTGCCGGGCTCGCCTGAGCAGGTGATGGTCATGCGTGAGAAGTCGCCGAGGGCGGCGGGGCTCACGACCAGGCTCTCGATGTTGTAGCCGCGCCGCGCGAACACGAGGGCGACCCGCACCAGCACGCCGGGCTTGTTGGTGACGTACAGCGAGAGAGTGTGGATCTCGCGCTCGGGAGGGGCCAGGGTCTCAGGTGCTGCCACTGGGCTTCTCCAGCCGCTCGCGCGGCGGTTCGATGATCATGTCTGCGAGCGGCGCCCCGGCCGGGATCATGGGGAAGACGTTGTCCTCCTTCGAGACCTCGGCCACGACGACGACCGGTCCGTCGTGATCCCGAGCCTCCTGGAGCTTGCGGTCCACGTCGCCGGGCCGGCGGATGCGGATGCCCTTGATCCCGTAGGCCTCGGCCAGCTTGACGAAGTCCGGGTTGCCCTCGAGGTCGACACCGGACAGCCGGTTCTCCCAGAAGAGCTCCTGCCACTGGCGCACCATGCCCAGGAAGTTGTTGTTGATGATCAGGACCTTCACGGCGACCTTGTGGACCGCGGCCGTGGCCAGCTCGCTCAGCGTCATCTGGAAGCCGCCATCGCCCACCACCGCCCAGACCTCCTTGTCCGGATGGGCGAACTTCGCGCCGATCGCGGCCGGGAACCCGAACCCCATGGTTCCGGCCCCGCCACTGGTGATCCAGTAGCGGTTGCTGCGGGTGCGGCAGAACTGGGCGGCCCACATCTGATGCTGGCCCACGTCGCTGGTGATGATGGCATTGCCCTCGGTCAGATGGTCCAACCGATCGAGCACGTGCTGTGCGCGGAGACCGCCCTTCTTCGGGTACTTGAGCGGATAGCGATCCCTCCACCCCTGGCAGGTGGCCAGCCACTCCGCGGTGTCGAGCGGCTCGACCCGGGAGATCAGGTCCTCGATCACGAGGCGCGCGTCGCCGTGCAGGCAGACGTCGGGCTGGATCACCTTGTTGAACTCTGCCGCGTCGATGTCCACGTGGATCTTGGCCGCGTCGACGCAGAAGGCCTCGACCTTGCCGGTGATCCGGTCGTCCCAGCGGGCACCGATCGCCATGATCAGGTCGCAGTTCGTGACCGCCTTGTTCGCATAGGCGGTTCCGTGCATGCCGAGCATCCCGAGGTGCAGGGGGTGCGTCTCGTCCGTCGCGCCCTTGCCGAGCAGGGTGTTCACGAGCGGCGCGCGCAGCTTCTCGGCGAGCTCCATGACGGCCTTGCCGGCGCCCGAGATCACCGCGCCGTTTCCCACGTAGAGGACCGGCCGCCGCGAGCCTCGAATCAGGTCGGCGGCCGCATCGAGGTCGAGCGAGTCGGCGCGCCCGGGGATCCGGTAGCCGGGCAGGTCGATCTCGGCCTCGAGCGGCGCCGTGCAAGGCATCTCGCTCACGTCCTTGGGCACGTCGATCAACACCGGGCCCGGCCGCCCGGTGTTGGCCAGATGGAAGGCCTCGCGCACGACGCGAGGAATCTGGTTGGCGTCCCGCACCAGGGTGCTGTGCTTGACGATCGGGTAGGTGATGCCGGTGACGTCCGCCTCCTGGAAGGCGTCCTTGCCCAGGTTCGTGGTCAGGGTCTGGCCCGTGATCACGATCATCGGAGACGAGTCCATCTGGGCCGTCAGCATGCCCGTGACGGTGTTGGTGGCTCCCGGGCCGGAGGTCACGAGCACCACTCCGGGCTTGCCGGTGGCGCGGGCATAGCCGTCGGCCATGTGGGTCGCGCCCTGCTCGTGCCGGACCAGGATGAGCTTGATGCTCGAGTCCACCAGGGCGTCGAAGATCGGGATGGCGGCGCCGCCGGAGAGACCGAAGATGTACTCGACGCCTTCCTGCTCGAGGCAGCGGATCAGGACTTCGGCACCACAGGGGTGCTCGGTGAAGTTGGCGTTCGACATGATGGCTCCAGGACTGCAAAACGGCGTGTGATCGCGGATGCTAGGTTACTTGGCGGAGATTCCAAAGCGAAAAACGCATCCCCGAAGGGACACGTTCTTGGAATCGGCAGATTCGAGCATAGACTGGAGCTTCCCGAGGGGATCCATGGCTAACACCGACTATCTCTACGACATGACCTCTCAGCTGATTGCTGCCGACACGGTCAGCCACCACACCAGCGCCCCTGCCCTCGAGAGCCTGGCCAACCATCTGCAGGGCTTCGGCTTCGAGGTCCAGCTGCAGCGCTGGGCCGAAGGCAGCAAGGCCAACCTGATCGCCGTCGCCGGCCCCGAGGAGCCGGACGGTCTGGTCGTCTCCGGACACGTCGACATCGTGCCCTTCGAGACGCAGCCCGGCTGGACCCGCGAGCCGTTGCGACTCGCCGTGGAGGGCGACCGGCTCTACGGCCGCGGCACCACGGACATGAAGGGCTTCCTCGGCCAGTGCCTGGATGCGGCCCGGCAGCTCGACCTCGATCGGCTGCGACGCCCGTTGGTGTTCCTCTTTACGTCCGACGAGGAGATCGGCTGCCTCGGCGGAGAGCGTGCCGCACGCGAGCTGCCCGGCTTGCTGGGCGCCGTGCCGATGCCGCGGCTCGCCTGGATCGGGGAGCCCACCTCGTGGCAGGTCTTCCACGCCCACAAGGGGATCGCGGGCTTCGACGTCGAGGCACGCGGAGAGGGGGGCCACAGCAGCCGCCCCGAGCAGGGTGTGAACGCGATCGCCGTGGCGGCCCGCGCCCTCGTCGCCCTCGGCGAGCTGCAGGAGCAGCTGCGCGACGAGGGGAGCTCGGCGGAGATGACCTCCCTCTTTCCTGGCGCGCCGTACGCCACGCTGAACTTCGGGACCATCGAAGGGGGCAGCGCGTCGAACATGATCGCCGAGGCCTGCCGCTTCACGGTCAGCTACCGACCGCTTCCCGACCGTGACCCCCTCGAGGTGTACGAGCGGGCGCGCGCGGCGTTGGCCGCCCTCGAGCCTCGCGACTGGGGCGCGCCCGCCCGGCGGGGCGAGCTCGTGGTCTCCCCGCCGTTCCTGGCGCCGGGCCTGCTCTCGGCTCGAGGGACGGCGCTGGAGAGCGTCCTGTTCGACGAGCTCGGCGTGGCCGAGGCTGGAGGCGCGCCGTACTGCACGGACGGCGGACACCTGGCGGGGGCCGGGATCGACTGCCTGATCAGCGGTCCGGGAGATCTCGACCAGGCCCATCAGCCGGACGAGAGCCTGGACCGGGCGGCCTTCGAGGCCGGTCCCGACCGGATCCTGCGGGTGGTCGAGCGGGTCGTCGGGGCAGGCGCAGGCGCCTGAGCCCCCACGGGGGCGGGGCGGTCGATTCCCACGCCAGCGCAGCGGTTCGCCCTTGAGTGAATTCCCGGCGGCCCCGATGGGGGGGTGTGGCGAAGCTCTTGATCATCGACGACTCGGAGCCCCAGAGGGCGGAGCTGCGCCGCGCCCTGGAGCAGGCGGGTCTCTTCGAGCGGATCTTCGAAGCCGAGGACGGCATCCGCGGGCTGAAGCTGTTGATGTCCGAGCCCGTGGACCTGGTCGTCTGCGACCTGGAGATGCCCGGCCTCGAAGGCGACAAGCTGATCGGCATGTCTTCGAGCCCGGACCGCCGGCCCGTGCCCTTCCTCATGCTGACTGCGGTCGAGGATGCCAAGCGCCACGCCAAGCTCTTCGAGCAGGGCGCTCGGGACGTGATCACCAAGCCCTTCCACCCGCTCGACATGATCGCGCGCATCCAGCTCCACCTCGAGCTGATGCGCCTGCAGGACGAGCTGATGGAGAAGAACCGGCTGCTCGAACGGCTCTCCACGACGGACTCGCTGACCGGGCTTCCGAACCGGCGCCATCTCGACGAGGCCCTCGAGCGGGAGTTCCGGCGCGCGACCCGCGGTGCGCCTCTGTGTGCCTTGATGATCGACATCGACCACTTCAAGTCCGTGAACGACAGCCACGGGCACGCGACGGGTGACGCGGTCCTGCGGGCGGTGGCCCGGACCCTCGCCGGAGACCTGCGGCTCACGGACGTCGGCGGCCGCTATGGCGGCGAGGAGTTCCTGATCCTGCTCGGCAGCCCGATCGAGGGCGCGCGAACGCTCGGTGAGCGCATGCGGCTGGCCGTCGGGGCCCAGCAGCACGTCGCCGAGAGCGGGGCCGATCTGAACGTGACGATCAGCGTGGGCATCGCCGCCTTCGCAGAGGGGATGGCCGACGCGGAAGCCCTGGTCGCCGCCGCGGATGCGGCGCTCTACCGGGCGAAGGCCGGCGGACGAAACCAGGTCGTCGTGGCGGCGCCGCCCGGCTAGTCAGACGGACCGCCGGGCCTCCGGCGTGCGTGCGAAGAACCGCACGGCCTCCGCTGCCGGATCCCCGACGTGATCTTCGGGACCCCCGTCGGTCCACCAGCGCGGCGGAAGCAGGCCCTGGTACGGCTCTCGCAGGAATCGCCGCCCGAGCAGCGCGGCCACACCGCGGTCCTCCTGTGTGCGGATCAGCCGGCCCACGGCCTGCACCACCCGGTTCATGCCCGGGACGGCAAAGGCTGCCTCGTGGCCGTTGCCTCCCCACTCGTCGTGGTGCTCGGCGATCAGCCGACGTTCCGTGGTCGGCGGCGGCAGACAGGGGCCCACCACGAGCACACCCAGCAGGGCCTCTCCCGGCAGGTCGATGCCCTCCGTGTACAGCCCCCCAGCGACCGCGAGCAGCAGCACGTCCCGACGCGACGCGAGCCGCTCCATGCGGGAGGCCCGGAGGGCGTCGTCTTCGTCGCGGCCCTGCGCCTCGAGCCAGCCCAGGTCGCCGGGCAGGAGCGCGCGGACCTCGGCGAGCATCGCGTGACTGGGCAACACGATCAGGGTGTTGCCCGGTACCGCACGGGCGAAGGCGGCGATGCGCCGCACGATCGCGGGCAGGGCGCGCCCGCGGTTGCGATAGCGGGTGTCGACCTTCGGATCGATCACGACCCGGAGCCGCTCCGCGGGGAAGGGAGAGGGCAGCTCGAGGACGCGTGTTCGCTCCGGCTCGAGCCCGAGCGCATCGCGATGCAGCTCGGCCGGCCGCAGGGTCGCCGACAGTCCGATGACACAGCGAGCGCGCTTCCACAGCGGCGCGAGGCGTGGCGCCGGGTCGAGCTCGAAGCGGCGCCAGGCGGGCCCGCCCTCGGACCGGCCGAGCAACGCGACGGTGCCGCGGCCCGGTCGGTCGCGGCACAGCTCGCTGAGGCACAGGTCGAGCTGGGCCAGTGGGTCGGGCTCGCCCAGCTCGATCGGCCCGTTCTCGACCAGCCCGTCCAGTCGCAGGCTCTGCAGCCGTTCGAGCAGCTCGGCCCAGGCTTCGAGGGGGTGGGCCGCGGGAATCCAGACCCGATCCTCAGCGACGGCATCCAGTCCCGCGTCGGCTGTCTCCACCAGGAGGAGCTGCAGGAGGGCCTCGCAGACCTCGCGCTCCGCGCGGTGTCGGGGGGTCGCGCCGAGGGCACTGCGCTCCAGGGCGGCGCGCAGCAAGGAGGCGGGCAGGGTCAGGCTGCCGGCATCGCGCGCCCGGTCCACCAGCTGGTGAAACTCGTCGACGACCAGGATCGCGTCTTCCAGGGGGTCTTCGTCGGGTGGACCGGATAGCTGGACGACGGGGTCCACCAGGTGGTTGAAGTCGGCCAGCAGGACCGGCGTCTCGCGGCGCGCGGCGTGGGCCAGGTGGTAGGGGCAGACGCCGTCGCGCGTACCGGCCTCGACCAGGCTCTGCGCGGAGAGCACGCCGCGGGGAAGCAGCGCCTCGAGGAGCGCGGGACCCCTCCCGGCCGGGTCGCCTGCCAGGCGGCAGGCTTCGGGCCGGCACCAGCGGGCGCCCGTCGTGCACATCGCGGCCAGCGAACGGAGCTGCACGGCGAAGGGCAGCTCCTTCGGTGCGAGGCGCTCCAGGGTCGCCAGCGGCAGGGCCTGCTGGGTGCGTCGCGCGGTCACCCAGACCAGGGGAAGATCGTGGCGCAGGGCGCTGCCCGTCGCGGCGTGCAGCACGGCCGCCGTCTTGCCGCTGCCGGTCGGAGCCTCGACGCACAGATGCTCGCGTCGCTCGATCGCACGCTCGGTGGCCGCGACGAGCTCCGGCTGTCCCGGCCGCCAACGGGCGAAGGGGGCGTAGACCCTGGCGGCCGCGCGTCGCGCGCGGCGCCGTTCGCGCTGCAGGACGAGGTCGATCGCCACGTCGAGCTCCGCGCGCACGCGGCGCTCGACGGCATCCGCGTCGGACTCCACCGGGTGGCGTTCGGCGGCCGCGCCGTGGGCGAGCCACACGATGCACGAGCGGACCTCGCGTCCCGTCGTGCGTGCCAGCATCCAGCCGTAGACCGCCGCCTGGAGCCGATGGGCCTCGGCCATGGGGCTCTCGTCGTGCCACGGGCCGAGGCCGGTCTTCACCTCCTCGACGCGAAGCGGACCCGTGCCGACCTCCTCGCCGAAGATCCCGTCGGCACGGCCTCGCAGCACGATCGTCCAGTCGCGATGGCTGAGCTCGGTCTCGAGCGGCACCTCGATGCGATAGTCCGGCGTCGCGGCGCGTCGCTCCTCCTGGTAGCCGCGGTGGCGGGAGGCGGCGAGCTCGCGACGGAGACCTGCGAAGGCCCCGACCTGCAGGTCGAAGGGGCCGCGGGCGAGCGAGCGGAGGGCCAGCTCGGTGACGGCCAGCGTGAGCCGGCGACGCTCGGGGTCGGCGCGCGCGGGACGCCTCAGCCGGCGCCGTAGGTGGTGTGCTTGGGCGGACCCGCGAGGATGTTCTCCGCTCCCCAGCTCGTGACCTTGCGGAACTTGTCGGAGCGGATGAAGGCGCGGAAGGCGTCCTCGTCGTTCCACCGCGACACGATCAGGTACTCCGGATCCCCCTTCTCGACGTTGCGGAAGAGCTTGGACTCCTCGTGACCCTCCGCCTCGCGCAGCACCTGGATCACGCTGGCGCAGGCGTCCTCGAACACGGTCTCCTTGCCCGGCAGCACGAAGTAGTTCATCCCGATCGTGACCACGCGTTCTCCTCAGTCTTTCGACGACGCCAGGAAGTTCTCGAGCGAGCGCTTGACCTGGTCCGCGCGCGGGCCTCGCCAGCCGGCCAGGGTCGCGAGAACCAGGAAGGCCTGCTTTCGCAGCGCGTCGGCACCCCCGACCTGGACCGCCTCGAGCGCCTGACGGGCATGCCCCCGGACGTGGGCATGGGGGCACTGGTTCTGCACGGCCAGGATCGCCTCGACGACACCCAGCTGCCGGTCCGTCTGCTCCCCTGTGGCCATCGCTCGTCCCTCGGGCCGACCCCGCGGGGTCCGGCCGAGTCAGACGGTAGCGGCAGGGCCCGATGGGGGCCGCACGTCCGGTCCCAAGGACAAGACCAGGACGAAGCTGCCGCGAAACCCTCCAGAAACGACAAAGCCCGCCGGGTGGCGGGCTTCTACTTCGCGATGTGTGGTAAAAAGATAGCACGAGATCGGGATCTGGCAAGGGCCCCCCCTCATTTTTTCGGTCTTTCGTCCGGAGCCCCGGGGCTGCGCCTGATTCTGGCCCGGGCGCGACCAAAACAAGAGCCCAGGCGCCCCAAACGGCGCCCCCAACGGGTCGCTTTTCAGTGCTTCGAGCTCACCGAGGAGCCCCTGGAAAGCGAAAACGAATCGAAGCTCTGCCGCGTCACCTGCCGGCCCCTCCGACCCACTCACCGCGTAGCTGCTGCCGATCCCGCTGCCGTGGATCCGAGGAACCGCCCATGTCCTGGAACTCCGACCCCCGAGAGGCCGAGGCGACTCCGGCCTTCGCCCACGAGCCCATGACCCTCGAGTCCGCCGAGCTGGTCCACGACGGCTGGCCCGAGGCCTTCGAGCGGAGGGACCGTGGACGCCTGGGCCTGGTCGAGCCGATCGAGCTCGAGTGGGGTGGGGCCCGGCAGGAGGCCGAGCTCCGCAACCACAGCGACCGGGGCGTCTACCTGGTCTGCGAGGCTGAGCTGCGACCCGGTCAGAAGCTGGTGCTGGTGCGCGGCGATGCGCGAACCGAGGCCGAGGTCGTCCACCATCGCCCGGTGGCGCGGAGCCTGATCGGCCTCGGGCGCCCGGGCGCCGGTCTGCGCCTCCTCTAGCCGGGAAGGTCCCCCTAGCGCCGGTAGCGGCGCTGAAAGACATCCCGCCGTTGCCGCAGGAGCTGCTCGCGGTCGGGACGCGACAGGCGCGGGGTCGCAGGGCCGAGCTCGGCGAGGACCTCCTCCGCCGGGACGACGCGAGTGATCGGCTCGATCGCTCGTTCGGCATCGACGAGTCGCACGATCAGCGTGCCCCGCACGTGCCCGGCGGTATCGAGCCAGTTGTGCACCCCTGGATCCGCCGGACCGATCACGGCACGGAAGACGCCGTCCTCGTCGAGCCAGGCCTGCTCGCCGTTCAAGGACGATTGACGCGTGGCGGGATCGATGGCCTCCCACCACCACGTGGCCAGGCTCACGCACCAGTAGCGGCAGGGCGGGGGGGTGAACTCGAAGAGGACGGCCTGGCCTTCTTCACAGTGGAAGTTGCCCATCCCGTAGGACTGGCCGGCCGTGCCCGAGTGCTCGGCGCTGCGTTCCGGCGGGACCACGATGAGCGAGTTGGGCTCGCGGCTGACCATCACCCGGCTCATGTTCTCCCACAGCTGTCCGCCCTGATCGAGCCAGCTGCGCAGCCGGTCGATGCGCTCCGCGATCTGGTCGGTGCGGGGCCGCGGGATCGTCACGGGCGCTCCGATCCGCTCGATCAGGAAGGTCCCCGGCGACTCCCGCTCCCAGTCGTAGAAGAGCTGTCGCAGCAGCACGAACTGGGCATCGTCGCCCAGCGGGATCCAGTTCTCGGGCCGCTTCGGGCCGCCGAGAAAGATCTCGATCGTGCCGTCGTCGTCCGGCTCGAGGTCCTGCAGGTTGATCGACGCGATCGTCCGCACGGCCGCTACCGCCCCGTGGGCGTAGTGGCCGGCGTTGACCTGGACGTCGAGGTGAAGCGCGCTGCCCAGGTCGCCGTGGATCCGGTAGGCGGCATCTCCGCGGATGCCGGCGATCAGGTAGAGGCAGTCCGGGTTGTCGAGGCCCCAGCGCTCGTTCAGGTCCATCATGCGTCCGAACTCCGGGTGGTCCGGATCGCTGTGCTCCACGCAGGCGTTGATCCCGGCCGCGAGAAAGCGCAGCAGGTACCGGAAGCCTTCGGCCCGGTCGGCGGGGCTCCCGGGCACGTCCTCTCCGAGGACGAAGCGACCGGCGGCTTCGAGGCTCTGGCACAGCTCCGACCAGATGGCTCCGCTCATCACCCGAGGCTCTTCCGGATCGCGCGTCTCGACCTCCTCGGTCATGGTTCCTCCGGTGAGCTTCTTGTGAGGTAGCGACCCTGCGGTCCCCGGGCCGGTCGAGAGGCAGCGGCCCTGCGATCCCCCGTTCCGCGGAGCATACTCCCGCCCATGCACCGCTTCATCGTGGGCACGGGGCGATGCGGATCGACGCTGCTCTCGCGGATGCTGGCCAGGAATCCCGCCACCCTTTCCCTGTTCGAGTTCTTCAACGGGCTCGATGGAAGCCGTCGTTTCTCCTCGGCTCCGATGCGCGCCGACGCTTACGCAGAACTCATCAGCGCCGAGCAGCCCTTCCTGACCTGGGTCTACGAGCGCGGCTACGACGCCCCCGAGGTGCTCTACCCCTTCGATGCGCCGGGCGCCCGGTTCGCGCGCAGCGAGGGTCTGCCCTGGATCCTGGTCTCGATGCTGCCGGCCTTGAGCGACGCGCCCGAGGCCCTCTATGACGAGGTCCTGAAGTTCGTCCGCGAGCGGCCCGAGCAGTCTGCCCCCGCGCACCACCTCGAGCTGTTCGATTGGCTCACCCGACGCCACGGCCGGCGCGTCTGGGTCGAGCGCTCCGGGGCGTCGATCGACTACCTGGGCGACCTGAACGACAGCTTCGAGGGCGCGCGCTTCCTGCACATCCACCGGGTCGGCGAGGAGGCCGCGCTCTCGATGCGCGAGCACCATGCCTTCCGGCTCGCGATCATGCTGGCCTACGCGCTG
>JAJDAR010000403.1 GCA_029261775.1 Deltaproteobacteria bacterium | reverse complement strand
GACGAGCCGACCGGCAGCCTCGATCCGGCGACGCGGCAGCGCTTCTTCCAGGCGCTCGAGGAGAGCGTCGGCGGTGCCACGGTGGTCCTCTGCTCGCACCGGCTCGAGGAGGTGCGCACGCTCGTCGATCACGTCCTGGTGCTCGAGGAGGGGAAGCTCGTCCACGACGGACCGGCCGCGGCCTTTCTCGAAGCCTGCACGGCCTACGCCATCGAAGTCCAGGTGGAGGGCGAGCTCGCGGGTCGTTGGCTCGCCGGGAAGGGCTTCCGGCCGGGTGCCAGCGGCTGGTGGACGCGCACGGCGCCGCCAGTCGAGAAGCGCTCGCTCCTCCGGGAGGTCGCGCGAGAGCTCGGAGCGGCGATGCTCGACCTCGAGGTCCGTCCGATCGAGGAGCTCGACCTGGCATCGGCGGCGGTCGCGCCCACGCCGGCGGCGGATCCCGGAGACCTGGCGGATCTCGCCGGGCCCCCGGCCGCGAGGCGCCGTCATGCGTAAGGCGCTGCGGTGGGTCGTGGCCGTGGCTCTGCTCGCCGTGCTCGGCTGCGAGCGCGTGGAAGGGCCGGCGCCCGTCGCGTGGGATCGCACTCGCTGCGATCGCTGCAGCATGCTGATCTCCGAGCCCGCGTTCGCGGCGCAGCTGCATGCCGCGGACGGCTCCGTGCTGCACTACGACGATCCGGGATGCCTCTTCGTCGCCCTCGAAGCGCGCCGCGACCTGGGGGATGTGACACTCTGGCTCCATCACCACGACCAGGACCGCTGGCTCGAGGGCGCGTCCGTGGGCTTCGTACCGACGGCGCACTCTCCGATGGGCTACCGCCTGGGCGCTGTCGCCGCTGCAGAGGACCCCGCTGCGATCAGTCTGGATCGTGCGCAGGCGCGGGCGTTGGCGCACGATCGCAGCGGCAGGCCCCTGGCCGACGGCGGCGCACCGTGAGCGCCCGCAGCGAGCCCACTGGCGGCCTGCCGTGAGCGCCCGCACCGAGCTGTTGGCCATCGCTCGACTCGATCTCGCCGACGTCGTGCGCTCCCGTTGGTTGCTGATCTGCGTGAGCCTTTACGCGCTCCTGGCCGCCGTCTTCGTGCTGGTCGGCCTGCGGGAGTCCAACGTACTCGGCTTCACCGGGATGAGTCGGGTGCTCTTCTCCCTCACCCATGCCCTCGTGCTTCTGCTGCCGCTCTTCGGCCTGGCCTTCACGGGTCAGGTGATCAACCGGGCGCGGGCCGACGGCACCCTCGAGCTGCTCCTGAGTCAGCCCATCCGTCCTGGTCGCTACCTGGCGGCCGTGACGGCCAGCCGGAGCCTGGCGCTGATCCTCCCGCTGGCGGTGACGCTCCTCGCGGTGGGCGCGGTCGGCGCGTTGCTCGGCGGCGAGCCGCCGCCCTGGTCGTTGCTGGCCCGCTCGATGGCGCTCTGCGCCGCGCTGCTGTGGGCAGCCAGTGCTCTCGGCATCGCGATCTCGGTCCACGTGACGAGCCCGGCGCGTGCCATGACGTACGTGATCGTGGCCTGGGCCCTGGGTGTCGCGCTGCTCGACTTCGGGCTGATCGGGATCCTGCTGAGCTGGCGCGTCGAGCCCCGCCTGGTGTTCGCGCTGGCCGCGGTCAATCCCGTGGAGAGCGTGCGCATCGCCCTGCTGACCGCCGTCGAGCCGGAGCTCGCGACCCTCGGGCCCGTGGGCTTCTGGGTCGCCAACCAGCTCGGTCCGGCGGCCGCCCTTGCGGCCGGGCTGCTCTGGCCGGTGGCCTTCGGAGCGATGGCCTTTGGGCTGGCGTTGCGCACCTTTCGCCGGGGCGACCTCGTCTAGACCGGCTGCGGTCGGCGTTCGAACAGGAGGACACCATGAGAAGAACGATCGATCGCTTCTATCGGAGCCTCGATGCCTCGCTGCGTTTTCGCAGCCGCTTCCTGCTCGGGATGCTCGTGATCCCTCTCGCCCTGGTGTTCACGGCACCGCTCTGGACGATCTCGATGCATGCCCCGCAGTACCCGGGTGGCCTCGAGCTGAAGATCTTCGCCCACACGGTCTCCGGAGACGTGGCGGAGGTGAACACGCTGAACCACTACATCGGGATGCAGACCATCGATCGCGCAGCCCTGTCCGACCTGGACTGGATCCCCTTCGCCGTCGGGATCCTGATCCTGCTGAGCCTACGCGTGGCGGCGATCGGTGACGTCCGCTCCCTCGTCGATCTGCTCGTCCTCTTCTTGTACTTCTCCGTCTTCTCGATGGCCCGCTTCGCCTATCGCCTCTACGTCTTCGGGCACGAGCTGGATCCGAGGGCCCCGTTCAAGGTCGAGCCCTTCACGCCGGCCATGCTCGGGACCAAGGACGTCGCCAACTTCTCGATCACCAGCCTGCCCTCGGGCGGCACGATCTGGATCGGGATCTTCGGTCTCGGGCTGGTGGCCGTGGTGGTCTGGAACCTCCGGACCAGCTGGCGATCGACGCCGGAGGCCGAGGTCGCCTGAGCGCCGTCGGCCCTCGCCTCAGGTCGCGGAGCCCTCGGGCGCGGCAGGGACGAGGCGGATGGGGAAGGGCTCGGTCTGCGAGCCTGCGTACAGGCTGCGGTGGGGAAACGGGATCTCGATGCCCGCGGCGTCGAAGGCCTCCTTGATCTCGTGCTGGACCGAGTTCCGCAGCGCGAGGAAGTTCTCGCGCGCGGCCCAGACGGAGAACTGCAGGGTCAGCGCCGAATCGCCGTAGCCGGTGAAGATGAAGAGCGGCGGAGGCTCCTCGAGCGAGAGCGGGTTGCGGTCCGCAACGTCCATGAGCACGTCGCGTACCTGCTCGACGTCCTCCTTGTAAGCGACGCCCAGCGCGATGTCGAGGCGCCGGATCGGGAAGCGCGTGAGATTCGTGATCTGCGACTTGATCAGGGTCTCGTTCGGCACCCGCACGAAGAGGTTGTCGAAGGTCCGGAGCTTGGCGGAGAGCAGGTCCAGGGAGATGACCTCGCCGGTGGTGTCGCCGATCCGGATCACGTCACCCACACCGAATGGATGCTCCCCGATCAGGAAGAGCCCGCTGACCAGGTTCGACGCGGAGGTCTGCGAGGCGAAGCCGATGGCGACGCCGAGGATGCCCGCTGCACCGAGCAGGATGGACAGGTCGTAGCCGAGCTGGTGCAACGCCGCCGTGGCGAAGAAGCCGAATACCGTGTAGCCGATCAGACGCCGGAGCAGCTGCAGCCGGTTCGCGGCGAGGCGATCGGCCAGCAGGCGGCGCAGAGCCCGGCTGAGGAGCCGGGCGAGCAGCGCACCGGCCACCACCAGCGCCAGGGCGCGCAGCGACGTGCCCAGCAACCCGAGGCTCAGCCAGCTCGGCAGCTGCGTAGCGAGTTGGTCCATGAGGGGATCCTCCGGTCCGGTCTAGAGGAGCTGGGCGAAGGCGCGTACCAGGCCGCGGCCGGGCTCGCGCCGGGGGCTCGCCAGCTGGGTGGCCGCGGGGAGGCCTTCTTCGACGACGTGGAAGCGCGCGAGCTCCGCGTCGTCGTCTTCGCGCGTGTAGACGACGCTCGCGGTCCGCAGCATTCCACTCTCGTGGGCCCAGAGCGAGAGCACGGGAACCGGAACGTAGATGCGCTCGATCGGCAGTGGAGAGCCTGCCGGGTTGCGGATCGTCACGGCGGTCACCGCCCGATGCGGGGTCCACCGCACGTCCTCGAGGCGCAAGCGGCAGCGCGTGCGCGAGGCGAAGCACAGCTCGCCGTCCCGCGTCGAGGCTCCGAACCAGGTGTCCGAGGCGCGGAGCAGGGGCAGCTCGGCCATGCGCTGGGGACCGGGCAACAGCTCGAGCGAGAGCCAGATCGGCGAGCCGACGTAGACCGTGACCTCCTCGCCGGGGAGCACCGAGAACGCATCCTCGGGGCGCGACACCACGGACCGGTCGGCGAGGCGTGGTTGGAGGCGGAGGCCCTCTGCGCCGGTCTCGGCGCCGGCGAAACGCAAGGGGATCGCGCCGCGATCGCCGGGCTCGTCAACTTCGCAGGCCGCTCCGATCTCCAGGGCGTCGGCCAGCGGGTCGTCCGCGAGCTCGTGGAAGAGCACCCACTCCGCGCGCCTGCGCGAGACCCACACCGTGGAAGGGCCGAGGACCCAACGGAGCGTCTCGCCCACATCCAGGACCCGATCTCCCCACCAGCGGCGCGCCTCGTCTGCCAACCCGACCTCCGGGCGCGGTTGATACCACTCTCTCCATCGCGGAGCGAGGTCCCCGGCGAGGCGCGGAGCGATGTCCCCGACGAGTCGCGGAGCGATGTCCGCGGTCAGGCGCGGAGCGACGTCCGCGGTGAGGCCGGAGTGCGCATGCGTCAGCCGAGTCGCGTGCTCAGCTGTCGTTCTGTGCGCCCCGAAGATGCCGCGCGAAGCGGCTCATGACCCAGAGGTGGACGCGGGCCTGGGTCAGGTTGTAGACGAACCAGGGCAGGGCGGGCTCGAAGTCGTGGACGGCAGCGATCACCTCCGTCCCGCCGGTGATCTCGCGGAACTCGAGGCGGCCTCGGCCATCCCCGGCCCGGGCCAGGTCTCCGCCGACGACGGTGAACACGGCGCGGTCCTCCCTGCTGCGATCGCGCGCATAGCGAAGCTCGAGAAGCGTGCGGCCGGAGGGCTCGAGCCGGAAGCGCACCGCGTCTTCGTCGCCGGCGTCCACGCGCAGCCAGCGTCCGGCCAGCTTCGGAAGGAACCGGAGGTACTCCTCGGCGACCCATGCGGCATTTCGTCCGGCCGGAAGGGGGAGCCGCTGCACCGAGCGCACGGTGCGAGCCGCCCGGAGTCGGCCGCGCTCGGCCGTGCCCAGCTGGATGCTCGACGGGGGCGGCGTCGGCCGTGCTCGCTCGTCCAGACTGCGTCGGAGTGCGACGCGGAACGGTGCCGCGTCCTCGAGGAGCCAATCGTGGAGCGGGTTCGGCTCCGCGACCATGTCGTGACGAAGGCTCTCGACGAGCGGCTTGACCAGCGAGGCCGGCGCGCTGCCGAAGAGCGTCACCCACAGGCGCGAGAGCTTCGGCGAGAGCAATCCCACGGTGATCATGAGCCGTCGCAGACCGAGGATCGCGGCCGTCTCCTGCATCATCTCGCGATACGTCAGAATGTCCGGACCCGCGACATCGAAGCTGCCCTTCCACGCGCCGGGCTCGGCGAGCACGCGGCGCACGGCGCGCAGCAGATCGTCGAGTGCGATCGGCTGGGTGCGGGAGCGAGTCCAGCGCGGCAGGACCATGACCGGCAGGCGACGGACGAGGTTCACGAGGATCCAGAGCGAAGAGCTTCCGGGTCCGACGATGATGCCGCTGCGCAGGGCCGTTACACCGGCTCCGCGGCTGCGCAATGCCTCCTCGACCTCGCGCCGGCTGCGAAGATGTCGGGAGAGCGCCTGGTCGCGCGGCGCGAAGCCGCCGACATAGAGGATGTGGCGGACCCCGGCGGCTTCGGCGCCGCGGGCGAAGTTGTCGGCGAGCAGCACATCGAGGTCGTCGAAGGAGGCCTGGGTGAGGCGTGCCGAGGGGAGCATCGAGTGGACGAGATAGACCGCCACGTCGGCGCCCTCGAGGGCCGCGCTGACATCCGACACCGAGAAGAGATCGCAGCGGACCCACTCGGCCGACGAGCCCTCAGGGGCCGACGCCCGCCGGGTCAACGCCCGGAGCCG
>JAJDAR010000402.1 GCA_029261775.1 Deltaproteobacteria bacterium | reverse complement strand
CACCTCGCCCTGGGCTTCGGGCCCCACTACTGCCTGGGCGCCAACCTCGCGAAGATGGAGATCCAGGCGACGCTCGCGTGCATCCTCGAGCGCCTGCCGAGCCTGCGGTTGGCGCCCGGAAGCGAGCCGGTGTTCATGCGCAGCGCGCTCATCGACGGGATCGACTCGATGCCCGTCGAGTGGTGATGGGAACGAGGCGCAACCGCCGGGGTGTCAGGCGCCCCGCTCCAGCTTCCTCTTGCGCTCGACCCAGCGGAACTGCGCCAACGCGTCGGCCTCGGCGACCGTGACGACAAGCCCACCCCGCCGACCCGCCCTCCGAATCCTCCCGGGAGCGGAAGAAGTGCATCTGACTTCAGTGGCGGTCCGTACGGTGGGCCGCGCAAGGCTCCGCGATACCCTCCGGCCATGGAGGCGAGAGACCCGGAGGCGGGCGCCGTGCGGCTCCCGCCCGGCGGGTCCGGTGACGAAGGCCGGCGGCGCGGGGGATGCCTGGTTCCGCTGGCCACCACGGCTGCCTTCTACTTCGTGCTGCGGGACTTCGCAACGACTCCGGTCGCGGCCGTGCTCGCTCCGCTCGGGGCCGCGCTCGCGTGCGGGGGGATCTACCTCGCGCTCGGCGGTGCGCGGCACCTCTTCGCCGGCCCCCAGTACGCAGCGCTCTTCGTGATCGGTCTCGCGATGATCGCGGGCGCCGGGGCGACCCTGCTGCCCGCGGCGCCCGGAGGCGTGCTCGCGGCCTGGGCGCCGGGCTGGGAACAGCTCGGGCGCCGGGTCGGCGCGCTCGGAGAGGCGATCGAGGCCGGCGACGTCGGTCTCGCGCACAAGCTCGCACGGCGCGGGCTGGGCGACCCGGCGGCGCTCGATTCTTCGGGCAACCCGGTCCTCCACCGGGCCCGAGGTGCGGAGATGGTGGGCGCCCTGCTGGACGCCGGCCTCGACCCCGACGCCGCGGACCCGGCCGGGCGGACACTGCTGATGCGCTCTTCGGACGTTGCGGTCGCCCGGCTCCTGCTCGCGGCCGGAGCCGACCCCAACGCGCGCACGCAGCACGGCTTCACCCCTTTGATGCACCGCGGGGACGACGCCGCCGAGCTGGTCGAGCTGCTGCTCGAGGCCGGCGCAGACGTGCACGCGACGAACGAGGCGGGCCGCACGGTCGCCGATCTGGTTCGCGGCCCGGGCCGTGCGCTGCTCGAACGCCATGCGGGGGGCCGGCCCCTTCTCGAGACGGGGGGCGTCACACCGCGCGGACGAGAAGACTGGTTGGTTCGGGCGGCGGGTGCGGCGGGACGGCACGACGCCTCCGCGTTGACGTTGGAGGGCGATCCGATCCAGCCCGGAGAGGTCGGCATGGTCTCGGTAGTCGTCGACAACCCGACGTCGAGGGACCGGGTCGTCGAGCTGCGCGCCGTGCTCGACAGCGGAGTGCTCTTCGTCGGCGCGTCGCACGCTGGCCAGGTCGAGACGGGCCGACCTCCGGGTCCGACGAGCACGGTCCGCTGGCCCTGGCTCGCGCTGCCGGCAGGTGGACAGGGCAGGCTCCAGCTCGAAGTCCTGGCGCGCCCCGACCGGGCCGTGGCGGATCTGGTCGCGGGAGGCTTCGGCATCGACGTGTCCGTGATCGACCTGCCCGCACGCGAGGAGCGCGTGCTCGGGCTCTACCAGGAGAGAGCCGGCGAGCCTGCGTACGCCGACCTGACGGATCCGCTGCGCTTCTTCGCCGCGTTCCTGCCCACTGCGCTCGTCGCCCTCGGGTGGTTCCTGCTCGTGCGCCGGCGTCGTGGCGAGTCGACGACGCGGCGTCTGGATCGGGTGGCGCGGGGCGCCGCGCTCGCCATCGTCCTCGTCTGCGTCGCGTTGGCGGGCGACCTGGTCGGCTCGATGGCGGAGCCCTATCTCCGTTTCGAGGAGACGGACTGCGAGATCCTCGACCACCGCGTGCTCGGCAGCCTGGTCGAGGGGTCGAGGCGGGGGCGAGGGACGACGGGCAGTACCCGGCCGACGATCCAGCCCCATCCGCTGGCCGCGGTCGCGGTCCGGACCGGGGGAGAGCGTCGCATCACCGCCGGCTGGAATGCCGGGCTCGCGACGCGGTCGGTGCAGGAGCTCCGGGCCTTCCCGATCGGGAGCACCGCAACCTGCTGGATCGACCCCGAGGACCCGGACCGCTTCAGCCTCGTGCGCAGTCCGTCCCTGGGCGCCCTGATCGGCGTGGGGCTGTGTCTGGCGATCGCGCTTCCGCTCGGCTTCGTCGCCACCCGGCTCGGGCGACGCCGCGCCGCCACGAGCGAGGGCGCAGACGGCTAGCGACCCGGTTCCTTCAGCGTGTGTAGAAGGGGCGCGCCTCGAGGACGAGCCACGCGACGAACGCCGCGAGCGCAGGTGTCTCCTCACGCGACACGAAGTCCGCCGTCCACTCGTCCTGCTCCCCGAACTCGCGCTGGGCGTAGCGCGCGCACTCGGCGCCGGCCTCGGAGAGGACCCAGACGAGGCCGGATCGATCCTGGGCCAGCAGCTCGAGCCTGCGGCCGGGCATCTCGAGATCGAAGACCGCGAGCCCGCCCCGCAGCTTCGGCTTCGACGCGCTCGCGAGCTCCCTGCCCTGCTGCTGGAGCCGGTAGCGCATGCCCCGCCAGGGCGCGGGGAGCTTCATCGCGCAGGCGGCCCCTTCGACCTCCCCCTTCAGGTCCCCGATCCACCGCCCGGCGCGAAACCGGGCCACGGTCTTCCGGTTGCGCCCTACCTTGATCTCCCGGCTCGAACGCGCCGAGATCTGGAAATCCGCCATGGCTGCGGCCCCAACCCTATGCGCCGCGGTCCACGAGGTCCCGATCGGGGCCGACGTGCGGGTGCATCGCCCCGGAAGCTAGGACCGACCGCTCGGTTCGGCCCCTGCGGCGTGCCCCGACGCCCCAGGCGGCCCCCTGTGCCCCACGGGGGTCCGTCTGGCATGCGGGCGCATTCCGATCGGCTCCCCCACATTCGTTTGAACCTGTCCGTTCGGGCCGTCGACTCAACGGCGTCCCACGCAGCGGCTCGATCGCCGCCCAGGAGGTTCCCATGCGCAACCCGGCTTCCCTCGTCTCCTTCGTCCGCGGCGCCGCAGTGGCTTCGGTCGGCTGCCTGCTGATGGTGGGCCCGATCGCCTTTGCCCAGACGCGCGCTGCGACCGAGGCCCATGACACGAAGATCGGCCCCGCCGCCCGACCGGGAGCGGCCCCGAGCCGCGAGCCCACCATGGCGCCGGCCCCGACTCGCCCGGCCATGAAGAAGACGAGGGACACGATGCGACGCATCGAGGAGCCCACCGCCGCCCCCGCCGAGGCCGAACGAGGCCTGCAGCGCGTGGCGCCCACGGGCATCCAGACCCCGAAGCGAGGAATGGCGCCGGCCGGCATCACGCCCACCGATCCCAGCGGGCCCGCGAACGACATGCGCATGAAGCAGGCCGCCCAGCGCTTCGAGGCCGAGGCCCGGCGCATCGCCGACCAGGTCGCCTCCGAGAAGCGGCGCTTCGCTTCGCAGCAGCAGAGCGAGCTCGAGCGCGAGAACGAGAAGACCCTGGCGAAGATCCGCCAGTTCTCGAAGGACCAGGGCCGCACCGACCAGATCCGCGCGCAGGCCGCGAAGCTCATGAAGGATGCCGAGACGGCGAGCCCGAGCGAAGCCCAGGCCATCGACGAGCAGGCCGCGAAGCTGCTCCGCGAGATCGAGGGCCGCTAGGCGCCCCCCCCCGAGTCTCACTGTCCCCTCCTCACACCCAGGCAAAGAAAGGCATGACCATGCGCGTTCTCCACCGACTCTCTCTGTCCCTCGCGATGGTGCTCGTCGCCGGCTCGGCGAATGCCGCCAGCCTGGTGAGCGTCACGGCGGCGCCGGATCCCGCCGCACCGAACCAGCAGGTCACGATCACCGCGACCAAGAGCGGCACGCAGAACTGCGGCTGGAAGGTGATCTACGGCGACGGCGGCAGCTCGGCTCCGATGGGTTTTCCGGATCCGACCAAGAACGCGCTGCACACCTACACGGCGAACGGCACCTACACGATCCAGGTCACGGGGGCGAGCCACGGCAACAAGCCCAACTGCACCGGCAGCGCGAGCACCCAGATCGTCGTCGAGACGTCGAACGGCGGAGGCGGCGGAACGGTCCAGATCGGCCCGGCGGTGGATCGCCCCGTCCTCAAGCCCAAGGGCGACCCGGGCCCCGAGTTCGGTCTGACCGAGCTCTGCCAGAAGGTCGACTGTGGCGCGCTCACGTACCTGCCGAAGGTCGAGGGCCACTTCGGCTTCACGAAGCCCGGCGGCGTGGTTGCGTTCAAGGGCCGGGGCTTCGGCTCCGCGGGCAAGATGACGCTCACGTACAAGGATTGGAAGAACGCCACGAAGACGGCAGACCTCGAGATCCTGGAGTGGACCACCGGCATGGTGGGCACCAAGATCCCGGCGAGCCTCCAGGGCTTCCAGGACCAGACCGCGTCCGTCGTCCTCACCAACAGCCTGGGCAAGAAGAGCCCCGCATACGCCTTCGCGCTGCATCCGACCCTCGATTCCGTCGACCTGAGCCGGAACGACGTGCGGATCGTGCACTGCGACGACGACGCGAACCTGAACGCGTGCGACATGCTCGACAACCCGGGTGACCCCCCGATCCCGGGCTTCCACATGAACAAGATCGGGGCCATCGGGGACGACCAGGGCACCGACAAGTACGAGATCAAGGTCAAGAACGGCTGGGTCATCTCGTGGACCCGGACCGACAAGTGGGGCACGAGCAGCAACGAGTGGGTCAATGGCCCGAGCAACGGCGCCGGGGTCGGCCTCGCCACCTGGACCCCCAGCTACACCTGGAACGTGTCGCCTGCCGACAAGGTCTGGTACTCCACCTGGATCACCGTGGAGGGACCCCGCGGTGTTCCGTTCAAGTAAGGGAGGGTCTGCCGTGCTTCGGACGGACACGTATTTCGGAATCCTGGTACTCCTGCTCCTGGGCGTCGCCCAGGCGGCCTCCGGCTCCGCGCTGCTCAGCGTAGAGGCGAATCCGAATCCGGCCGCCCCGAACCAGGACGTCACCGTCACCGCGACCCGCGGGGGTTCGCAAAACTGCGGCTGGAAGGTCGTGTTCGGTGACGGAAACACCTCGCCGGCGATGGGCTTTGCGACCACCCCGAAGAACGTCGTGCACAGCTACGCGAGCGCAGGCACGTACACGATCCAGATCACCGGGGCGAGCCACGGCACCAAGCCCAACTGCACCAGCAGCGCGACCACCCAGCTCGTCGTCCAGACGTCGAATGGCGGCGGAAACATCGAGATCGGCCCGGCCCTGGACCTTCCGCTCAAGCCCAAGGGCCCGAAGGTCAGCGTCGGAGAGCTCTGCGCCAAGATCGACTGCAAGGGCCTGATCCAGAAGCCGGTGATCGAGAAACGTTTCGGCTTCGGCAAGCCGGGCGGCGTGATGGCCTGGATCGGAAAGGGCTTCGGCCCGACGACCGGCGTGGTGAGCCTTCGCTACCGCCGCTTCGATGGCAGCTATCAGACCGCCAACCTCGAGATCCTCGAATGGACACCGACCATGGTCGGCACGAAGATCCCCGCATCGTTGACGGGCTACCTCCACCAGCAGGCCTCGGTGCGCGTCAAGACGCCCGATGGATGGGAGTCCGCTTCCTACAGCTTCGACCTCGCCCCGGAAATGGATTGGATCGAGCTCGATCAGGACGACGTCAAGGTCGTCCACTGCGGGTTCGACGGAAACGCCGACCGCTGCAACGGAGTCCACGAGGGCAACGACGCCGTCTTCGGCTACTTCTCTTCGACCAGCCAGGGCGCCGCGATCGAGGGCTTCCACGGCAACGCGTGGGGCACGGTCGGCGACGACAAGGGCAACGACAGCTACGAGGTGTCGCTCAAGAACGGCTGGACGATCGCCTCGGGCTCGACCTGGAAGAAGCTCAGCAGCAGCAACGAGAAGGTCAACGGCCCGAGCCCAGGCGCCCCGGTGGGCCAGTCGTACTGGAAGCCGAGCTACGCATGGGTCGCGTCCTCCGGAAACGACACCGTGCAGTACGCGACCTTCATCGTGATCACCGGGCCGCGCGGAGTTCCGTTCAAGTAGACGAGGCGTCCAGGAGGCGCGTCGCCGTCCTTCGACTGCCGGTCGATCCCGAGATCGGAGCGGGCTTCACATCTTCTTCTTGAAGCCCTCGATGGTTCGGCGGACATCTTCCGTGGAGAAGGACTCGGCCTCGGCCGCCAGGGCGAACGGCGCAACCGCCTGGATGGCCCGCTGGAGATGGAGGTTGACCGCCCGCTTCGTCTCCTCCAACGCCTGCTGGGGTTGCCGGGCGAGCCGATCCGCGAGCGCCACAGCCTCCTCGAGCAGCTTCGGGTCGGGCACGGCGAAGTTGGCGAGCCCGAGGTCGACGCAGTCGGCCGCCGGGATGCGGTCGCCGGTCAGCAGGTAGTACTTGGCCTTGAGAAGGCTCATCATGAGGGGCCACGTGGCCGCGCCCCCATCGCCCGCCACGAGGCCGAGGCTCACGTGGGGGTCGGCCATGTAGGTGCTCTCGGCCATGAAGACCACGTCGCAGCTCACCGCGACACTGCACCCGAGGCCCACGGCGGGACCGTTCACGGCGGCGATCATCGGCTTCGGGCACTCGGTCATCGCGTCCAGCAATCGGCGTGCACCGCGCAGGGTTTCGCGGCGGCGCTGTGGATCCTCGTAGTCCCGGATGAAGCCGGCAATGTTCCCGCCTGCGCTGAAGGCCTTGCCGGCGCCGGTCAGGACGATGCAGCGAACCGAGGGGTCGAGCGCGAAGTGCTCCCAGATCTCGCGCATCCCCACGTGCATGTCGTCCGAGAAGGCGTTGCGCATCGAGGGGTTGTTCATCGTCAGAATGGCGACGGGACCGCGTTGCTCGACCTGCAGCTCAGGGATCGGTTGGTAGGGCATCGGGGCTCCTGGAAAGGCTCAGAGCCTCCTCACGAACGCCGGGAACGGTAGCTCCTCAACGGACGACCGCGAAACGTGGGGCGGACCGGCACGC